>CAZFCY010000015.1:26763-40663 GCA_964517665.1 uncultured Opitutaceae bacterium | reverse complement strand
CATCGCGCTCGCCCGGAGCGAGCGGCTCGCCGACGGAGTGCACGCACGGCACGAAATCGCGCTCGCCGAGAACGTCGTAAACGGCCGAGCCCATGCGCGTCATGATCCGCATGTTCGCGACGACGTAGGGCGAGTCGGTGATCTCGATGCCAATGTGCGACAAGGGCGAGCCGATCGGCCCCATGCTGAACGGCACGACGTACATCGTGCGGCCACGCATGCAGCCGGTGAAAAGTTTCTCGAGCCGCGCCTTCATCTCGCGCGGATGCATCCAGTTGTTCGTCGGCCCGGCGTCGCGCTCGCGCAGGCTGCAGATGAACGTCCGGTCCTCGACGCGCGCGACGTCGCCCGGATCCGAGCGCACGTGGAGCGAGCCGGGGCGTTTCGTTTCGCTCAACCGGGTCGCGGCTCCGGAGGCGACCATCAGATCGCACATCGCCCCATACTCGGCTTCGGATCCGTCGCACCAGAACACGGCATCGGGTTTGGTGAGTTCGGCGATCTCCTCGACCCAGTTGATGACGCGAGCGGATTTCGGACGGGCCTGCCCCAGCGCGCCCCCGGGCGCGAGAGACGACGGGCGCTCGTTCGTGTTGTCGATCGTGGCTGATTTGCTCATGTTTTTTTTGCGGCGAGAGGTTTTCGTCCCGCTCGTCAATTGCGGTGGCACGCCGCGGGCGGCGCGTGGTTTCCAAACAGGGCCGTGACGCTCTCCGCCCGGCCGTCGCCGGCGGCCGCCATGCCGGCGAGGCACATGCCGCGCAGCGTCTCGATCTCGCGACGCGCCAGGGTGTGGATGATCGCATCGAGTTCGCCCAGCAGGCGGTTGCGCGTCGACGCCGTCCAGGCGGAGAGCGCGCCGGCGTTTCCGACGATGAACACGCCGATCACCTGCGCGCCGCTCTCGAAAAACGAAAGGCAGAGCGCCGCGCTGCGCGGAAAATCCGCGAGCCGCGCAAACGTGGCGGCATGGCGGCGCGGCGGGATGCGATCGGCGGCGCCGGCGGCGAACATCGCGACGATATCGTCGAAGGCGGCCGGAAAGAGGGACTTTGGAACGGCGGCGTGGCGCGGCCCCCGCGTGGTGGCATTCGCGGCGAACTGGCGCTCCCATCGCTGGATGAGCGCGCGGCGGTTGTCCCGCAGGACCAGAGCGAATCCCGAAGCGTTCATGCCGCTACGATGCCACGAGCGGGCGGCCTCCGCTTGTCGTCCGTTGGCCACTCATGCGCAATTCTTGATCCGCCGCGGCGGGCGGCCGGCACGCGGGGACCGATCCCGGAGGTTGCAGCTTCCGCGGCAAGTTGTTCACGTAACCGGAGCCCGTCCTCGCAATCGCACCGTTTACGCATGACCGACCGTGAAAACACCGCGCGACCAGGCGCCGAGGCCGCGCTGCGCGAAAGCGAGCAGCGGCTGCGCGCGATCGTGGAAACCGTCGTGGACGGCATCATCACGATCGACGCGCGCGGCCGGATCGAGTCGTTCAATCCCGCCGCGAGCCGGATCTTCGGCTACCGGCTCGACGAAGTGACCGGCCGCAACGTCAGCATGTTGATGCCCTCGCCCGAGCGCGAGCGGCACGACGGCTACATCGACAATTATCTGCGCACCGGCGAGGCGAAGATCATCGGCATCGGGCGCGCCGTCACGGGCCGGCGCAAGGACGGCAGCCTGTTTCCCATGGAACTCGCGGTCGCCGAAGTGCGGCTCGGCGAACGCCGGCTCTTCACCGGGCTCGTGCGCGACATCTCGGAGCGCCGCCAGCTCGAGCGCGCCGTGCACGCCGCGACGGAACAGGAGCGCGCGCGCATCGCGCGCGAGCTGCACGACAGCCTTGGCCAGCAGCTCGGCGGGCTGCTTTTCATGATGAACGGCCTGCGCCGCGATCTGCTCGAAGCCGGTTCGGCCCATGCCGAAACCGCCGGCCAGCTCTGCGAGGAACTGTCCACCGCGCTCACGCACGCGCGCAACCTCGCGCACGCGCTCCACACCGTCAGCCCGGCGCCGGACGGTCTGCTGCAGGCGCTCGAAAACCTCGCCGAGCGCATCGCCTCCGATCGACGCATCACCTGCGCGTTTGCCGGCGACCCCACGGCGCTCGTCCACGATGTGTCCGTGGCAAACCACCTCTACCGCATCGCGCAGGAGGCGGCGCACAACGCGCTCAAGCACAGCGGCGCCACGCGGCTCGACATCGAGCTGATCCGCAACGAGGACGACCTCACGCTCCGCGTGCGCGACGACGGCGCCGGCTTCACCTCGCCGGCCACCTCCCGCGGCCTCGGCCTGCGCTCGATGGAACAACGGGCGCGCCTGATCGGCGGCCGGCTGAGCGTGCGACCCGCCCCGACGCATGGCGTCGAAGTCGTTTGCGTGGCGCCGGCGGCCGCGGTCGACACGCCGGCCGCGCCCGGCGACGACGGATCGGCGAACGGTTGATCGGTCGTCGATTGATTCGTCCTCCCCCATGACACCAAAAGCGCGCGCTTCCGCCCGGAAAAAAATCCTGCTCGTCGACGATCATCCCCTGATGCGGCGCGGCCAGGCCGACCTGCTCAATCGCGAGCCGGATTTCGAGGTCTGCGGCGAAGCGGGCAGCGCGCGCGAGGCGATGCAGGCGATCGAGCGATTGAAACCCGACCTCGTGCTGGTCGACATGGCGCTGCCGGACAAGGACGGACTCGAGCTGATCAAGGACATCCAGGCGCGGCATCCCGGGCTGCTCGTGCTCGCGATGTCGATGCAGGAGGAATCGCTCTACGCCGCCCGCGTGCTGCGCGCCGGCGGCCGCGGCTACATCATGAAAGCCGAGGGCCCGGACCGGCTCGCCGCCGCGGCGCGCACCGTCTTGAGCGGCCACGTCGCGCTGAGCCCGCGCATGGCCGCCAGAATGCTCGATTCGATGGTCGGCGCGGCGAAGCCCGGCGACACCGGGCCCGAGGAAAAACTGACCGATCGCGAACTCGAGATCCTGCGGCTCTTCGGCGAAGGCTGGAGCACGGAGGAAATCGCCGCCCGACTCCACCTCAGCCCGAAAACGGTGGACGTCCACCGCGCGAACATGAAGCAGAAGCTCGGTTTGAAAACCACGCCCGAATTTCAGCGCTTCGCCATCCAGTGGACCGCCGCGCACGGCTGAGCGCTTCGGAGCGCGGGGCTTCCCGCCCGCGCGGACCATAGGCATTTTGCCTAGGGCGGGCGTCCGCGAAGTCGTACGCGCGACGCTGGTTTCCGCCAATGGCCGGAACCGTTTTTTTCGGCGATAATGCCGGCGTGATGCATGCGCCGACAATCCACCGCGGGTTTCCCGCCTCGCCGCGATGAGCGCGCCAGGCCAGGCCGGTCTCTCTTCGAATGGCGCCGCGCAAGCGGACCGCGCGAAACGCGTTTACGTCGTGGAAGACCACGCGCTGATGCGCAAGAGCATCGTGGCGGCGCTCGAGCGCGAGCCCGTGCTCCTCGTGTGCGGCGAAGCGGACGACGTGACCACGGCGCTCGACGGGATCAGCGCGTCGCATCCCGACGCCGTGCTGACCGATCTCGAACTCAAGTCCTCCAGCGGCCTCGATCTGATCAGGCAGCTTTCCCTCCGCGCGCCGGGCCTGCCGGTCGTCGCCACGACCATGTTCAACCTCGGCCTCAACGAGCGGCTGGCGCGGGCCGCCGGCGCGCGCGCGTTCGTCGCGAAACAGGACGGGCCGGAAAAAATGCTCCAGGCCGTTCGCCACGTGTTGCAACCGGGTTGATCTCCGCCCCACCGGACAACACGCCCCTCCAACACCACTCCCTTTTCCCTCCAGCCGTGAACATCATGGACAAATCACTCGTGGAAACGCTCAAGCGCTCCGCCGTGTATCGCGAATACGAGAGCGCCTTTCGTGGCGCGGTCGGCCTGCCGCTCGCCTTCACACCCGTGGAGACGTGGGGGCTCCCGCTGCGCGAAGACGCAGCCGAGAGCCCCTTCTGTCGCGTGATGGCCGGGCGCAACAAGACCTGTGCCGCATGCCTCGAGATCCAGGCGAAACTCACGCGGGAGGCGGCTGGCGGCGTCGCCTCGGAACGCTGCTTTTCCGGCATGCGCGATTCCGCCGTGCCGGTGAAACTCGGCGACAGGCTCGTCGGATTTCTCCGCACCGGGCAGGTCTTTCTCAAGCCGCCGACCGAGGAGGATTTCCAGGACGCGCTCGCCCGCCTCATCGAGTGGGGCGTGACGGTCGATCCAGACGAGCTGCGCGCCGCGTATTTCGCGAGCAAGGTGCTCACGCCCGCGCAGCACCAGTCGATCCTGCGTTTGCTGAAACTCTTCGCGGACCATCTCGGCTCGCTCAGCAACCAGATCCTCGTGGCCGAGGAGACCGCGGAAAATCCGCAGATCGCGCGCGCGCGGGAGTTCATCGCGGAAAACATGGCGGAGGACATCTCGCTCGCCGACTGCGCGCGCGCGTCGCACATGAGCACGTTCTACTTCTGCAAGATGTTCAAGAAGGCGACCGGGCTTTCGTTCACCGAATACCTGTCGCGCCTGCGCGTGGAGGAAGCCTGCGCGCGCCTGCTCGATCCTCACGTGCGCATCAGCGAGGTCGCGTTCGAGGTCGGATTCCAGTCGCTGTCGCAATTCAATCGCGCGTTCAAAAAGATCGCGGGCCAGTCGCCAACGGAATACCGCCGCCGTCTGCCGGCGACCCTCGCGAGCCGGCCTTTCGACACGGATGCGCGCGAAGGCGTCGTGTCGCGCTTCAAGTTCGGCGCCCGCGGCCCGCACATCAACGGGCGGCGCTCCGCGGCCGCGGGCTGATCGCCCCGCCCCCCGGCGCGCGGCGGCCGGCGTGTCACGCTTCCGGCCGATTTTCCACCGCCGGGGCGGGGGCGCGCGGGAGGCGTTCGCGATACCCGGTCGGCGAGAGGCCGGTGACGCGTTTGAACACGCGGTTGAATTGCGACAGCGACTGGAATCCGACCTCGAACGCGACCTCGCTGACGCGCGTGTGCGGATCGAGCAACGACGTCTTCGCTCTTTCGACCCGCACGCGGCCGAGGTAGTCGGTGAAGGTGAAGCCGGTCGCCTTTTTGAACATCTTGCAGAAATAAAACGTGCTCGTGTTCACCGCGCGCGCGACGACGGGAAGCGACAGATCCTCGCCCTGATTCAATGCGATGAACTCCTTCGCGCGCTCGATCAGCGGATGCTCGTGCTGCTCCTCGCGCACGAGCACCTCGTTGCAGGCGAGGCTGAGATGCTCGGCGAAAACCTTCAGCAACCGCACCATCGCCTCGTATCGGGCGGGCTCGAGCACCCTGCTCGCGAAGTAAACCTCGCGCAGGCGCTCCAGATCGATGTTCACGCTCCCCGCCGGCCGGGTTGTTTCCGGCCAGGGTCCGTCGTGATCACGACAGGCCTCGGGCAGGAGCGACTGCGTGGCGCGAGCGAAGTCCGCCTCGGTCGGCGCGGTCGTCATGATCTGGCCCGTGCGCAGGAATCCCAGCAGGCGATGGCCAAGTTTGACCGGCGCCGCGCTGTCGCAGAGTCCGGCGAAGCAGCGCAGCGTCGTGGCCTCGCCGGCGGCCCGCGCCGTCAGTTGGCGCTGCAGTTCGAGACACGCGGCGCAGGTGGGGCCCCATTCGGCCATGGCGCGGCAAAAGGGATTTTCGTTCGGCGCGCCGCGCAGCGGCAGGCCCGGGCTCTCCGGCGGGGCGAGGACGAACGGCAGGCCCGTGGCTCCACAAAACGCCCGCTCGTAATCGCGATACATCTTCGAGCGCGCAAGCCTGTCCACCAGCGCCCGGCTGGAGTTGTCCGCGGTGGATCGAGTCTGGTTGCGCATGGGACCGGTTTTCCAAGGGAGACGCGAGCCGTGGAGGAAGCGAGCGGAGCGCCGCTCAGCGGGACACCGGAGAGCCGAACCGCCGCGCGTACTCCCGCATCTCACGATCGATGAGCTGCCGGAATGCCTGCTCCAGCGCCTCGCCCATCGACTGCCGGTCCGCGGCGGGAAACGCCTCGCGAAAAGAGGCATCGCCCCGCGCGAACTCGCCCAGGACATCGCGCCCGCTGAGAAACAGTTCCATGAACTCGTCCGCCGACGGGCGCGCGTCTTCCGCGAGTCCCGCGAGGATGGACTCGCGGCCATCCATCGCGTCGGGCGCGCCGCTCTTCAGCCCGTGCATGATCTCGTCGAACGCCGGAAAAATGAGCGCGTGGGGGAGCGGGCTCTGCGAGGGCAACCGCGACCCGATGTTCTGCTTCAACACCACCTTCCAGCGGGTCACGAGCCGGAATTTCCTCTTTTGAAGGAAGCGTGCCATTTGCCGTTTCATGCGTGGCAAACTGTGGAGGCGCGGACGAGGCATCGCCCGCTCTGCCCTGGCGCTTGTCGCGCGTGTGCTGTGCTTTCCACCGGGTTCACGCGCGCCAGAGTTGAAGCGTTTTCAGATACGTCGCCCGCCCGTAGGCCTCCGGGTCGGGGCAACGGCCGAGGCTCATGCTGCCCCGCATCTGCGCCACCGATTCATACTCGTGCTCCCGCATCCAGGAGCGCGCCTCCTCGAGCATGACGCCGAGGTGCCCGGGGCCGAGGCGCAGCAGCGCGGAGACGCACTGCACCGCGTCCGCGCCGGCCATGATCGCCTTGATCACGTCGAGGCCGCGGTGCGCGCCGCCGCTGCACGCGAGCGAGCAGCGCAAGTGGCCGCGCAGGATGCCGAGCCAGCGCAAGCGCAGGCCCAGCTCCGACGCGCTCGAGAGTTCGAGCTTCGGCTCCGTTTCCAGGGCCTCGGGATCGATGTCCGGCTGATGAAAGCGATTGAACAGCACAAGCCCGTCCGCGCCGAGCGCCTCGAGCCGCGCCGCGAAATGCGGCAGCGACGAGAAGAACGGCGACAACTTCACCGCGAGCGGGAGCTCGATCGACGACCGCACCAACCGCAGCACATCGAGCGTGCGCGATTCGACGTCGTCGCCCGACTCGCCCGGATCGGTCGGCACGAAATGGATGTTGAGTTCGAGCGCGTCCGCCCCCGCCTGCTCGATCAAGCGCGCGTAATCGATCCAGCCGCCGATGCGCGCGCCGTTGAGCGACGCGATGACGGGGACTTTCACCGCCTCCCGGATGCGGCGGATCTGCTCGAGATACTCGTCCGGCCCGAGACGAAAATCCTCGGGCCGCGGGAAAAACGACGCCGCTTCCGCGAACGAATGCTCGAACCGCTCGCGGTGTTGAAACTCCGCCCACTCGTCGCCGAGCACCTGCTCCTCGAAGAGCGAGTGCATGACGATGGCGGACGCGCCGGCGTCCTCGAGCTGGCGCACCGTGTCGAGATTGTCGACGAGCGGCGACGCGCCCGGCATGAGCGGATGCGCCAGTTCGAGCCCGAGATAACGCGTCGTGAGATTCATGGCACGGCGGGAGCGTCCTCCAGGTTGCCGTCGCCGTTTTTCGGGGCCGCGGCCGCCACGCTCATCGCGGCGAGCTGCCGGTAGGAATCGTAGCGCGCCTTCGCGATGCGCTCGGCCATGTCGGCGTAGGCGCGGGCGCGCTCCGGCTCGGTTCTCTCGAGCGTGCGGAACCGCAGCTCGTTCCGCCGGTAGTCCGCGAGCGGCGATTTCGGCGGCGGCGAGTCGAGCACAAGCGGGTTTTCACCCCGGTCGCGCCGTCGTGGATCGTAACGGTAGAGCGGCCAATGGCCGGAATCGACCGCGAGCTTCTGCTGCTCCGCGCCGCGCGCGAGATCGAAACCGTGGGCGATGCAGTGGCTGTAGGCGAGGATGAGCGATGGGCCGTCGAACGACTCCGCCTCGCGCATCGCGTTCAGGGTCTGCGTGTCCTTCGCGCCCATCGCGATCCGCGCGACATAGACGTTGCCGTAGCTCATCGCGATCAATCCGAGGTCCTTTTTCGGCGCGTCCTTGCCGCCCATGCTGAACTTCGCCGTCGCGCCGAGCGGCGTGGATTTCGACCGCTGGCCACCGGTGTTCGAATACACCTCGGTGTCGAGCACGAGGATGTTCACGTCGCGATTCAGCGTGAGCACGTGGTCGAGCCCGCCGAAACCAATGTCGTAGGCCCAGCCGTCGCCGCCGACGATCCACAGGCTCTTCGGCGCGAGATGATCCGCGATCTGGAGCAACTGCTTCGCCTCGGGCCGCTCGATCGCGGCCAGACGCCGGCGCAACTCCGCCACGCCCTCGCGCCGCGCGCGCAGCGCGGCCTCGCCCAACGGGCCATCGATCGCGAGATCGCGCGCGAGGTCGTCGCCGATCCGCGGCGCGAGCGAGCGGAGCAACGCGCGGGCGCGCGCCGCGAGATGATCGAGCGCGAAGCGCAGGCCGGCGCCGAACTCGGCGTTGTCCTCGAAGAGCGAATTCGCCCACGCGGGGCCGCGGCCGTCCGCGTTCACGGTGTAGGGCGTGGTCGGCAGGTTGCCGCCGTAGATCGACGAGCAGCCGGTGGCGTTCGCGATCACCGCGCGATCGCCGAAGAGTTGCGTGAGCAGTTTCAGGTACGGCGTCTCCCCGCAGCCGGCGCACGCGCCGGAATATTCGAACAGCGGCTCGAGGAACTGCGACGCCTTCACCTCGCTGGTGATCCGGGCGCGATCCGGATTCGGCAGGTCGAGGAAGAACGCGTAGTTCTCCCGCTCCGCGTCGCGCAGCTCCGCCTGCGGCATCATGTTGATCGCCTTGCGCCGCGGATCGGATTTGTCCTTCACCGGACAGAAATTCACGCAGAGCGAGCAGCCCGTGCAGTCCTCCGGCGCGACCTGGAGGGTGTAGCGGCAGCCGGGATTGTCGCGGGATTTGAAATCGACGGATTTGAACGTCGGCGGCGCGTCCGCGGCCTCCCCGGCCGGGAAGAACTTCGCGCGAATCGCCGCGTGCGGGCAGATGATCACGCACTTGTTGCACTGGATGCAGATCGACGGATCCCACACGGGAATCGCGGCGGCGAGGTTGCGCTTTTCCCAGCGCGCGGTGCCCGTCGGCCATGTGCCATCGACTGGAAACGCGCTCACCGGCAGCGCGTCGCCCTCGCCGCGCAGCATGATCGAAGTGACGCGCCGCACGAAATCCGGCGCCTCCGCGGGCACGATCGGCGCGCGGCCGCCGCCCGCGTCCGCGTCCGGAATCGGGACCTCGCGCAAGCCCTCGAGCGCGTTGTCCACCGCCTGGAAATTCTTCCGCACGACCTCCGCGCCCTTGCGGCCGTAGGTTGTCTGGATCGCGCGCTTGATGCGGTCGATCGCCTCCTTCGGCGGCAGCACGCGCGAGAGCGCGAAGAAGCAGACCTGCATGATCGTGTTGATCCGGCCGCCCATGCCGCTGCGCCGCGCGACTTCCAGCGCGTCGATCGCGTAGAACTTCAGTTTCTTCGCGCGAATCGCCTGTTGCGCCTCGCGCGGCAGGCGCGGCCACAAGGTCTCCACCGGCCCCGGCGCGTTGAGCAAAAACACCGCGCCGGGCGCCGCGTGGCGCAGCACGTCCTGGGTGTGGAGAAACGTGAACTGATGGCACGCGACAAAATCCGCCTGCGTGATCAGATACGGCGCGCGAATCGGGCGCGGGCCGAAGCGCAGGTGCGAGATCGTGACCGCGCCGGATTTCTTCGAGTCGTAAACGAAATAACCCTGCGCGCTGGCGCCGGTTTCCTCGCCGATGATCTTGATCGAGTTTTTGTTCGCGCCGACCGTCCCGTCCGAGCCGAGGCCGAAAAACACCGCGCGGCGGACGTCGGACGGCTCGATGTCCAGCTCCGGATCGAACGGCAGGGAAAGCCCGGTGACGTCGTCGTTGATGCCGACCGTGAAACGCCGCCGCGGCGCGGGCCGGCCGAGTTCGGCGAAGACCGCCATCGCCATCGCGGGCGTGAACTCCTTCGAGCCGAGCCCGTAGCGGCCGTTGATCACGCGCGGCGGCGCGGCGGCCTTCAGCCAGTTTTCCGCGCGCGCTTCGTCGAGCGCGGCGACGACGTCGAGAAACAGCGGCTCGCCGGGCGCGCCCGGCTCTTTCGTGCGATCGAGCACGGCGATCGCCTTCGCGGTCGCGGGAATCGCCTCGACGAAATCGCGGACCGAAAACGGCCGGTAAAGCCGCGCCTTGAGCACGCCGACGCGTTCGCCGCGCTCATTCAGCCACGCCACCGTTTCCGCGACCGTCTCGGCGCCGGAGCCCATGGCGACGATCACGCGCCCGGCCTCGGGATGCCCCTCGTAGTCGAAAAGTGAATACCGCCGGCCGGTGAGCCGCGCGAACTCGTCCATCGCGATCTGCGCCGCGGCGGGCGTGGCGTCGAAGAAACCATTCGCCGCCTCGCGCGCCTGGAAAAACACATCGGGATTCTGCGCCGTGCCGCGCAGCACCGGACGATCCGGCGTGAGCCGCCGCTCGCGAAACGCGCGCACACACTCCTCGTCGATCATCGCCCGCAGCACATGGTCCGGCAGCGGCGCGATCTTGTTGATCTCGTGCGAGGTGCGAAACCCGTCGAAGAAATGGATGAACGGCACGCGAGAGCGCAGCGTCGCCGCCTGCGCGATCGCGGCAAAGTCCTGCGCCTCCTGCACGCTGTTCGAGGCGAGCATCGCCCAGCCCGTCTGCCGGCACGCCATCACATCGGAATGATCGCCGAAGATCGACAGCGCGTGCGTCGCGAGCGCGCGCGCGGTGACGTGCGCCACGCACGGCGTGAGTTCGCCGGCGATCTTGTAGAGATTCGGGATCATCAACAGCAGCCCCTGCGACGCGGTGAACGTCGAGGAAAGCGCGCCGCCCTGCAGCGAGCCGTGCAACAAACCCGCCGCGCCGCCCTCGGACTGCATCTCCACCACGCGCGGCACGTCGCCCCAGAGGTTCTTGCGGCCCTGCGCGGACCATTCGTCGCACCACTCCGCCATGGCGGAAGATGGCGTGATCGGATAGATCGCGAAAACTTCATTGAGCCGGTACGCCACGGACGCCACGGCTTCATTGGCGTCCAGCGTGACGGCGGAATTTTGAGTGGAGACGGACATGGGCGAGGCGCCGGCGAAACGTCGGAACGCCGTCACCTTGCCACAACGCGCGGCCTCCGGCTGCGCACGAGTTGGCAACCGCTGCGCGAGTCTTGAGCGGTTGCCCGCCTTTTCCGCTACGGCCTCGCCCAAAGGTCCCGCAGCAGCGCCTCCGCCGCGCTCGAGGCGTCGAGCCGGCCCGCGAGCACGTCGGCTTCGAGCGCCCGGCGTCGCGCCACCAATGCCGGATCGTCGCAAAGCCGCGCGCGCACGCCCTCCTCGAGTTGCGCCTGCAACGATTCGATCGTCTGGCGCCGGCGCCGCTCCGCCCACACGCCGGACGCCGTCGTCGCGCGGCGAAAGTCTTGCAGCACGCTCCAGATTTCCGCGACGCCCTCGCCGCTGAGCGCGGAGCACAGGCGCACCGGCGTGCGCCAGCCTTCGGTCGCCGCCTGACGGTAGCGCAGGACCGTTTCGTATTCGCCGCGCGTGCGATCGGCGCGCGGTTTGTTCTCGCCGTCGGCCTTGTTGACCACGATGCCGTCGGCCAGCTCCATCACGCCGCGCTTGATGCCCTGCAGCTCATCGCCCGCGCCGGTGAGCACGAGGAGGAGGAAAAAATCCACGAGCGATCGCACCGTGACCTCGCTCTGCCCCACCCCGACGGTTTCGACGATGACCACATCGAATCCCGCCGCCTCGCACACGAGGATCGTCTCGCGGGTCTTTCGCGCGACCCCGCCGAGCGTGCCGCTCGAGGGCGACGGCCGGATGAAACACGCGGGATGCCGCGCGAGATCCTCCATGCGCGTCTTGTCGCCGAGAATGCTGCCGCGCGAGATCGTGCTGCTCGGATCGACCGCGAGCACCGCGAGCCGGTGGCCTTGCGAGCAGACATGCAGCCCGAAGCGCTCGATGAACGTGCTCTTGCCGGCGCCGGGCACGCCCGTGACGCCGAGGCGCAGCGCGCCGCCCGCGCGCGGGTGCAACAACCGGAGCAGCGCCCGCGCGCGCGCCTGATGCGCCGGCGCGTCGCTCTCGATCAGCGTGATCGCGCGCGCGAGCAGCGCGCGATCGCCGTCGCGCACGCCCGCGGCAAGCTCCCCGGCCGAAAGATCCCGGCGGCTGCGCACGACCGGTCAGGCGTGGCGCGCCGGTTCGCGCGGACCGCCGGCGCCGAGCCGGCGGCCGAGTTCCTCGAGCATCGTCTTCGCCGCGGCCGGGATGACGGTGCCCGGCCCGAAAATGGCGGCCGCGCCGTGCTCGATGAGAAAGTCGTAGTCGCGCGCGGGAATCACGCCGCCGCAGACCACCATGATGTCGCCCCGGCCGAGCCGCTCGAGTTCGGCCACGAGTTTCGGCAGCAGCGTCTTGTGGCCCGCGGCAAGCGAACTCATGCCGACGATGTGCACGTCGTTTTCGACCGCCTGGCGCGCGGTTTCCTCCGGCGTCTGGAAGAGCGGCCCGACGTCCACGTCGAATCCGAGATCCGCATACGCGGTCGCCACGACTTTCGCGCCCCGGTCGTGCCCGTCCTGCCCGATCTTCGCGACGAGGATGCGCGGGCGCCGGCCCTCGGACTGCGCGAACTCATCGGTCAGCCGCCGCACCGACGCGATGTCGGAATCCTGGCCGAACTCGGACGAATACACGCCGGTGATCGTGCGCGTGGTCGCGCGATGCCGGCCGAACTCGGCCTCGAGCGCGTCTGAAATCTCGCCGAGCGAGGCGCGGGCCCTGGCGGCCGCGACCGAGAGTTCGAGCAGGTTGCCCTCGCCGGAGCGCGCGCATGCCGTCAAGGCCTCGAGCGAGGCGCGGCACCCGGCTTCGTCGCGCTCCGCGCGCAGGCGCGCGAGGCGGTCGACCTGGGCCTTGCGCACCGCGGTGTTGTCGACCTCGAGGATCTCGAGCGGCGTTTCCTCCGCGAGCCGGTGTTTGTTCACGCCGACGATCGTCTCGCGGCCGCTGTCGATCCGCGCCTGGCGGCGCGCCGCGGCCTCCTCGATGCGCATCTTCGGCAGCCCGGACTCGAGCGCGCTGGCCATGCCGCCGAGCTTCTCGATTTCCTCGATGTGCGCCCACGCGCGCCGCATGAGCGCGTCGGTCAGCGCCTCGAGGTAATACGAGCCGCCCCACGGATCGACGACCTTGCAGATGCCGGTTTCCTCCTGGAGGTAAAGCTGCGTGTTGCGCGCGATGCGGGCGGAGAAATCCGTCGGCAGCGCGATGGCCTCGTCGAGCGCGTTGGTGTGCAGGCTCTGCGTGTGGCCGAGGACCGCGGCCATCGCCTCGACGCACGTGCGCGCGACGTTGTTGAACGGATCCTGTTCCGTGAGCGACCAGCCCGACGTCTGGCAGTGGGTGCGCAGCGCCATCGACTTGTCGAGCCGGGGTTGAAACTGCTTCACGATCTTCGCCCAGAGCAGGCGCGCGGCGCGCATCTTCGCCACTTCCATGAAGTAGTTTTTCCCCACCGCCCAGAAGAACGACAGCCGCGGCGCGAAGTCGTCGATGCGCAATCCCGCCTTCACGCCCGTGCGCAGGTATTCGAGCCCGTCGGCGAGCGTGTAGCCAAGCTCGAGGTCGGCCGTGGCGCCCGCCTCCTGCATGTGGTAGCCGGAAATCGAGATCGAGTTGAACTTCGGCATGTGCCGCGCCGTGTATGAAAATATATCGGCGATGACGCGCATCGAGGGGGTGGGCGGATAGATATAAGTATTCCGCACCATGTACTCCTTGAGGATGTCGTTCTGGATCGTGCCGGAGAGTTCCTCGAGCTTCGCGCCCTGCTCGAGCGCCGCCACGATATAGAACGCGAGCACGGGCAGCACCGCGCCGTTCATCGTCATCGAGACCGAGACCTTCTCGAGCGGAATGCCGTCGAACAGGATCTGCATGTCGAGGATCGAGGCGA
>CAZFCY010000015.1:19477-26753 GCA_964517665.1 uncultured Opitutaceae bacterium | reverse complement strand
GTTCGATTCCTCCGCGGTGGAAAAGCCGGCGTACTGCCGCACCGTCCACGGCCGCGCGACGTACATCGTCGCGTAAGGGCCGCGCAAATACGGCGGAATTCCCGCAGTGAAGCCCAGGTGCTCCAGACCCGCGAGGTCGTCCGCGGTGTAGAGCGGCGCGACGGGGATCTGCTCCATCGTCTGCCAGACCAGCTCGTCGAGGGAGCGGCCGGTCTCGGCTTCGACCTTGCGGCGCCAGCCGGCGTGGGAAGTCGCAGCCGCGGACGGCGCGCTGTCGAATGGCAGGGAAGTGAAATCGGGCCGGCGATTCATGGTGACAATACTCCGGTGCGGGTGAGCAGGCGGGTGAGCAATTCGAGCGCGTTGGTCGCGACGTTGACGAACGCGTCGACGCCGGCGGCGCGCCACGCAGCCTCGCGCTCGCGCGGCGCGCCCGCGACGAGCACGGCGATGGCCGGGTCGGCCGCCTTGATCGCGCGGGCGAACGGCTCGACCGCGAGCGGATAGGTTTCATCGGTCGCGGTGATCACGACCACGCGGGCGCCGGAGGCGAGGGCATCGCGCGCGGCCTCGTCGGCGTCGGCAAAATCGCGCCCGGCGCTCACCTCGAAGCCGCCGACCTGGAAGAAGTTCGTCGTCCAATCCGCGCGCAGCCGATACAGCCGCGAGGGACCGACGTTCGCCTGAAACACCAGCGGCGCGCGGCCCGTGCGTCCGGCGTGCGCGGCGCTGGCTTCGCGCAGGCGCTCGAACGGCCGCGCGGCGCGCTCGATTCGCAGCGGCTCGACGGCGCGCTCCGGCTCGTCGCCCCGGCGCAGCGCGCGGCAGACCTCGCCGAGCGTGGCCCCGTGGTTCAGCGCGTTGATCGTCGCGTCGAGCGCGAAGCCCGACTGGTTGCGCAACAGCATCCTCACTCCGTCGAGGTCCGCCGCGCCACCGCCGGCCGCGTCGCGCCGCGCCCGAAACTCCGCGATCTCTCTCGCGCGTTCTTCCGCGATCCGGGCGGCATCGGGCGGCGCGCCGGCGAGCGGAGCCTCGCGCGTCATCGGATATTGATTCGTGCCGATGATCGAAACGCGGCGCTTCGCGATCGCATCGGCTTTCGCGCTCGCGGCCGTCGCGACGAGCTTTTGCGGAATTCCCGCGACGAGCGCGCGCGCCATGCCGCCGTGTTGCTCGATCTCCTGGAAAACCGTCCACGCGAGACGCGCGACCTGATCGGTCAGCCACTCCACATAATAGGAGCCGCCGGCCGGATCGATCACGTGGCCGAGATCGCACTCCTCCGCGAGAATCACCTGCGTGTTGCGGGCGAGGCGGCGGGAAAATTCGTCCGGCTGCCGGATCACTTCGTCGAACGGACCGACGTGCAGGCTGTCGCATCCGCCGATCACCGCGGACAGCGCCTCGGTCGTCGCGCGCAGGATGTTCGTGTGCGGATCGAGCGCCGTCTTGTTCCATGTCGAAGTGCGCGCGTGCAGGCGCATGCCGGCCGCGTCGCCATCGACGCCGAAGGCGCGCGCGACCTGCGCCCAGGCGAGGCGCGCGGCACGGAACTTCGCGACCTCCATGAAGAAATTCGAGCCCGCGCTGAACGCGAAGCGCAGATGGCGCGCGGCCGCGTCGGCGCCAACCCCGCGGGCCTGCAACGCGCGGATGTATTCGACGCCGGTGGCGAGCGCGAAGCCGAGTTCCTGCGCCGCGGTGGCGCCGGCGTCGTGATACGCGTGCGTCTGCGCCGCGAGCGTCTGCATGCGCGGCGCGCGATCGGCGATGGCGCGCGTGACAGCCGCCATTTCCCGATACGCGAGATCGAGCGACACCGGCAGGCTGCCCGTCGCGGCGAGCAGGCCGAGCGGGTCGATCGCGACGCAGCCGCGCAGCGCCTCCTTCGGCACGCCGCGCCGGCGCGCGACCGCAAAGAGCAGCGCCGCCGCCGCAAGCCCGGATGTTCCGGGGCGCAGGACAATCGAGACTTGCGGCAACTGGATGCCGGCGAGCGCGCGCTCCAGATCCTCGACTGTGGCGAGCGAAAGCCCGCCCGCGCCCACCCCGGTGTTGTCCGCTGCGTCCGGATCGCAACCGCGCGCGGCCGCAAAATCGAGCGGCACATTCAATTCCGTCTGCCCGCGCTCGAGCGCGGCGAGCGCGGCGGTGTTGAACGCCTCCGGCGTGCCGGGCGGCAGATCCTGCGAAATCTCCCAGCCCCGCGCGAGGAGGCCCGACGCGCGGCTGCCTCGCGCGCGCCCGCCCTCGCCGGGAAACTCGCGCAGGCGCGGCAGATGCGCCACGTCCTCGGCGCGGTAGATCGGCTGGAGGTCGATGCCCTCCCAGGCGCGCGTGACGAGCCTCTTCTCGAAGGGCGCGCCCCCGAGCGCGGCTTCGGCGGCGGCGCGCCATTGTTCGTGCGTCGGCGCGCTGAAATCGGCCAGCAGCCGCTCGCGCGGCGCGCTGTCCCGGGTGTTGGGAATATCCACAGTCATGATTTGTTGGCGGTGATTCTAACATCCCGCGGCTACGCATCGCGTGATCAGTCACGAGCAAGGAATGCGGAGACGCTTTGGCCGCGCGCGGCTATCCTCGCGACATGCTTCCATGTATATACGCCGGTCGTTTTTCATTCGGCGCCCCGCCAGCGGGGGGCCTTGCCCGGCATTGGATATCATGATCACGGGAATCGACCATCTGGGCATCGCCGTCCGCTCGCTTTCCGACGGGATCCGCGTCTTCGAAAGCGTGCTCGGGTTGAAATGCGAGCGCGTCGAGGAGGTGCCTTCGCAGAAAGCGCGCGCGGCCTTTTTCGACGTCGGCGGCACGCACATCGAGCTGCTCGAAGCCACGGAGCCGGACAGCGCGATCGCGCGGTTCATCGAAAAGCGGGGCGAGGGCATCCACCACATCGCGCTCGCGACCGATGATATAGTGGCGCAACTCGCGGCGGCGAGGCAGGCGGGAGCGGGATTGATCCACGAGATTCCCTTCGAGGGCGCCGCGGGAAAACTCGTCGCCTTCCTGCACCCGAAATCCACGAGCGGCGTGCTCACCGAGTTCTGCGCGCCGATGGCCCGGGACGCGGCGGAGGAAACCCGGACCCCGCCGCGGGCCTAGCCCGGGCGCGATCGCCATTCGTCATTTCACGCTTCCATTTATCATCCCATGCCCATCTCACCTGAATTGATAAAAGATCTGCGCGCGCGCCGCGCGGTCGCCGCCCTCGGGGGCGGAAAGGAGAAGATCGCCAGACGCCGCGAAAAGGGGCAGCTCACCGCGCGGGACCGGCTCGCGGAGCTGTTTGACCGCGACACCTTCATCGAATTCGGCCAGCACGCGGGGCACGCCTGCGCGGCCTTCGGCATGGCCGCGAAGCCGATGCCGGCCGACGGCGTGGTGACCGGCATCGGTTACGTCCAGGGCCGGCCGGTCGCGGCCTATTCGCACGATTTCACGGTCGGGGGCGGAGCGCTCGGCCGCATTCACGCCCGGAAGGTGTGCGACCTCATGGATTACGCGATGAAGGCGGGCATGCCGATCATCAGCGTGAACGACAGCGGAGGCGCGCGCATCCAGGAAGGCGTCGATTCGCTCAGCGGCTACGGCCAGATCTTTTTCCGCAACGTGGCGGCGAGCGGGCTGGTGCCGCAGGTTTCGATCATCGCCGGCCCGTGCGCCGGCGGCGCGGCCTACTCTCCGGCGTTGACCGATTTTGTCATCATGGCGCGCAACGAGAGCACCAACATGTTCATCTGCGGGCCGCAGGTGATCAAGGCCGCCACGGGGGAGAGCGCCAGGCTCGATCAGTTCGCCACGGCCGACGCCCACGCCAGCGTGAGCGGAAACGTGCACTTCATCGCGAACGACGACGCGCACGCGATCCAGCTCGCGCAGGCGCTGCTTTCGTATCTGCCGTCCAACAACCTCGACGACCCTCCGCACCGCCCGACCGACCAGCTCAGCCTCGCGCCCGTGGCGCGGCTCGACGAGTTGATGCCGGCCGACACGAAAACGGCGTTTGATATGAAAGCGATGATCGACGGGATCGCCGACCCCGGCACGTTTCTGGAGGTCATGGCCTCGTTCGCGCCGAATCTCGTGACGGGCCTCGCCCGCATCGACGGCATCGTCGTCGGCATCGTCGCGAACCAGCCGGCGGTGAAGGCCGGCTGCCTCGACATCGACGCCTCGGACAAGGGCGCGCGCTTCATCCGAACCTGCAATGTCTATGGCATCCCGCTCGTGACGCTCGTCGATGTGCCGGGTTATATGCCCGGGCTGGCGCAGGAGCGCGGCGGCATCATCCGGCACGGGGCGAAAATGCTCTTCGCCTACGCCTCGGCAACCGTCCCGAAGATCACGGTGATCCTGCGCAAGGCCTACGGCGGCGCCTATCTCGCCATGTGCTCCAGCGATCTCGGCGCGGACCTGGTCTATGCGTGGCCGTGCGCGGAGATTGCCGTCATGGGCGCGGAGGGCGCGGTGCGGGTCATTTTCGGCAGGGAGCTGAAGGAGCATCCCGAGCCCGAGAAGCGGCTGCGCGAGTTGATCGCGCAATACCATGATGAATTCGCCTCTCCCTATCAGGCGGCCAAGAACGCGCTCATCACCGATGTCATCGAGCCGTCCCAAACCCGCGGAATGGTTTCGCTCGGGCTGCGCTCCCTCTTGACCAAACGCGAAACCCGGCCTCCAAAGAAGCACGGAAACATGCCGCTGTAATTTTTCAGCCCAGCCTGATGATGAACGACAATCTCCTCCTCGCCGTCGAACAGCTCGCCGGATTCCTTCTCGTGATGTCCGCCCTGGTTTTGCTCTGGGGGCTCACCGCCCTCGTGGGGAAGGTGTTCGGACAACCCGGGCCGGCGGCGCCGTCGAGCCCGATCGTGCGACAACCTGAAACCGCCGCGGCCGACGTGCCGGAGGAGGATGTCGTGATCATCGCGGCGGCGGTCGCCCTGCTGCTCGACGCGCCGCACCGCGTGGTCGCGGTGCGCCCGCTGCCGTCCTCGTGGGGACAGCAGGGCCGGCGCGACATCCATGACTCGCACCGCATTCGCTGAATCCATTGCTCTCCATGAAAAAAAATCTGCGCATCTCCTTTAACGGGAAGACCTACGAAGTCGTGGCTGAACTGCTCGGCGAGGAAGCCGGACCGACGCCCGGCCCTCGACCGGTCCCGGCGGGCAACCCCCTGCCGGCGACGGCTTCGGGCGCGGCGGCCGCCTCCGCCCCACCCTCGCGCCCGCCTTCCTCAGGTGGCAACGGCGTGGTCGCCAGCCCGCTCGCCGGCAAGGTCGTGTCGATCGACGCGCCCGTCGGGGCGACGGTAAAGGCCGGCCAGCCCGTGATCACGCTCGAGGCGATGAAAATGAACACGATCGTATCCGCCCTCGCCGACGGCACGGTCGCCGCGGTCCACGTGCAGCCCGGTGACGGTGTCGAGGAAGGGCAGCCGCTGGTGACGGTACAGTAGCAACCCTCCCATGGAACTGCTCCAACGCCTCCTCGAGACGACCGCCTTCACCGACATCACATGGCAGATGGCCGTGATGTGGGTGGTCGCCGTCACGCTGCTCTATCTCGCCGTCGCCAAAAACTTCGAGCCGATGCTGCTGGTGCCGATCGCCTTCGGGGCCCTTATCGCCAACCTGCCGACCCACGGCGTCATCGAAGGGCTCGCCGGGCCGGACTCGTTCAAACCCGATGGCACGGGCGGGTTGTTTTATTATCTCTATCAGGGCGTCCATCTGGAATTGTTTCCGCCCATTATATTCATGGGCGTGGGCGCGCTGACGGATTTCGGGCCGCTCATCGCCAATCCCCGCACCCTGCTGCTTGGAGGAGCCGCGCAACTGGGTGTCTTCGCGACATTGTTCGCCGCGATGTTCGTCGGCTTCACGCTGCCGGAATCGGCGTCCATCAGCATCATCGGCGGCGCCGATGGCCCGACCTCGATCTTCCTCGCGAACAAGCTCGCGCCGCACCTGCTCGGCCCGATCGCCGTGGCGGCCTACACCTACATGTCGCTCGTGCCCCTGATCCAGCCGCCGATCATGCGGCTGCTCACCACGCAGGCCGAGCGCAGGATCCGCATGCGGACGCTGCGCAAGGTGAGCCGGCGCGAGAAGCTGGTCTTCGCGGTCCTCGTGATGGGAATCTGCGTCCTGCTCGTCCCCGACGCGGCGGCCCTCCTGTTCATGCTCTTCCTCGGCAACTTCCTGCGCGAATGCGGGGTCGTCGAGCGTCTGAGCAAGGCCGCGCAGAACGAGATCATCAACATCGTGACGATCTTCCTCGGCGCGAGTGTCGGGGTCACGATGACGGGCGAGCGCTTCCTCAATCCGGGCACGCTCGGCATCATCCTCATGGGCGTCGTGGCCTTCGGTGTCTCGACCGCTGGCGGGGTGCTCATGGCGAAAGCGATGAACCTCTTCAGCCGCCAGAAGATCAATCCGCTCATCGGCTCGGCCGGCGTCAGCGCGGTGCCGATGGCCGCCCGGGTCAGCCAGGTCGAGGGCCAGAAATACGATCCCAACAACTACCTCCTCATGCACGCCATGGGCCCGAACGTCGCCGGCGTGATCGGAACCGCGCTGGTCGCCGGCTACTTCATCGCAAGCATCGGCAAGTAGACGCTCAGTTGCTGGAATTTTTCACACCGGGAGGCAGGCGCAGCGGAAAGACCTCCGAGTCCGCCCGCGCGGTCGCAAACAATTCCGCGAAATGATCAACGCGCCCGGGTTCGCGCGCGGCGAGATTCACGGACTCCCCGAGATCGGCCTGCAAATCATAGAGTTCGATCGGCGCGTCCAAACCATAGCGCACGGCCTTCCAGTTGCCCTCTCGCGCAGCCTGGCGGCCCTGGGCCCTGATCAAGAGTTCCCAATAAAGAAACTCGTGCTCCCGCTGATCGCCCCGGCCAAGCAGATCCGGCAGGTATGAAATGCCATCGATCGCCGAAGCCGGGGCCGGCGCGCCGGCCAGCTCCGCGGCGGTCGGCAGAAAATCCCAGAAGGCGGCGATGTGGTCGCTCGTGCGGCCGGCCGCGACGCGCCCAGGCCAGCGCGCGAGAAATGGCACGCGCACGCCGCCCTCGTAAAGATCCCGCTTGATGCCGCGCAAAGGCCCGCTCGCTCTGAAGAAAGGGTTGTCCTTCCCATCCTCCGCGTGAGCGCCGTTGTCGCTGGTGAATATAACGAGGGTGTTCTCGTCGAGACCAAGTTCGGAAAGCCGCGAGAGCACGCGCCCGACATCGCGGTCCAGGCGGGTGACCATGGCGGCG
>CAZFCY010000015.1:0-19467 GCA_964517665.1 uncultured Opitutaceae bacterium | reverse complement strand
AGCGACCGACGATGGATCGGCCTCCGCCGCTCGCGCCCATGCATATCGGGCCTTCACCTCCGCGATCGAATCCGCGGGCGGCGTCAGCTGCGCGTGGGGCGTCGTGTAGCTCAGATAAAGGAAAAAGGGAGCGCCGCGACTCTCTTCGATCCACGCCAGCGCCTCCTCGGTGAACCGGTCGTTGGCGAAGACGCCCTGCCTGTGCGAATAATTCTGCGTCAGCGCCTCCTTGTCCGCGTTGCGATAGAGAAACTCGGGATACTGATTGTGCGCATGGGCCTGATTGACGAAGCCGAAGAAGAAGTCGAAACCGCGGCGCCACGGCTCGCTCCCCGAGCCCTCCTCGCCCAATCCCCATTTGCCGATCAGCGCCGTGCGGTAGCCGGCGTCGCGCAACACTTCCGCAACCGTTTTCTCGTCGGGCGAAAGCGGAATGCGCAAATCGCTCCGCGCGCCGCGAAACCCAAAATTGTTGCGCACGGACGTGTGACCGGTGTGACGCCCCGTCATCAGGGCGGCGCGGGAGGGCGCGCAAATCGGAGCGCCTGCGTAATGATTCGTCGCGAGCAATCCATCCCTGGCCAGACTGTCGATCGACGGGGTGGCGTAACGCGTCTGCCCATACGCGCTCACCTCCCCGTAACCAAGATCGTCAGCCAGGATAAAGACGATATTGGGCGGCGCAGCCGCCCCCGTATCAGACGCCGGCAGCGCCGGAACGAACAAGGCGGGAACCGCCAGCGAGAACAGAAGGCGCAAGCGGCTTTTCATGGCGTTCCCTCGCAGTTGGGCTTTTCGATTGGATTGCCCTCGGGCAGATGGCCCCGGCAACTCACCTCGCGCGGATCCGCCCCGAGGTCATACAGCTCCTCGATCGGTTTGCGACCGGCGGCAAACAACGATTGGGCCGGCGTCAGCATTCCCGATTGCTTCGGGGCAAGGATGAGGCTCCATGTGGGATACGATTTCATTTTATAGGCATTGAACTGCATATAGGGTGGCGCTGGAAAATAGTTGCGAATGTATTTCCAGCGCTCGGATGAGACGCGCGCACGAGGCAGGCAAGTCCGACGCCATGCCTCCTCCCTTCGCTTCCCGCGCTTTTCATGTTTATCTTCTCGGAACCGGACGGATGCGCCGAACGCGAAATACCGTCCGGTGTCGCCATAAGCGAGTCCCCGGCTGCGAATCCCGGCATCATGAGGTCGTCCGTCATCTTGAGGCGCGCGTGCGCGCGCCAGGGAGCAGGCTGGCATGCGACGACCGTTCCCGCGAGGGAAAAGCTCGCCGCCCTCCCGCCGGTTTCCCCGGCTTTCCGTCTCCGCGCGCTCATGGCGCGCGCCGGCAAGCAAGTCGAGCCTGCCCCAGCGTCCATTCGGCCATGATATAGGTCGCGTGAATATCCTCGTCTATATCGTCGTCATCGACGTCGATCAAAGACGGAAGGCGTGGATCGTCGGGGTCGAGGGAGCCCTCGCTGGCGATGCCGTTGCAGGTCTCCCGGAACACGTCGCGAGATCGGCAGACTCTATCCCTGTCCGACGCCGCGCCATCGAGCGTGTAGATGAATATACAAGGGTCGGAAGCCGGCCGTCTCGACACGCGCGCCGCGCGAGGCCGGCGGCGGACCGGATCACGCCGCGCGGGCGTCGTCGGACCGGAAGCGGAAGCTCAAGGTAATCTGCGGCGCCGCGTAGACACGGTTTTGTTGAAACTCCTCCATCACTTCGCGGCAGTAGGTTTCGAGATCGTCGGCGGCGAGGCGCAGGGGCAGCGCCTCGAGCGGGCTTTCCTCCTCATCGTGGGCAACCACCTCGATGTGTGTTTCCAGCCAGCGCCGTAGCGGGCACAAACGCGCCATGGCCTCCTCGGCCTTCGCGTCGTGCCGCAAGGCAAAATAGCACGCCACACAGCGCCCCGGCCGCGTGCGCCCGAGCGCGCATTCGCGAAGATCCAAGAGCGCATCGGCCTGGCGACGGAACGAGGACACAAGCGAACCGAGAACGGAATCAAACTGAGGCGGCGGACTGATCACGCCGCAGCATGCTGCGATGTTGAGACTCGGACTCAATCGCAAAATTCAGCGGATACGCATCATTCGCGCATCGGCATCGATCGATTCGAACGGCGCCGGCGCGGTCGAAAAGGATCCCGCCAACGGAGCGCTCGATGCGCGCGCCCGCGTGGCGGCACGAGACGGGTCAGTTCTTCGGCAGGAAATCCCCGCACCAATCCTCGGCTTTCGTCGCCGGGAAGCGGGATTCGAACCGCTGGTCGTCATCCACCTTGAAGGTGATCGTTTGCGGCGCATGCCGGCGGCACTCGCCCATGGTTTCTTTCGTCGCTTGCCAATAGGTGCAAATCGAGCAGCTCCGGGTCTGAATATTCGAAGTGGTTGCGGTGGGCATGATCAGTTCCTCCTTTGAAGATTGGGTTGGAAGTATGGACAACATCGCCCCCGGGGGCAGGAACTGCAATCGTGGCCAGTGGTTCGCGGCGATTTGTGAATGATAAGCAGTCTCATCAATCCTCGTCTGCCGGCGCGTCGGCGACGAGGAACTTTTCGATTGTCTCTCGCGCGTGGCGCGCGGCGTCCGAGGCGTCGAATGGCGCGCCTTCCTCGAGTTTACGCGCGTAGGCGAAGAACTCCTCGAAGAGCCGTCTGCCGTCGACTTCGCGACGCAAGGTGAAGCGTTCATGACGCGCCAACACGTCGGCCCACGCCTGGCGCACGGCAGCCCAGCAGGCGCCGGTCTTCGACCAATACTCGTCGGCCGCGGCAAGACTCGGAGCGGCGATGCGCTCGTAGCGATCGAGGCCCCACTCTTCGCCGACATATGACGGCGCGGCGGCGCCCTCGCCGGCCACGCGCTTCCAGTTGAGTTGTTCGTGCAGCCATCCGGTGGGCGTGAGCACGATGCGGTGAGAACCTTCCATGACTTCGTAGTCCTTGCGCGTGGTGTGCTCGCGGCGCGGGAGCGGACGCCAGGCGTTCTCGCCCGTCCATACGGTGCGATTGCCTTCGTGCGTCCAACGGCCGAGCGCGGCATAACGCGGAGAATCATCCACCTGCCAGACGGACTGTGCCCACGCGCCACGCGCTTCGTCGGCGGCGAGCGCGCGACGCGCCCAGGTGTTGTCGCCGCGGAACGTGTGCAATTCGGCCGGCTCGTAGGCCCAATCCTGCCGCCAGTGTTTCGCCTGCACAGGCCCCTCGATGGAGCCGTCGTCCTTCTCGAAAAACATCACGAGCGTGTGTTGCAGGCTGATGAAGCGGCCCGTGTCCTCGACGACGCGCACCTGCTCGGTGGCCCAGGAATGGTAGGGTTGCCTGGGGGCGGAATCGGTCGCGAAGCCGAGCGTCTCCATGAAGTGGAAACTCACCTTGAAGTCTCCGGCGAGCGCGAGGATGGCGGCGCGATCGCGCGCGAAATCATTCGCCGCCGCGGCGATCGAAGGCAACGGCAGCGCCTGAGCCGCGGCCAGTGTGACCGGCGAGCCGCGCGATGCGCCCCCACGCGGTTTCGCGAGTTCGCGGGGCAGTTCGCCCCAGCCGAAGACGTAGCGGGTCGCGTCGTCGGTCGCCGTTGCGGACGACGGAGCCATGGCGGACGGCTCGGTGGGAGCGACGTGCTGGCAACCGGCGCCGAGGATGACGGCCACGAAGCCAGTCGAGATTGCGAGAATGCTGCGATGGGTCATGAGGAGTATTCGTTGGGTTGAAAAGTGGCTGGGCGTAGCGCAGCGATCAGGCCGCGAGTTCAGCCTTGGCCGGCTGTGGCGCGCCCGGCGGGGCCACCCGCCTGACGGCGCGGCTCGTCGGAAAGGACCAGCCCTCGCGATGAAGCCCGTCGGAAGCCTCGCAGTCGCGGGTTTGCGCCGTCAGGTCGCGGGTGAAAAATTCGTGGCCGGGTGTCATCGTCCTGCGCGCACGCGCCTAGTTTTGCGCGGACAACATTCCTTCCACCGCGGCGCGCCACGCGTCGGCGTCGGCGGCATTCGCGGCGGCGGACAATGTCAGCAGCGCCTGTCCGGCGCGATCGAGCCCGTGCAGGCACGGTCCGGTTTGTCGGCGCTCGACAGCGAGCGCGGCGATCGCTCTCGAGGCGAACTGCAGGGTGACGCCGCCGCTGCTCACGAACCACACGTCGTGTTCGAGTCTGCCCGTTTCGAGCGAGAGTTCGCGGGTGTGCGTGGCCGCGGTCGCGCGGACCGTCGCCCGTATGCGGACGCCGGACTCGCCGAGGGTCGCGAGAAGCGGCCCGAGTTTCATCGCGTCGGATGCGACAATCCGGGCCGTGGCCGGCAGCGAAGGAAGCCGTGGATCACGGAGAGTCTGAATCGGCGGACGGCGCTCCAAAGGCAGGGCGACGGCCGCGACGTAGTCCGCCCATCGATCGATTCCCGCATCGGCCGGCGCGCACCATTGCATGAACTCGAAGCCGCGCGCGTTATGCGCCATCACCCGGCCGGGCGAGCCGCAGCATCCGCACTTCCGAGCCACGGCCCACGCCCGCAGCCAGAAGTCGAAATTCAGAAAGAGCGCGCGGCCCTCGTCGCAGAACCACGAAGAGCCCGCGGATCGCTCGAAGCGCGGCATCGGCGTCGAGGCGACGAGGCGCGCGCAGGCGTTGCGAACCTGCACGGACAGGCGTTCGAACCGCCTCGCGGCATGCAGCAGAACCAGCCAGTCGCGGGTCAGCGGCACGAGCGCTTCGGTCCCGTAATCGAACGGGCGATCGCCGACCTTCTCCAGCGCGAGCGCGCCGAGGCCGGCGCCCGGCAGCGGGATTGGGGCGGCCAGACGATTGCGTGGACTCATGGGGAAGCGAGCGCAGCCTTCCTCTGTTTGCGCAGGGCCATGGGCGCGGTCATGCCACGGACGCGGCGCGGTCCCGCGTGGCGGCGAGCAGGGGAAAGATGCGCGTCTCCCATTCGGCGAAGGCGTCTTCGTAATCGACGTCGGCGTCGATGCGCGCGTGCAGCCGTTGCGCGCCGAGCGTGGCGAGGCGTTCGTCGAGCTTGCGCGCGAAGCCGTTGAAATCGCAATAGGAGCTGTCGCCGAGGCCGAGGACGGCGTACCGCAGCGCGCGCAGGTCAGGCGCGGCCGCTTCGAGGTCGTTCCAGAAATCCTCCGCCTCGCACGGCGGATCGCCGTCGCCCCATGTGCTCACGATGAAAAGCGCAAGCCGGGCTTCAGCGAGATCGTCGGGCCGCACGCCCGAGAGGCTGTCGCTTATTGCGTGCCAGCCGTCGCAGCGCGCCCGCTGGCAGGCGCGTTCGGCGAGATCCTGGGAATTGCCGGTTTCGGTGGCGTAGTAGATGGCGAGTGGTGTGCTCATATAAATATAAAATATAGGCGCGTCACGCGGCCGCATCGCGCTCGGTGGCGCGCGCTTCGCAGGGAAGGGCGGAGGCGTGAGTCTCGATGACGATCGCGACCCGCGCGTGCGTGCAGAAGCAGGCGACGCGGCCCGCGAGCGTCCAGGGATCGTCGTGCGCAAACACGAGGGCAACGGGAACGCGGAAGATGATCGAAGGCGCGGTTCGCGCGGCGTGTTTCAACCGCGTGACGACCGGGAGGCCGGCGTCCACGGCGCACGTGCGAACGATCGCGGCGAGCTGGGTCGCGGCGGCGGGATCGGCGGCGATCTCGCAGAACAATTTATCGGGAGCGGTCATGCGGTTGCCCTGGGTCAATAGCGCAGCGCAACGCTCAACACGCCGTTGATGCCCGGCTCGGTGCGGCGTTCCTGCTCGTTGATATTGGTCGCGGAGACTCCGCGGACGGAGGCGTAGCGCCAGTATTTGCTGTCGGTGAGATTGTTCAGCGCGAAACGCACGGAGACGAATTCGCCGAGCCGCCAGGCGCCCGCGAGATCCAGGGTGGTGGAGGACGGCACGCGAAACTGCCCGTCCCCCGGTTGCTTCGCGGCGGCGTGCGCGGCGCGCAATCCAAGGCTCCATGCGCCGTCGCGCGCGTGATAGTTCACGCCGACGTTCGCCTTGAACGGTTCGACCGACGCGAGCGATATGCGCTCGCCGTCATCGGCTCGATACGTGCCGCCGGCCTTTCCGGCGGAGGCGGTGACGCCGAACCCGGCGAGGCTTTCGGAGAACGCGCGCAGATCGAGGCTCCCCGCCACTTCGCCGCCATGGATGCGGGCGTCCGCGCGGTTCTGCGTCATGAACGTGCCCGAGGGCCAGTTGACGAAGTCCTGAAACTCCGTCGGCGCGAGCGCGATCTGCTCGATGAATTCGTCGTAGCTGGTGGTGAACGCCGACACGCGCACGTGCGCGTGCGAAGTCACGAAGCCCTTCACGCCGACTTCGAAGGCGTCGCTGGTTTCATCGCGCAGATCCGGATTCGGAAGCGTGCGATAACGCGCGACCGGGTTGGTGAAGGTCGCGGTCAGATCCTCCGCCGTCGGGTAGCGGAAGCCGCGGTTGTATTGCGCGTAGGCGTTGACGCGATCGGCGAGGCTGACGAGGACGGCCAGCTTCGGCGATACGGCCGTCGCATCGAAACCCGGCGCCGGCACGCCGGCGGTCGTCGCGAGATAGGATGGCGAGTTGTCCGGCTTCAGTTCGAACTGATCGACGCGGATGCCGGGAATAAGCGTGAGCTTGCGCCGCGACGCGAAGGTCCACTCGAACTCATCCTGCAGATACGCGCCGAGGCGGCGGGTCTCGGTGTCGGCCATGCGCGGCTCGACGGGGAACGTGACGCCGTGAGCGTTTTCGACGCGGCTCCACCACGGCTTGCTCGTGTCGGTGGTCGAGCCTTCGATGCCGAACGCGAAGCGGTGAGCGTCGCCGACGCGTTTTATGCCGTTGGCGGAGAAGCCGACGGTGTCGTTGTGGTAGGCGGTTTCAATCTGCCGATCGCGGAACGAGCCGTTGGCCGCGGTCGGCGGGTTGTAGTTGTAAAGCTCGCGCGTGCGATCGCGCAGCACGCTGTCCTGTGTGTAGAGGCGGGCGTCGAGCACATCGACAAGCGCGCTGCCATGCGCCGGGCGGTAGCTGTAGTCGAGACTGAGCCGGAACCGCTGAGTCTCGCTCTCCGTGCGCAAGTCGGCGCGCGTCGAGGCGCCGGTGCTCGTCTCCTGGTTGACGTTGTCGGAGAGGTGATCGCGATTGAGCCAGTCGGCGGTGAACTCGAGCCGGTTGTCCCGGCCCGGCGTCCAGACGAGTTTCGCGAGGACAGAGTCGGACGAGAACGTTTCGGGGTTCGGCGCGACGCTGCCGTTGTTGTCCGTCTCGTGTCCATCGCGCCTCGTGTAAACGAGCAGTCCGCTGACCTGGCCCGAGCGCCCGGCCGTGGTGACGGAATGCGCGACGCCGTCGTTCACCGAGTGCCATGTCGCGCGATAGCCGAGATGATACGGGCGGCCGGCGCCCTCGAGGTAGTCCTCGGGCGACTTCGTCATGAACGACACCACGCCGCCGAGCGCGTCGCTGCCGTGCAGCGCGGAGGCGGAGCCGTGGACGATCTCCACGCGCTTGAGCGAGTCGGGCTCGAGGTAGTCGCGCCCCAGCGGTTCGGATCCGCCGAGCGTGAACTCGTCGGGCAGACGAATGCCGTCCACCTGGAGAAGCACGCGGTTGCCCTCGACGCCGCGGATATTGACGCTGCGGAATCCACCGCGCTGGTAGGCGACGCCGCTGCCGTAGGCGACAAAGGGCACGGACACGAGCGGCTCGTTTCGTGTCATGTCGCGCAGGGTGGCGATCGTGGCATCGTCGAGAAGGTTTGCCGCCGTTACGGTGCCGGGCGTCTCGTCGATCGGACGCTCCGTGCGTGTGGCCGTGATCACGTAGTCCACGAGTTGGATCGCTGGCTCGGAAGCGGGCGTGGCCGCGACCGGAGTGCCGGATTCAGCGGCCTGAAGCCCGGCGGACAACGCAGCAAATCCCACGACGGCGCACAGAATGATGCGAATGGGACTCTGTCTCAATAAATGGCGACGGAAATCGGACGTGCTCATAGGAAAAGAATCTCGACTGGGCGGACGCGCGGCGGTCAGTCCGCCCTGGAAGCGCCGCTGTCTTTGCGGCGATCACAAGCGCCGTGCTGGCGCAGTTCGTCGCACGAGGCCTCGATCCGGAGGTTCATTCTCTCGGGATTGAACCCCAGTTGTTTGGCGAGGAAGCCTTCTCGCAGCGGCAGGCACTCATCGGTCATCGGCACGACCTTGTTGCAGTCGCTGCAAACGATGGTCGCCACGGCAGTGCTGCCCGCGTCGGCGATCTGGTAGCAACGCAAGCCGCGCGGCCCGGGAACCGCGCGCAGGAGCTGCGCCTCCTCGAGATCCGCGAGCGTGCGGTAAACCGAGGCCAGCGAGATGACGCGATCCACTTTGCGCGCGTCGGTCAGCAGCTCTTCCGCCGTCAACGGCGATTCGGAACTCGCGATCACCCGGCAGATCACGTCGCGCACTTCGGTGTGCCGGCTGCCGTTGCTGCGCCAATGCTCCCGCGCGTGCTGACAAAAGGCTTCGATCTGCTCGGGAGTGCGCATGGCGATTGTGGACGGAAGACGAGGATGTTGGTGTGGCGGCGGGAACTTGAAGATGAGACTCAGTCGCACGTCAAGCGAGATTGAGATTCACTCTCACATTGTGCGAGGCGATGAAAACAGAAGCAGTTGAAACTCCTACACCGGGAGTTCTGGTGAAACAAGCGTTCGAGTCCGGCTCGCGAACGCCGGCAGCCGCGTTACGGTCCAGTAAACATGTCGCGGCCCGAGGCACGTTCGCCTTTCCCGGGAGGGCGCATCGATATAGTGGTCGGGACGGCAGGCGTCGTCGCACGCTCGAACCCTGAACCAAAACCCTGAATCACCCCTTCCGCATGAAGCTCTTGAAAACGCTCCCGCTCGCCCTGTCCCTGCCCTTCCTTCCGCTGGCCGCTTCCGGCGCGAACCCAAGTCCGGGCCCGCTGCAAGTCGAGATCGACACAGGCGCGACCGGCGAGCCGATCAATCCGTTCATCTACGGCCAGTTCATCGAGCATCTCGGCCGCTGCATCTATGGCGGCATCTGGGCGGAGATGCTGGAGGACCGGAAGTTCTATTTCCCGATCACGGCGGAGTATGCGCCCTATCGCAGCCTGGAGGATTCGGACTTCCCCGTCGTCGGCGCCTCGCCGTGGCAGATCATCGGCGAGCCTTCGGGCGTGACGATGGCGACCGGGGACGTCTTCGTCGGCTCGCACGCGCCGCGCCTGCGTTCCGGCGCGGGCATCCGGCAGCTCGATCTCGGCGTCGTGGCGGGCAAGGGCTACGAGGGTTACGTGTGGGCGAAGCCGCTCGACGGCCGCGCCGAACTCGAGATCACGCTCGTCTGGGGTAACGGCGCCGGGGATCGCGAGACCCGGCGCGTGGCGTTCAGCGGCGGCGATTATTCGAAACAGGAATTCTCGTTTGCGCCGAAGCTCGGTTCGGAGAAAGGCGCCGCGCTCGAGATCCGCGTCGTGTCCGGCGACGCGCTGCTCGGCCCGCCGTCGCTCATGCCGGCCGACAACGTCCGCGGCCTGCGCAGCGACACGCTCGCGCTGCTCAAGCAGCTCGACGGAACGATCTATCGCTGGCCGGGCGGGAACTTCGTCAGCGGCTACGACTGGCGCGACGGCGTCGGCGACCGCGATCGCCGGCCGCCGCGCAAGAATCCGGCCTGGACGGGCGTCGAGCACAACGACTTCGGCACCGACGAATTCATCGCCTTCTGCCGCGAGATCGACACCGAGCCGATGATCGCGGTCAACACCGGCTTCGGCGACCACTACTCGGCCGCGCAGTGGGTCGAATACTGTAATGCTTCCGTGGATACGATCGGCGGCGGCTGGCGCGCGGACAACGGCCACGAGAATCCCTACGGCGTGAAATACTGGTGCGTCGGCAACGAGATGTGGGGGCCGTTCCAGCTCGGTTATATGCAACTCCACCATTACGTGATCAAACACAACATGGTGGCGGAGGCGATGTGGAAGGTCGATCCGGACGCCGTGCTCGTGGGCGTCGGCGACATCGACACGATCAACACCGCGAACGATCCGCGGCAGGCGGAACGCGGCATCCCCTGGTCGCACGGCATGCTCGAGTCCTCCGCCGATCACATGAACATGCTCTCCGAGCACTTCTACAGCGGGCGCGTGCCGTGGAAGACCGACGGCCGCGTGGAACTCTTCGATCACGTCGCCCAGGTGAAGCTGGCGATTCGCGGCAAGGTCGAGGGCCACCGCAAACTACAGCCGGGACTTCCGAACCTCAACGGCCGCGTCGTCCCGATCGCGATGGACGAATGGAACTACTGGCACCGCGAGTACGCCTACGGCGAACTCGGATGCGTCTACGAACTCCAGGACGGCCTCGGCATCGCCGCCGGTTTGCACGAATTCTATCGTCAAAGCGACATCGTGAAGATCGCGACCTACGCGCAGACCGTGAACGTGATCGGCGCGATCAAGACGACGAAGACCGCGGCGGAAATGGAAACGACCGGCCTCGTGCTCCAGCTCTACCGCGCGCACTACGGAAAAACACCGCTGCGCATCGGGCAGGATTTCACGCCGATCGACATCGCCGCCGCGCTGACGGAGGACGGCAGGACGCTCACGCTCGGCGTCATGAATCCGACCGACGCCGAGGTGGAGTTGCGGCTTGCCCTCACCGGCGCCGCGCCCGCCGGCACGGGCACGCGCTGGCACATCACCGGGCCGGACAAGTTCGCGCACAACACACCGGGCGAGCCGCGGGTCGTCGACATCCATCGCGCCGACAACGTGCCCGTCGCGCCCACGCTGCGCGTGCCGGCGTTGAGCAGCGCGCTCTTCGCGCTGCCGTTGAAGTAGCGCGATCGCGCGGCTCGTTCCGCGATCGCCATGGCGGCAAACGCCCCTTCAAGTCGGCGCGATGCAACTGCAAATCAAACGCCTCACCTCCACCGCAAGGCCGCCCGTTCGCGCCACTGAAAACGCGAGCTGCTTCGACATTCATGCGGACATGGATGGAAGCATCCCGCCCGGCGGACGGCTCCTGGTGAAGACAGGGCTCGCCGTGGCCGTGCCGCCGGGATTCGAAGCGCAGGTGCGCAGCCGCAGCGGGCTCGCCGTCAAGCACGGCGTCGCTGTGCTCAATGCCCCGGGCACGGTGGACGCCGACTACCGCGGCGAGGTCGGCGTGATCCTGATCAACCACGGCAGCGAGCCTTTCAACTTCAAGCACGGCGATCGCGTGGCGCAGATCGGCGTCTATCGCGTCGAAATGTGCGCCGCGGTCGAGGTCGCCGAGCTCTCCGAAACCGCCCGCGGCGCAGGCGGTTTCGGCCACACGGGCGTGTGACTTCGAATCGTGCGGAAACGGCCCGCCTCCTGATGTCAGACTGCCACAGTTCAGGGATCAGGAGGCAGGGGACAGGAGTCGGAGGGATCGGATCTGACACCTGACACCTGACTCCTGACACCTGTCTCCTGATTCCTGTGGCAGCCGACGTCAGGAGGCTGGCCTGGCGAGGTTGTTCATCTCGAACGGATCGCGAGAGAGGTCGAATTCGAGCCAGAGCGAGCCGTCGGAATTGAAGGCCGTCTTGCGCCTGGCCGTGCGCATGCCGTGCCAGACGCGGTCGCATTGATGCGGGAGATCCACCACGCACGGCATCGAGATTGCGGCGTGTTCGCGCGCGCAATCCCATGAGCCTCCTTGGGCCCATGCGCGCGTCATCTCGGGCAGGTCGAGCAGTGTAACCAGTTTTCCACTACGCGATCCAGCGCCGCGACCGAAGGGCTCCCGCGCGAGCAGCGGCACGCGGATGCTCTCCTCGTGCGGCCATCCCTTGCGGAAGCGCCCGTGCGCGCCGTGCATGTCGCCGTGGACCGAGGTGAAGATCGCCGCGGCATCGCGAGGCGCGGCGGCGAGCAGCGCGCCGATGGCGCGATCCGTGGCCGCGATGTGCGCGTAGTAGCCGGCGAGTTCGCGCCGCGCGCGGGCTTCGACCTCGCCGCCACATGGCACGTTCGCGGCGAGCCGGATCGTGGAGGGATCGATGGGGCGCGCGCCGGACGCGGGCGCGGCGTAGGGCGGATGCGGCGGCTCGAGGCTGACGACGCAAAACCACGGGCGGGAGCGTTCGGCCGATTGAAGCCATGCCGCCGCGCGTTCGCACAACACATCGCTTTGATACCCCGAAAACCGGACCGGCTCCGGCAGCCGTGTGCCGTGCAGCCAGGGATCCTCGAGCAGGAACCCGCTTTCGAAACCTTCCCAGAACGCAAAGCCGCCGCGCGCCGCCTCCGGCACGACGACGCGGGCGTGCGCCTCGCCGACCAGCGGCGCGGCCGGATCGCGGTTGTGCAAATGCCATTTGCCGAACCACGCGGTCTCGTAGCCGAGATCGCGCAGGTCGTGCGCGATCGTGCGCGCGCCGCCCGGCAGCGGATCGAAATAGGCGGCCACGCCGTTTTGCGGCGACGGCACGCCGGTCAGCAACGCGGCGCGCGCGAAAGGCCCGAACGGATGCGGCGTGACCGCCTGGGTGAAGTTCACCGACGACGACGCCAGCGCGTCGATCGCGGGCGTGCGCGCGTCGACATCGCCCGCGTAGCCGCAGGCCTGCGCGCGCCATTGCGTGGTGACGATCCAGAGAATGTTCGGACGACCGGGCACTAACAGCTTTCCTAGCAGGGCCGCGCGAGGTTAGAAAGCAGGACTCACCACCTTTCGCATGAAGCGCTTTTCCCCCACCCTGCTTTGCGGCGTCGCCGCTGTTGCCCTGATCGCTTGCGCCGCCGACGACGACAAGCTGCCGCCGCCCGAGGAAACCGAATATTACTCGCCCGTCCCAGCCATCGTGCGCGCGCCGGCCGACGCGCCGCCGTCGGATGCGATCGTCCTCTTCGACGGAAGCTCGACGGACGCGTGGGAAACCGTGAAGCCCGATTCGACCGGATGGAAGATCGAGGACGGCGCGCTCGTCGTCGTGCCGAAACAAGGGACGCTGCGCACGAAACAATCCTTCGGCGACGCGCAGGTTCACATCGAATGGCGCTCGCCGACGGACGACGACGGCAAGGGCCAGGGGCGGGGAAACAGCGGCGTGTTCTTCATGGGGCTCTACGAGCTGCAGGTGCTCGACTCGCACGACAATCCCACCTACGTGAACGGCCAGGCCGGCTCGATCTATAAACAACACCCGCCGCTCGTGAACGCGACGCGGCCTCCCGGCGAGTGGCAGACGTACGACATCGTGTTTGTCGCGCCGCGCTTTTCCGCGGATGGAAAACTCGTCACCCCGGCCCGCATGACCGCCTTTCACAACGGCGTGCTCGTGCAGCACGACGCCGTCCTGAAAGGCAGCACCGTCTGGCGTGGCGCCCCGAAATACACCGCGCACGCGGAAAAGCTTCCGCTGGAGCTGCAGGACCATGGCGACCTGGTCTCGTTTCGAAACATCTGGGTGCGCGAGATCAGCCTGCCGGAAGGCGGGTGAACGGAAGCATTCACCACGGATACGAGGATCAGAAGAGAGGAAGGTTCCGAGCGAAGCGACGACCGAGGAGCAAGGCGACGACACCTCGACGAAGCGCAGAAAGCGAAGGCCGTAATCCATTCCCTTCGTTTTCTTCGTTACCTTCTGTGCACTATATTCCCTTCTTCCGTCCTCCGTGTCCTCTGTATCCGTGGTGAAACGTCTTCCCCCGCCTACTGCAGGCGGATCGGCAAACGCATGACACGGGCGCGCTGGGTGGCGAAGATGCCGCTCGTTTTCTGGTCGAGGTTTTCGCCGAAGGGCAATTCGACGGCGGGCAGGAAGCTCTCGAGCAGCGCGCAATAGGTGTTGTTGACCATCACGCCGAGCAGTTCGCCGGTCTTGCTGAAAACGAGATCGCCGGCTGAAGGGGAGAACTCGCCGAAGAGCCGCGAAAGGACGCGCGACTGCATCCTCACGTAGCCGGGAGTCTCCGGGTCGATCTTGAACTCGACCTCGCCGAACCTGTCCCCGCCATCGCTGATGAGCACGGCCTCGGGAAACTTGAAGGGTTCGAGCGCGTTGGGATAGATCCGCGCGCCGAGCGCGGCGGCCTCCTCCGGCTGGATCGGAACGGCCATGAGGCGCGGATCGACCTTCAGGAAATACATCCGCGGGATCGGGACCCGGGTTCCGCCGCCGCTGATCGCGCCCTGGATCGACTGCCAGTCGGGGGCGCCCTCGCGCAACGAGGCCACGGTGTTCTTGACGTGGAAGAGCGAGATGATGTTCGCGCCGTCGGTGACGAGGATCGACTTTGCATCCACGCTCCGGTTGCCGGAGCCGATGAAGACGTTCCGGCCCGCCTGCATGGAAACATCGAGCCGGTTCTTCAGAAACTCGTCGAACTGCGCGTTCGCGTTGATCGGCGTGTTCGAGCGGATCTCCTGGCGCAGGCTGGCGGAGGACTCCGCGAGCTGCGACACGCCCTCGGCCAGCACGCCGGTCTGCTCCTGGAGCCGGAGCTTCTCCTCGCGCTCGGCCCCGACCTGCGTGCGCAGCGTGTCGACGCTCTCGCGCAAAAACGAGCGCTCCGTCTCCGCGACCCGCATCTGCGTATTCAAGCTCTGGATACGCTCCTGGGCGGCGGCGCGCGTCTGCTCGAGTTCCCGCACCTGCTGCTCGAGCTGCGCGGCGGCCTTCTGCCTTTCCGCGAGTTCCTTCGCGAGCTGCTCCGACTGGCTGCGCGAGGATTCGGCTTCGCGCGCGGCCTGGGAAAGGCGGTCGGTCATCCGGGCCATGGCGGCCTGTGAATCCGCGACACGCTCGCCGAGTTGCGCGGCCTCGCGCTGCTTGCGCTCGAGATCCGCCTGGATGGCGGCGAGCCGCGCCTCGCGCTCGGCCAGGCTTTCATCGCGCGAGGAAAGCGCATCCTGCGCGGACGAGAGTTGCTCGTTCAACGCCTCGCGCGCCTCGCGTTCCTCCTCGAGGGTGGCGCGCAGGGCGCCGACGAGATCCTCCTCGACCACCTGCTGCGCCGTCTCCGCCATCCGCGCCGCGGGTGACATCGCCTCCTGCATCTCGGGCAGCTCCTCCCAGCGGGTGAGCGCGAGGAGGTTGAGCAGGAGGAAATCGACGAGGATGAGAAGGAGCGTCTTGTTCATCCGGCGCGGCTGACATCGGACCCGCCCCCGTCAGCGATGCGCAAGAGGATGCGGTGCTTGAAGGGGCGCACGTGGCGGATCTTGATCAGCGCCACACAGAGGATGCCGAAGAGGTTGGAGGAATAGGCGGCGAGGAGATTCGCCTGGATGACCCCGATCACCTGCAGCACGAGCGCGGCGGACGTGCCCGCGATGCCGACGTAGAGGCCGCTGTCGAAGAGGTTCTCCTCGTTTTCGGCCATCTTCAGCTTGAGCATTTCGGAGACGGGCTGGCGCTCGATGTCTTTGATTTTCAGCAGGCAGATCACGTAAACCAGCGCCTGCAGCATGAAGAAAAACGCGATGCTGACCAGGGTGGCCGTATCGAGAGGAAGCGCATTCGTGGACTCGTTCATGGATTCGACGGAGGTTGTCCCGAGGACGGGAACGACAAGACGCAATTCGTAGCCGGAAGGATCGCTGCCAAAGGCGAGAAACGGTTCATTGAAGACGAGGAGCAGGAGACACACCACGCCGGCTCCGATGCAGCGCGCGAGCAGGGTGAAATAGGTGGACAACTCGAGCCGGTGCAACGCCGTCACGCGCTCCACCGCAAGAAAAAGCAGCAACCCGCCGAGCAGGTAGGCCCCGAATTTCGCGGCGACGGCGCCCGCATGGCTCCGGAGCGAGAGGCGCACGAGCGGATCGATCGCGGCGCTGACGAAACGCGAATCGTCCGCCGGCGGCGGAAGCGTCAACTCTCCATCCGGCGGAAGCTGCTGGCGCAACAAAAACGCCAGGCTGCCCGACCCGTGGTGCAAGGCGTAACCCACCGCCTCGCTGCCGAGCGGACCGTAGCGCATGACGTAATCCGCCACCGCGTCCGGCCGGCCCGAGACGACAACCGCGGCGATCACGGCCGCGATCTCCCCGGGCGCGACCTGATGGAGATGCCGCAGCTTTCCCAACGCCTCGAGCGAGGAGGCCTCGCGCGTGATCGCGGCGAGCTGACCCCAGTTGTAGCGCCGGCCGAGCGAGAGCAGATCGAGATAAAACAACTCGAGCTCCGCGGCGTCGCCCGTGCGCGCCGCCGTCTCCGCCAGCGCCCGCAACTCACGCGCGGCGGCGCCGCCCAGCTCGTCGCTCTCCACCAGCACGGCGGCGAGCAGGATCGTCGCCTCGAGCGGCGCGCCACCCGCGCTGAAGACGGGAAGGAACTCCTGGTAGGACGGCAGTTCGGCCGACGCGAGAATCGCCTGCGTCGTCGCGTTGCGCGAGCCGCTGATGAACTCCCTCAGCGCCGCGCGCGCCGGCGCCGGCAGGATCTGCCGGATGATGCCGGCTTGCCCGCCGCTCCTGGCCTGGGTGGCGAGCTTCGGCAACGCGCTGGTCAGATACGGATTCGCCTCGCCCAACACCGCCAGATCGGGATTCCGCTCCAGGTAACGATCCACACGCTGGACCAGCTCGTCCGCGTTCGGCCGCTTCACCGCCACGGCCGCCTTCGCGAGCACCTCCGCCAGGCCCGGCCGGCCGGCATCGAGCTGTTCCGCCACTTCGTCGGCCAGCCCCGGCGTGCCCCGGCCGGCCTCGGCCAGCACGGACACGGGCAGCGATTTGAACTGCAGCGGGATCAACCATCCGAAAATCGCGAGCAACACGCCGCCCAAGGCCAGGATTGTCGGCAAAATCCAGCGAGGCACGCGCGCGGCAGTCCTGTCGTTTTGCAAAAGATCCATCTCGGCTTCGGGGACCGTAACCAGGTTCGCCGGCTCCACAATTTCATTTGCGGATCGTCTCCGGCGACGGCTACGGTGCTCGTGAGACATCATGGTGCTTCCCATTGTTCAATACGGAGACCCCATCCTGCGCAAGAAAGGCCGGCCGGTTGAGCGGTTTGATAAAAAGCTCATCAAGCTCGCCAACGACATGGTGGACACCATGCACGAAGCCGGGGGCATCGGCCTCGCGGCCCAACAGGTGGGGCTCGACCTCCAGTTCTGTGTCATCGACCTGCGCGACGCCGAAAGCGCGTTCACCTACCGGCTCGATGGCGCGTCGCCACCGCTCGACCTGATCATGCCGATGGCGCTCGCCAATCCGGAAGTCGAGCCCGTGCCGAAGCCGACCACGACCTCCGAGGAAGGCTGCCTCTCGTTTCCCGGCATCCGCGGCGAGATCGCCCGCCCCGACTCGATCAGGGTGAAGTTTCAGGATGCGCACGGCGAACCGCACGAGCTGGCCTGCAACGGCCTCTTCTCGCGCTGCGTGCAACACGAGGTCGATCATCTCAACGGCATCCTCTTTACCGAGCGGATGGACAAGGCCACGGTCGAGGCGCTCGATTCCGACCTGCGCAAATTGAAAAAACAAACCCTCAAGGCTGCCGCCCGCTGACCATGGCCACGACCACAAACGCCGGCGACGGCATGAACTACGCCCCCCAGGGCAAACCCAATCCCGTGGTGCAGCCGGGCGAATTCGCCTTCGCCGCCGCCCACCTCGACCACGGACACATCCACGGGCAGTGCAACGGCCTCGTCGAAGCCGGCGCCATGCTCAAGACCGTCTATGATCCCGATCCACAGAAGGTCGCGGCGTTCGTGCAGAAGTTTCCCGGCACGCGCGTCGCGCGCTCGATCGACGAGATCCTCGACGATCCGGAGATCAAGCTCGTCGCCGCCGCCGCCGTCCCGTGCGACCGCGGCCCGCTCGGCTGCCGCGTGATGCGGGCGGGGAAGGATTACTTCACGGACAAAACGCCGTTCACCGAATTCGCCCAGCTCGAGGAGGCGCGGCGCGTCGTCGCCGCGACGAAGCGGAAATACATGGTCTATTTCAGCGAGCGCCTGCACGTCGAATGCGCGATGCACGCGGGCGATCTCGTGCACGGCGGCGCGATCGGCCGCGTCATCCAGGTGCTCGGCCTCGGACCGCATCGCATCGGCGACAAGGCCTCGCGTCCCGCGTGGTTCTACGAGAAGGCGAAGTACGGCGGCATCCTCTGCGACATCGGGAGCCATCAGGTCGAGCAATTCCTCTTCTTCTCGGGCGCGACCGACGCGACCGTGACCCAGGCCGCGGTGGGCAACTTCGCCAACCCCGACACGCCGGAACTCGAGGACTTCGGCGAGGCCTCGCTCCTCGGCGACAACGGCGCGAGCAACTATATCCGCGTCGATTGGTTCACGCCGCGCGGCCTCGGAACGTGGGGCGACGGCCGCACCATCATTCTCGGGACCAAAGGCTATATCGAGATGCGCAAATACATCGACGTCGCCCGCTCGCGCGTCGGCGATCACCTCTTCCTTGTGGACGATCAGGGCGAGAACCACATCGAAGTCGCCGGCAAGGTCGGCTTCCGTTTCTTCGGCGAACTGATTCTCGACTGCCTGAACCGCACCGAAAAGGCGATGACCCAGGCGCACGCCTTCAAGGCCGCGGAGCTGTGCCTGAAAGCGCAGGCCGCGGCTCGACGAATCGCGGGCTGAGCGGCCGGAGCCTTGTGGCAGCCGACGTCAGGCTTGGTGGGCGGTGAGCCGATCGCCACAGCCTGCCGCGATGGATTCGCAACCCGAACCGCGCCGCCGCCGGGTCCGTATCCACGCATCGGATACGGTCGCTGGAATGCGCCATTCGGCCGGGGGTCGATTAAGGGGTTGAGCCGCAAGGAGTAAATCGGAGTATCTTCGTGCTTCGTCCGTTGCCACCCGGAAATCGAAGGGTTCCGGGACTTCAACAGTCATATCAACCCACAACCACAACCCCTCAAATAATCAGCCATGCAGGAATTCATTGACTCTATATCCGAAACTCTGGGCCGACACGTCCCGAGCGTCGTGGGCGCGTTGCTCGTCTTCATCCTCGGCTTGATTCTCGCCTCGCTCCTGCGCGCCGGACTCAAGCGTCTGCTCAACCGCTTCAAACTGGATGCCCGGGTGAAGGAAAGGAGCGGCGACGACGTCCGGTTGACCGGGTTTCTGGCCGCCGTGGTCTTCTACCTGGTCGTTCTCTACGCGGCTCTGATCGCGCTGGGCATCCTCGGGATCGAGGGCGTGCTCGACCCGGCCAAGGAAATGATGGCCAAGACACTCGACATCATTCCGAACGTGATCGCGGCCATCCTCATCGGCGTGATCGGTTATATCGTCGCGCGCATCGTGTCCGGCACGGTCCGGTTGCTGGCGACGGGGCTGGATCGTTTCGCGCCCAAGGCCGGCGTGGGCGAAGGGTTCAAGCCCTCGGGCCTGCTCGGCGCCGTCGTCTTTGTGTTGATTCTCGTGCCGGTGCTGGTTTCCGCGCTGGACGCGCTGAAGATCGAGGCGATTTCCGCTCCGGCGATCCACATGCTGGAGGTATTG
>CAZFCY010000014.1:20632-41028 GCA_964517665.1 uncultured Opitutaceae bacterium | reverse complement strand
GCACAGCCCGCCGGTGCAGCGACGGAAACTCGAGGACTTCGTCCGGCAGAATCGCGTGTTTTGCTGCGTGCTGCTTTCCGTCAGCCGCGAAATCCAGGAATGGTTCTCCGAGCATTCCGTGCCCGCGCTCGTCCTCGGCTCGTGCCATCCCAAGGTGAAACTGCCCTCCCTCGACGTCGATTATCGCTCCGTCTGCCGGCACGCCGCGGGCATCTTCCTCGGCAAGGGTCATCGGCGCATCGCGCTTGTCGTCCCCAACACCGGCGTGGCCGGCGACCTCGCGAGCGAGGAAGGTTTCCTCGAAGCCGTCGCGCAACGCGCCAACACCGACGCCCGCGCCACGATCGTGCGGCACAACGGCGCCGCGCAAAACATCACCACGAAACTCGACGCGCTCTTCAACTCGCCGCGCGCCCCCACCGCCCTGCTCGTCGCCAAGCCGCAGCACGTCTTCGTCGTGATCATTTATCTTCTGAAACGCGGCCTGACCGTGCCCGACACCGTCTCGCTCATGGCGCGCGATCACGACCACATGTTCGAATCCGTGAGCCCGCCGATCTCCCACTACAAATTCGAGGAAGGCAGCTACGCGCCGCGGCTTTCCCGCCTCATGATGCAGATGGTCGGCCAGGGTTATCTCGCGCCGGAGCCGAACCTGATCTTCCCCGCTTATTTTTCCGGCGGCACCGTCAAACAGATCGGCTGATCCACCCCGGAAAAATCCGGGAAGCGGCGGGCCGTTTGTCACATTGCGCCGGCCTGGTTCGTCGTAACCCGTGATGACCACAACACCGACACCGACTCGCGCGATCGCCAGGGACCCGCGGACGGAGGCCTTGCGCGAACTCGAGTCCTTCGAGAAGCGCCACCACTACGACACCGCTTACATGAGGCACATGCTGGAAGAAAACCCGGAGGCCTACGCGGTGTTCAGCCATTTTATCCCGATGGCCTCGCATCGGAAGCACGCGCCGCTGGAGGCATTTTGCGTCGCGCGCATCGCGGCCTTTCAACAACACGACTGCGGAGCGTGCCTGCAGCTTGCGATCCGCAAGGCGCGCGAGGAGGGCGTCTCCGTCGAATTGATCCGGCGGACGCTCGACGGCGGAGCCGGGCTGCCCGAGCCGCTCGCGCGCGTCCGGCGGATGGTCGGCGCGATGGCGGACAACGCGCCCGAAATGGACGCATTGCGCGAGCAGATCCGCGCCGATTTCGGAGAGCCCGCGTGGATCGAGATGGCCGCGTGCATCGCCGCCGCGGCGGTGTTTCCCACGATCAAGAAAGCGCTCGGCTACTTCCAGAGTTGCGCGTTGGCTCGGATCGAAGTCTGAGCCCGGGCTTCTTCGTCAACCTTCTGTGCGCCATTTATTTTTACCCATGACCGATCTGGCCCACGAGTTCGAGCCGCACCGCGGCGCAATCGAGGCGCTCGGCTACCGCATGCTCGGCTCGGCTTTCGACGCGCAGGATCTGGCGCAGGAAACCTACCTGCGCTGGATCGAGGCCGCGCCGAAACCGGGAGAGTTGAAATCCCTGCGCTCATGGCTCCTGAAGGTTGCCTCGCGCCTCGCGCTCGACCGGCTCAAGTCCGCCCAGCGCAAGCGCATGACCTACGTCGGCCCGTGGCTGCCCGAACCCTGGCTCGTGGACGACAACTCGCCGGCCGACGCCGCGACGACGGACGACTCCGTGACCATCGCGCTCATGCTCGCGATGGAGCGCCTCACTCCCGCCGAGCGCGCCGCGTTTCTGCTCCACGACGTGTTCGGTTTTTCCTTCGACGAAGTGGCCGAGACGCTGGGAAAGAGCGCCGCCGCCTGCCGCAAGCTCACTTCGCGCGCCCGCGCCTCCGTGCGCGAGGACAGGCCGCGCTTCGCGCTCGATCACGCGAGTCACCGGCGGCTGCTCGCGGCATTTTTCGCGGCGTGCGAGAGCGGCGACCTCGCCCGCATCAAGGAACTGCTCGCCAGCGACGCGGTTGCCATCTCCGACAGCGGCGGGAAGGCGATCGCGGCGCGGCGCGTCCTCCATTCCGCCGATCACGTCAGCCGTTTCTGCGCGGGAGTTTTCGCGAGCGCGAAACGCTTTCCGAAGGAAACGACGCTCGAGTTCACGCGCTTCAACGGCCTGCCCGGGATTCTTCTGCGGGAAAACGGCGTGCTCGTGACATCGTTCAGTCTGGCGATCGCGAACGGGCGGATTGCGCAGCTCTTCATCCATCGCAACCCGGACAAGCTCGCCGCCTTCGGGCGAACGGACGCGCGAACGCGATCGACGGCCGATCCCTCGTAGCCTCCCCGGAAGCGGCGGGACTGCCGCGAACAGCCTTTCGATGCAGCCGCTCTTGGGCTGACACCCGATTCCTGACGCCCGTCGCCTGATTCCCAGCCCGGCCCGGGCCACGAAACGGGGGCGCGTCACAAATGTGTCACCGTCGTCACACGTTCGTCACGAGTCTGTCACAATGGACCTGTAGTCTTGGGGCGCCCGCCGGCCATGGCCGGCGGGCACAGCCAAACCCGACAACCGATCCATTCGCAGATGTTTTTGACACGAACCAGGCTTCTGACGCTCGCGCTTTTCGCTGGCGTCGCCACGCCCGCGCCGGTCACGAGCGCCTCCAAAAACACCAGCCGGCTGACTCTCGGCGGCCGCCTTCAAGTCCAATACGCGGGGCTTTCCACCGACATCGACGACGCCGACGACCCGGCCTCGAACAACACCTTCGCCTATTGGGCAAACGCCGGCATGACCGGAGCGTTCCCCGGCGGCGGCGCAGTGGACAAGGCTCGCGAGTCCTACCCTGGGGGCGCCTACCACTTCCTGGGCAACGACCTCAAACTCCAGATGGGCTACGTCCACGGCCGCGCCGAGGACGCGCTCTCCGGAGCCGACGCCGTCGTCCGCGGTCTGCGCTCACAACTGCAACTGCAATTCTGATCTCCCGTCCTCCAACCTCTTCACACATGAAAAAAGCGCTCCTCATCGCCGCATCGCTTCTCGCCGCCACCTTCGCGCAGGCGCAGAAGCTCGTCATCAAGGGCTCCGACACGCTCGGAGCCAAACTCGTCCCCATGCTCGCCGAGGAATACAAGGCGAAGAACCCGGGGGTGAATTTCGAGATCGCCGCCGAGGGCTCCACCACCGGCATCGCGGCCATCACCGACGGCACCGCGCAGATCGGCATGTCCTCGCGCCGCGCCAAGCCGACCGAGATGTCGGCCGCGCAGGCCAGGGGCGTGACGCTGAAACCCACGATCGTGGCCTACGACGGCATGGCCGTGATCGTGAACAAGAGCAGCCCGGTCCAGGCGCTGACCAAGCGCCAGGTGGAGCAGATCTTCGCCGGCGACATCACCGACTGGTCCGCTGTCGGCGGCAAGCCGGGCCGGATCTCCATCTACACCCGCAACACCTCCTCCGGCACCTACTCGGACTTCAAGGAACTGGCGATGAAACGCCGCGACTACGCGCCTTCGTCCCAGAAGATGGCGGGCAACGAGCAGATCGCCGCCGAGGTCGCCAACAACCCGAACGGCATCGGCTACGTCGGACTCGCCTATATCAACGACCCGGGCATCCACGTCGTCTCGATCGACGGCGCCCTGCCGACGAAGGAAGCCGTGCACGACGAGAGCTATCCCTACGCGCGGCCGACCTTCTACTACACCAACGGGGAGGCGAGGGACGAGGCCGCGAAGTTCATCGCATTCACGCTCAGCGACGACGGCCAGTCGATCGCCACCCGCATCGGTTTCGTGCCGATCAAATAAGCCGTCGCAGCATTGTCACAGACGCTCGATTGACCTCGGTCGGCGGGCGGCTGTGTCATCTGCTTTCGCGGCCCGCCGCCGCGCTCCTCGCGCAATGCCCGCCAAACGCCCGTCGTCCCACCCGTCGTTTCTTCGCCACCGCGCGCGCTTCCGCGTCCTCGGGCTCACGGTCGACGACATGATCCGCGCCTTTTTCGGCGGCAACGCGATCGTCTCCGTCGTGGTCCTGGCGTTGATCACGGTCTTCCTCTTCAAGGAAGGGTATTCATTTTTTGGAGACAATCGCCGCAACCTCGAAACCTACCGCCGGGCCGGGCTCGAGTACGTGGACATCATGCGCGCGCAGTTGCAGGACCACATCGCCCTCACGCGCTACCTCTCCGACCTGCGGCTGCGCCAGTTTCGCCATCTGACCGAGGTCGAGGGCCGCACGCTCGCGGAGGCCGGCGAAAACCTCGCCGCCTTCGACGGGTTTTCCGATCGGTTCAGCGACACGGCGATCGATCTTCGCGGCCTCGTGGAGGATCTCTCGGACCAGGCGATCGCGACCAAGACGCAGTTCATCGTCAATCAGGACAAGGCCGTGCAGCAGGCGCAGTTGCTCGCCGCCGGCAGGGTCGAGGAGGCGGCCGCGGTGCGGATCGACCTCGTCGATTTCGCCACCGCCGCGCAGGCGCTGACCGGCACGCTGCCCCACTACCGGCAGCTCAACGAGACCTTTGCCGGGGCGCTGCGCGAGGCGCTCGCAAGCGCGCCGCCCCTGCCGGCGCCGGAGCTGGAGGCGCGGATGGACCGGTTCGAGCAACTCGTCGCGCGCTACCTCGCGAGCTTCCCGGACGTGGAGCGAAAGCTCGAGGCGTGGGACCTTCAGGAGCCCGTGCCGTGGCCGCAGGCGTTCACCGCCTTCGTCTTTGGAACGGAATGGATCACGGCGAGTTTCTGGCAGGATTGGCACGGGATCGTCCCGCTCCTCACCGGCTCGCTCCTCGTCTCCGCGATCGCGCTGTTCTTCGCCATCCCGATGGGCGTGGGCGCGGCGATCTACACCAACCAGATCGCGACCCCGCGCGAGCAGAAGATGATCAAGCCCTGCATCGAATTCATCGCCGCGATCCCGTCGGTCGTGCTCGGCTTCTTCGGCATCGCCGTGCTCGGCGAAACCCTCCGCGCGCTCTCGGGCGCGAGCTGGCTTTCCTGGATGCCGGGCTTCCCGTTCAGCGAGCGGCTCAACGCCCTCACCGCGGGCTGCCTGCTCGCGCTCATCGCGACGCCGACGATCTTCACCCTGGCGGAGGACGCGCTCAACAACGTGCCGCGCGCGCTCAAGGAATCATCGCTCGCGCTCGGGGCCACGCGGCTGCAGACGATCGCGCGCATCATCGTGCCGGCCTCGCTCTCCGGCATCATCTCCGCCGTGCTCCTCGGCCTCGGCCGCGTCTTCGGCGAGACGATGGTCGTGCTCCTCTGCGCGGGCAACCGTATCCAGATTCCGGATATATCGCGCGGCCTCGCCGTCGTGACCGAGCCGGTGCACACGATGACGGGCATCATCGCGCAGGAAATGGGCGAGGTCGTGCGCGGCGGCATTCACTACCGCGCGCTCTTCTGCGTCGGCATCGCGCTGTTCTTCCTGTCCCTGCTGATCAACTACATGGCCCAAAAAATCGTGCGCCGCTACCGCCTCCCCGCGGCTTGAAGTGAGTTTTAACCGCCAATAAACGCTTACCGGCGCAGCGACACCAGACATGAACGCAAATCCAAACCAGGGCAGCGGCTTCAGCCGCGATTCGAGAATCAAACAAATCGCGGCTGAAGCCGCTCCTACCGCGAGTCCATTCGCGTGAATTCGCGTTCATTCGCGGTTGTTCAAACTGAATGAGTCCGACACTCGCGCCCATCCACGTTTTTCAGAGGCGCCGCACGCCGGCTGCGGTGCGCGAGACGCGCGCGTTCTGGGTTTTCCGCCTCGTGACCTACACGGTGCTCGCATGCGGGCTGTTCGTCTTCGGCACGATCTTCATCCGCGGTTCCGAGGCGGTGTTTCAAACGAGCTTCCCGTTCGTCAATTTCGAGTTCTTCACCGCCGCGCCCGAGACGCTGCACGTCTTCGAGTTCGAGGGCCAGGAGAAGCGGATGGGCGACGCGGAGTTTCGAAGCTTCCGCGAGCGCCATGATCTCGGCGGCGCCCGCGTGGAGAGCCACGTCTATTCCGGCGGCGGCATTTTCCCGAACATCGTCGGCACCGTCCTTCTCGTCGCCGGCTCGATGACGATCGCCCTCGCGCTCGGCGTGGCCGCGGCCATCTACCTGAGCGAGTATTCCTCGCAAAGCCGGTTCATCCAGACGATCCGGCTCTCGATCCTCAACCTCGCGGGCGTGCCCTCGATCGTCTTCGGCCTGTTCGGTTTCGGGCTCTTCGTCCTCTTCGCGCCCGTGATCGGCTCGACGCCCGCGGCGAACGCGCCGCACGCGCAGTTGTGGCCGTTTTCGCTCTACCTGAATTTCACGGGCTGGAACGTCTCGCTCCTCGCCGGCTGGTTCACCCTCGCCTTCATGGTGCTGCCCGTCGTCATCACGGCCTCGGAGGAGGCGTTGCGCAGCGTGCCGAAGGGTTTCCGCGAGGGCTCGCTCGCCCTCGGCGCGACGAAGTGGCAGTCGATCCGCACCAACGTGCTGCCCTACGCGCTGCCGGGCATTCTCACGTCGTCGATTCTCGGCATCGCGCGTGTCGCGGGCGAGACGGCGCCGATCATGTTCACCGCCGCCTATGTGGTGCGCGACAACCTCCCCTGGCAGGGCCTCGAGCGCTGGCACGACGTCTTCTTTCAGGGCGTGATGGCGCTGCCCTACCACATCTACGTGGTCAGCTCGAAGATTCCACAAAACGAATACACGGAGCGCGTGCAATACGGCGCGGCCTTTGTCTTCCTCGCGATCGTGGCCGCGATCGCGCTCTCCTCCGTGCTCCTGCGCAACAAGCTCCGCAAGGCCTACCGATGGTAGCGCCGGACCGTCTCTCGCAGCCGATGAATGTCATGACCGAACCGACCTCCACGTCGTCACAACCCGATACGAAGACCGATCACGAGAGCGCCGCCCCCGCGTCGAGGAATTCCTCGACGAACTCCGACGCCCCCGGTCGCAACCTCATCGAAGTCGATCATGTGGACTTCAAATACGGCTCCACCCAGGCGCTCTTCGACGTGACCTTCGGCATCCCGGAGAAGAAGGTCACCGCCTTCATCGGCCCCTCCGGCTGCGGCAAAACGACCCTCCTGCGCTGCCTCAACCGGATGAACGACCTGATCGACGGCGCGCGCGTCACCGGGGGCGAAATCCGTATCCATGGAGTGGATATCAACCGCCCGGAAGTCGACGCGATCGAGCTGCGCAAGCGCGTCGGCATGGTCTTCCAGAAGTCCAATCCGTTTCCCAAGTCGATCTACGAAAACATCACCTACGGCCTGCGCATCGCGGGCGTGAAGAACAAGGTGACGCTCGACGAAGTGGTGGAGAAAAGCCTGCGCGGCGCCGCCCTGTGGGACGAGGTGAAGGACCGCCTCCACCAAAGCGGCCTCGGCCTCTCCGGCGGCCAGCAGCAGCGGCTCTGCATCGCGCGCGCCATCGCCGTCGAGCCCGACATCATCCTCATGGACGAGCCGTGCTCCGCGCTCGATCCGATCGCGACCGCCAAGGTCGAGGAGTTGATCCACGAGTTGAAACGGGACTATACCATCGTCGTCGTCACTCACAACATGCAGCAGGCCGCGCGCGTCTCCGATCGCACCGCGTTCTTCTACCTCGGCCGGCTCATCGAGTACGATGTCACCCGAAAGATTTTCATGAACCCGTCCAACCCGCAGACCGAAGCATACGTTTCGGGCCGTTTCGGTTGAAATGGTGGCGTCTCCTCCTTCAGATTCACCCTCGCTCCCCGAAACCAATCCACCCCGGATGAAGCGCTTTTTCGATTCCGAACTCGAGACCCTCCGGTCCGATCTCTTCCACATGGGCGAACGCGTCATCAGCCAGTTGCGCTCCGTCCTGAAAGCCTACTCCGAGGGCGACGGCGCGCTCGCCCTCGCGATCATCGATGGCGACAACGAGATCGACGACCTCGAGATCCAGATCGACGAGGAGGCCATCCGCTACCTCAGCCTGCGCGCGCCCATCGCCACCGAGTTGCGCGTCCTCGTCACGGGCATGAAGGTGAGCCAGAACTTCGAGCGCGCCGGCGACGAGATCACCAAGATCGCCCGCCGCATCCGCCACATCTCGTCCGACGCGCCGATCAAGCTGAGCCACGACATCGTGCGGATGGGCGAGATCGCGGCCTCGATGCTCAGCGACGCGCTCGACTGCTTCATCCAGGGCACGGAGGAAAAGGCGCTCGCCGTCTGCCACCGCGACTCCGAGGTCGATCGCATGAACCGCGAGCTGCAGGAGGAACTCACCCAGATGATGACGCAAAATCCCGGGATCATCCCGCGCGCGATCGACATGATCTTCGTTTCCAAGGCCATCGAGCGCGTGGCCGACCACGCGACCAACATCGCCGAGGAAACCATCTACCTGATCAAGGCCAAGGACATCCGCCACAGCCCGGAAACGCGGCGCCCCGCCCGGGCCCCGGCCGTCGATTCCCCGTAGGCCCGCGCGCGACGCGCCTGCGTTTTCTTCTTCGCGGCTCAACCCGCCCCACGGCCGGCTTGGCACAAGCGGCCGCATTTGCTTTCTGGATACACCCGCCGCGCCGCCATGCCGTCACCCAAGCCAGTTTCGCTCGACGAGGCCCACCTCGAGGAAACCTTTTCCCACGCCTCGGGACCCGGCGGACAGAACGTCAACAAAGTCGCCACGCGCGTGACGCTCACGCACCTGCCCACGGGCTTGAGCGTGAGCGTGCAGGACCGGCGTTCGCAGGCGGAAAACCGCCGCCTCGCCCGCGAGCGCCTGGCCGGGCTGCTTCAAGCGCGCGAAAACAAGAGACGACAGGCCGCGATCGACGCCCGCGAAAAACTCCGCCGCCAGAAACGCCCGCGCCCCAAGGCCGTGAAGCGCGCCTTCCGCGAAGGCAAGCGCCGCCGCGCCGAAATCAAAAGCGGCCGCGCCCGCGCCCGCGCCGCCGACGACTGACGCCCCGCGTCATCTGCCGATGAAGCGTTGAGAGACGGCCTGTGCCGCCGCCGGGCGCGCGCCTACCGAAAGGCTCCTGCTTGCGCCCGGACGCCGGCGAGCAGGCGCGGGCGATCCTCGCTCGACGCCGGCTTCCGGCCGTGGCGGTGGAAGATCGCCTCGAGGATTCCGAACTGGTCGGTGAGCAGGCCTTCGTAGCCGCAGGGACGATCGTCCCAGCCACGCCAGTCCACGCCGCTTTGATTGCCTCCAAAGACACGCGCCTCCGCCAGCCCGGCGCAAAGCTGAAGCAGGAGCCGATCGGCCGCTTCATCCAGTCCGCAATGATACAAGGCCATGACGAAGTGCCGCGCCTGCGCGTGCGTGCGGCCGCCATTCTGATAATAGCCCATCGGATAACCCTGCATGATGTCCGCCAGATCCTCGTCCGGAATCGGCCACAGGTTGCCCGGCAGGCCGAGCGTCGCATCGGGCATCCCGACGCGGCCGGCTTCGCGCAGGAGGCGTTCGCAGATCTCCCGCGCGCGCGGCGCGGGAACGAGCCCGGCCGTGATGGCGGCGCCGTTGACCGCGAGAAACGCGTGATCGTGCAGCTTGTTTTCCCGGCAGCGCCAGCCCGCGATCCAGCCGGTGGCGGGATTGAGAAAAACCGGCAGGTAACATTCGCGCAGCCGGTCCGCCCATGCGTCGAGTTCCGCCGCTTCGGCCGCAAGCCCATGGCCGGCGAAAACCCTGGCGAGGCGCCGCAGGGCCGGGTAAAGAATCGCGTTGGCAAACGCGTCCTTCCAGCCGAACGAGACGACATCGTACCAGCACGTGCTCCACTGGCCCGAACCGCTCACGCCCGCGCGCCACGCGCTTTCGATCAGGCCGTCTCCATCCAGATCGCGCGCGCGCATCGCGGCCATGCGCGCGCGGATGCGCGGCAGGCGCCGGGCAAACCAATCCGGCGCCGCCCCGCGCGCGAGGTAGTCCGCCAGCCCCCGCAGGCCAGCCGCGCCGGTCATCAGATACTCGTCCTCCGCGTCGTGAGCTTCGCCATCCCGCACTAAACGACCGCCGGCATAACTCTGGCCGCCGTCGAGCCAGCGCTCGAGCGAGGCGCGCAGCAGCTCGCCCGCCTCGAGACCCGGCGCGATTTCCCCAAGCGAGAAAATGTAGGACGACCACGTGTCCATGCAGATGGCGCAGGGCATGGAGGCGCCGTTGTTCGCGAGCGTGCCCATGTCGGGCCGATAGGTCAGCGCCGTGTGCCCGACGCGACGGAGCGCCCGTTTGACGACGGATGGCGCGTCGCGTCGCAGGAGTTCAGACGGCGCCACAGGCGCGATCTCGAGGCCGGCCTCGAACAGCCCGGGCGGGAGAAGGTGGGTTCCATCGGGCAGCCGGCGTTCGCCGAGTTTCAGCTCGAGGGTGTTGCAATCGCTCGATCGGAACACATCGGCGCGCGCGGTCGCCTCGGCCGAGTCGCTGGAAAAACGCAGGCTGCCCAGGCGCGGCAGGTGCAGGATCGCCGGCAACGCGACGCCGCCGGTCTCCCCTTCCCGGATGAGCCGGCCCAGCGTGTGGCCCGGCGCGACGCTGTTGCGCAGGGCGATCGTCCACGCCGCGCTGTGCCAGGCGATCTGCGCGCGCTCGCTCACCCGGCGCGCCCGAAGCGACAGCCCGCGCGGGGTCACGGTCCACTGCAGCGCGTAGTGCTGGCCCCCGGCGCGGAAGTCGTAACTCACGGTGTTCGCGCGGACTTCCACCGTGCCTTCGGCGTCGAAACGCACCGCGGCGTCCATCGCCGGCGCCTCGCCCACGGCGTGAAGCCGCGGCCCCTGGAGGAACGCGCCCGGGCGCTGGAAAAGCGCGTTGGTTTCCGCCAGGGCCGGATCCTCCCCGGAGAGGGCGAGAAACGAGAACCCGGGGCGACCGAGATAAAATCCGACCGTGCCGAAGCGCGTCTCGAAACGGACTTCGCCGTTCTGGCGGCTTGCCGCCACGCCCGCGGGCAAACCCGCGAAATCGATGCCGAGCGGGCGCAACGCGCGCTCACGACGCGGAGCCAGCGGAGCGAGAAGCCCGCCCTCGAGGACGCAGGCGCCGGCGGCGAGATTCCAGGGCGTCCAACCGCCGTCGGCGCCCGAGCCGCGCAGTTCGACGAGGACGCCGGACGCGACGATTCCACCGAGATCGAACCACTCGATCCGCCCATCAGCCGGCCGCGCGAGGCCATCGAGCGCAAGCGCCTCGTGCCAGCGGCCCTCCTGAAAAACCCTCAGGCGCAACGCCGTCACCCAGTCGAGATCCTGCCGGCTGCCGCACTTGTGGTAACCAGGGGCGGCGCGCAAACCGAGACGATCGAGGCGGGCCGGACCGTGCAACTGCAGCGTCCGCGCGTGCACGATCCGCTTTTCCGGCCACGAGGGCTCGCCGGGCAACGGCGCCGTCCAGAGCGCTCGCGGCGCGGAGAGGCCGAAGCCGGAAGCGAGATCGCCCATCGGCGGAGCGAGGTCGGTCAACTGAAGCAGGTCGGAGGTCATCGCACTCCTCCACCAACGAGCCGCCACAGCCAAAACGAAAGTGAAATTGAATGTAAGCAGCCCCTCTCATTTGTATGAAACGGGAAACTTATTGCAGTTCTCTCAACTCGTGTGATCGAGAAAGAGAGGTGTAAAATGGAACCATCCGCTCCGCAAGCCAGCCGCGGAGCGCGATGGCCTCGCCGGCCAGTTCAGCAAAAGCGGCGATACATCTCCGCGCTCCAGAGGAGCTGCCGGCCCGTCTTGGAGCGCGGGCGATTCATCGCCGCTTTCAATCGCCCATCACTTCCAACTGCGGCCCGTGGATGGCCGCGAAACGCTCAGGCGAAGTCGTAAACGGTGAGCCGCTTCACGTGCGGCTTCACGCATTCCTCGATAAACTGCGTGTGCAGAGGGTGCGTTTGATACACGTCCGCCTCCTCCTGCGTGTCGAAGCTCATCGCAATCGCCACGGCAAATCCGTCATCGACGACGCCGCGGGGACTCGGCACCGGCACGCCGCTGCGGAACGCCTTCACTCCCGGAATCGGGGCGAGGTATTGGCGCGCGCCCGCCAGGAGCTTGTCGCGGTTTTCGCCGTGAGGCTTGTCGGTCCAGAAGATGACAACATGGGTGATCACGCGCCGAATGTGAGCAGGGAGGCGTTCGCGGACAACGTTTTAGCGCGCGCCGGATCGGAGGGGCAAAATTACATTTGTGAAAGGTCGAAACCGGAGGCCGGGCCCGGGCGTATTTACTGACATGAAAACAAAACTCTTCGCTTTCCTCGCGACCCTGGCGTTTGGCGGAGTCGCCGGCGCATTTGCCATCCAGTCGGACGAAACCAAGTCCGCCGCCACCGTCGAGTTTCTCGAGCCGGAGAACTACACGGATTTCCGCACCTCGGAGTTTGGCGGGCCCTCGGAACAGAGCGCGCTGCAGCAGGAGATGCGCAAAAAGATCGAGCGCGTGGCCGAGCGCTACGTGCCGCCGGGCTATCACCTCACGCTTCGCTTTCGCGACATCGACATGGCGGGCGATTTCGAGCCGTGGCGCGGCCCGCGCCTCGATGACGTGCGCATCGTGCGCGACATCTATCCGCCCCGCATGGACGTGGAATACGAGATCGTGCGGAACGACGGCGAAGTCGTCGCCTCGGGCCAGAAGAAGATCTCCGACATGAATCACATGCAGCGCATCCGTCTGCGCACGACGGATCAGCTCGAGCGCGAAACCGAACTCGTCTCGGATCTCATCCGCGACATCACGCGCTCGATTTCCTGAAAGCATTCTCGTTCGGTCATAGGTTGGCAGCCTGAAGCCCCGCGGAAATGGTTCCGCGGGGCTTTTTTTTAGAGCGTAAGCGAGGAGCGCGCCGCCGCTTGCGCTCTTCCCTCCCCCTCAATAGCGCACGGCGGACATGCCGAGCTGCACGATGCGGCCGATCAGGCGCGTGTAGTCGAAGCCGCCAGCCTCGGCCGAGAGGGCGAAATCCTCGCCCTCCGCGAGGAAGGGATTCGGGTTGGCCTCGATGAAAACGATCTCGTTTTCGGGAGTCAGGCGAAGATCGATGCGGCCGTAGCCATCCATCGCGAGGAGATGATAGATGCGCCGGCACGCGCGCGCGATCGCGGCGGTCGCTTCGGGCGCCATGTCCTGCGCGAACTGGTTTTCGATGCCCCAGCGCTCGCGATAGCCGTTGTCCCATTTCGCCTTGTAGGTCGCGATGCGCGGCTCGTCGGGCGGGACTTCCCTGAAGAGCAGCTCGCGGATGGGAAAGACCTCGAGCCGCTGGTTGCCGAGGACGCTGACATACAGTTCGCGGCCGACGATATATTCCTCCGCGATGACGTCGTGCCCGAGCTTCTCGTGGACGAACGCGACGCGATCGCGAAAGTCCTCGTCGTTCTCGACAAACGAGGCCTGCGCGATGCCCATCGAGGCTTCCTCCTTGAGCGGCTTGACGAGGATGGGAAACGGCAGCCAGCGCGGCCGCGCGGCCCTCCGGCCTTTCGCCAGGACGGCGAATTGCGGCACGCGGATGCGGTGGTAGCCGAGGATCTTTTTCGAGATGCCCTTGTGCCGGCAGAGCGTCAGCCCGGTCGAGCCGCAGCCGGTGAAGGGAACGCCCGCGAGTTCGAGAAACGACACGATGGCCTGGTCGAGCGCGCGGTTGTTTCGAAACTCTTCGACGAGGTTGAAGATCACATCGGCGGGAAACGCCTCGAGCTTCTGGCGGAGCAGGTCGGTGTTGTCGTGGATCGCCAGGTACTCGACCTCGCAGCCGAGGTTGCGCAGGGCGGAGAGGACGTGCGCCTCGGTCTTCCAGTCCTCGGTTTTCAGCTCCTCGGAAAAGTCCTGCTGCAGGCCCGTGGGCTCGGCGAGGTCGAAGAGGGCGAGAACTTTCAAGCCGCGTTTCAGTGTGCGTGCCATGCGCCTGTTATTTGCCGCGCTTGAACCGGCCGGTGAAAAGATAATTCATCACCAGCGTCGTGAGATAAGCCGCCACGCGCATGGAGGTGGACGCGTCGTCCGCCGCGACCACGAGCTGCAGGCTCCGGCAGCGGTCGATGAGCCGTTGCAGGAGTTTGTCGACGCGGTATTTCCGCTCGTTCGTCCAGCGGCAGACGACGTTCATGAGCGGGCGCTTGTTTCGCCGCAGCCATGTCGAGGCCGCGACAGTGTTCTCGGGCGAGGACGGCCGGGGAAAGATCGCGCGCAGGTCCGCGTCGTAGAAATCCGGATACGTGTCCTCGTAGAGTTTTTTCTTCCGCGTGTAGAAGGTCTTCAGCTTCAGCCCGAGGCAGTCGTAGTCGACCGGCCGGTACGCGGGCTGATGCTTCGGCGGCTTGCCGGCGATGGACTTCATCAACGACTCCACGTACTCGAGTTTGCGCAGGGCCTTCCATCCGCGATAGCGCGCGCGCCAGTCGAAGCCCGGGGTCAGCCACACCGCGAAGGTCTCGGCGAAATCCTCGTCCGGATGCGCCTGCGCATACCAGTCGTCGAGGTGCATGACGTAGCTGCGGCTGTAGGGCCGCGGCCGGTAGAACCCCGTGTCCTGGGTGCTCGCGAGGCCGAACGTCTCCTGCCACTTGCGGCGCTTGTAGAGGCCGTAGGCGTACGAATAGGCGTGCCCGGCCTCGTGGCGGATGAGTTTCATGAACGCCTCCGGCGCCTCGCCCTCGACATCGAGAAAGAGCTTCCGCTCGAGTTCGCGCAGCCGGTCGTGGACGAGAAAGAACGGGATGAAGATCGCCGGGATGCCGACGGGAACGAACCATTCGTCGCCCAGGTGACACGGCGGATGGAAGACCAGCCCGCGGGCGGAGAGTTCGTCGTGAAGCTGCCGCACGAACGGTTGCAGCGGGGAGCTTTCCACGCTCAACCCGAGCTTGCGAATGGGCCATTCGAGCAACTGCGTGTCGTCGAGGGTCGCCCATGCCGCGTGATCCATGGCTGCGTCTTATGCCAGCGAACGGCGAAGAAACGAAGAACGAAAGGTTCGCGACCGCGCGCGAAAACCTGCGGCCCGGCCTTGCTGTTTTCTCCTGACATGCCATGCCGTTCACAGAATTTTTAACTTATGTCGTCAACTGCTGTGAACACCGAAACCAGCGCCAACCACCGTTGGCGCTTTTCGCGAGTCGGCGGGCTCGATCTCGTCCGCCTCGAAACCGCCGAGGATCTGATCAACCTCGAGAATCTCGACCAAAAGCTCTGGACCGCCCTCGCCTGCCCGGTGAAGGGTCTCGAGTTCGACGAGAAAACCCTCGCCCTGATCGATGGGGACAGCGACGGGCGCGTGCGCGCCCCCGAGGTGCTCGCCGCGGTCAAGTGGGCATGCGCGGCGCTGAACGATCCCGCGATCCTGATCAAGGGAGGAGACGCGCTCCCGCTCGCCGCGATCAAGGATCCCGCCCTGCTCGATTCCGCCCGCGAGATCCTCGCCGGCCTCGGCAAGAGCGATGCGAACGAACTCTCGCTCGACGATGTCTCGGACACGGCCAGGATCTTTGCCGCCACCCTGTTCAACGGCGACGGCGTGGTCACGCCGGAGTCGGCGGGCGACGATGTCGAAACCGCCGCCCTCATCGGTGAAATCGTCGCCACGCAGGGCGGCGTGCCCGACCGCAGCGGAAAACCCGGCGTGGACGCCGACAAACTCGCCGCCTTCTTCGCCGATCTGGCCGGATTCGAGGCATGGACCAAACAGGCCGAGGATTCGAAGGCCGAGATCCTCCCGCTCGGCGAAGCCACCGCCGGCGCGCTGGCCGCGCTCGACGCCGTGCGCGCGAAGGTGGACGATTTCTTCGGCCGCTGCCGCCTTGCCGCCTTCGACTCCCGCGCCATCGCCGCGCTCAACCGCCAGGAAAGCGAGTTTCTCGAGCTTGCGGCCAAGGACCTGACCGTCACCGCGGACGAGATTTCCAGCTTCCCGCTCGCGCGGGTCGAGGCCAGCAAGGCCCTGCCGCTGACCGACGGCGTCAATCCCGCCTGGGCCGCGAAGACCGACGCGTTCCGCCGCGCCGTCGTCGAGCCCCTCCTCGGAAACGGCAAGGCCTCGCTCACCGAATCCGAGTGGGCCGGCCTGCAAGAAAAATTTGCCGCGTTTCAAGCCTGGAACACCGCCAAAACGGGCACGACGATCGCCGCCCTGGGCATCGAACGCGCGCGCAAGCTTCTCGCCGGAAACGGGCGCGCAACAATCGAAGCGCTGATCGCCGAAGACCTGAAGCTCGCTCCGCATTTCACCGCGGTCGCAAACGTCGAGAAACTCGTCCGCTACAATCGCGACCTCTACCGCCTGCTCCAGAACTTCGTCGCGTTCACCGATTTCTACGCGCCGGGCCGTCTCGCGATTTTCCAGGTGGGCTCGCTCTACCTCGACGCGCGCTCGTGCGACCTCGTCGTGCGGGTGGACGACGCCGGCAAACACGGCGCGCTCGCCGGGCTTTCCAAGGCGTATCTCGCCTACTGCGATTGCACGCGCCCGGCCACCGGCGAGACGCTGCAGATCGCCGCCGCCTTCACCAACGGCGACTCCGATCACCTCATGGTCGGCCGCAACGGCATCTTCTACGACCGCAAGGGACGCGACTGGGATGCGACGATCACCAAGGTCATCGACAACCCCATCAGCATCCGGCAGGCGTTCTGGTCGCCCTACAAAAAATTCGTTCGCGCGCTCGAGGAACAGGCCGCCAAACGCGCCGCCGCGGCCGAGGCCGCTTCCGATGCGAAACTGGCGGACGCCGCGACCGCCACAGCCAATGCCGACAAGGCGCCGAAGCCGGAGCCGAAAAAGATGGACGTCGGCACGGTCGCAGCCATCGGCGTGGCCGTCAGCGGCATCGTCGCCGTCCTCACAGCGATCATTGGCGGCATCCTCGGCCTGAGCTGGTGGCAGATCCCGCTGGCCATGCTCGGCGTGCTGTTGCTCATCTCCGGCCCGTCGATGATCATCGCCGCGCTCAAGCTCCGTCAGCGCAATCTCGGCCCGATCCTCGACGCCAACGGCTGGGCCGTGAACGGCCGGGTGAAGATCAACATCCCGTTCGGCACGTCGCTGACCGACATCGCGCGTCTGCCCGCCGGCGCGCAGCGCTCGCTCAACGATCCCTTCGCGGAAAAGAAGACGCCGTGGGGGCTTTACCTCTTCATCCTCGCTCTCGTCGCCTTCGCCGTCTGGGCACGCTGGGATCACAACAAGCGCGGCGGCTATTATTTCTGGCAGGAGCCGCCCGCGGTCGAAGCGCCGGCCGACGCGGTCCCGGCCGAGCCCGCGCCGGAAGCGCCCGCCGACGCAACGCCCGCAGGCTGAAGGCGCGGGGTTGGGAGCGCCCCAATCCCGCCGCTCCCGCGGCGGCCACAGGGGATTCGCGTCCCTGCCCGGAAGGGCGGGGACGCGCGACAGATAGAGCCGTCTCCGCCGTCGCATGAGACGGCTTCGCGGGATTCGCGCATGGCAAAGACAGCCGGACGCTGACGCCGCTCCTGTCCTTGCAACCTGGAGCGTAAAACTTGTGCCTTCCGGCCTTGCAGCCTTGCGGTGATCGGCGCGGTGAATTAGGTCCATCGTCATGCGCGCGCTACCCCGGATCGCCCTGCTTCTGAGCACGATCGCGGCGCCACTCGGGGCGGCGGAATTGCAGTTTCGCGACGGGCGGGTCTGGCCCGGCGTCCGCGTGCTCCACCAGGAGCCGACCTACGCCCTCGTCCTGCACGAGAAGGGCATCTACACTGTGCGCGCCGAAGACGTGACGGAAGAGGCGGCGGCGAAAATGGGGATCCGCCCGCCGACTCCTGAAGAGATTGCCGCGCGCGAAGCCGCCATGGCCTTGAAACGCGAGGAGGCGAACGGAAAAGCCCCCGATTCCGGACCGCGTGACGAGCCTAGCGTGGGCAAGGAAATGTCGAACCTGCCCGCGGAAGAGGAAACGCCGGTCGTCGAGCACGATTCGCCGCCGCCGCCGCGCGTGGTGGAGGAGTTTTCCAGCATCGTCGCGCCCGCCCGCTCGCTCCCGATCGTCCGCCTTTCCGGCCGCGTTCTCGCCCGGCTCGCCCGCGGCGCGATCGTGCAGGCGGACGGCATGCCGCCCAACCACGACCACGGCGACATCGGCTGGGTCGTGGGCACGATCTATCTTCAGGAAGATGGCCGGCTCAACGCCACCTACCGCGGCGCGGCGCTGAGCGGTCGCATCCTGCCCGCCGGCGAGCACCGCTACACTGACAGCCGGGGCACCGAGCACGTCCTCGCGGCCTGGCGGCTGGAGTGAGCCGGCCGCGCGCGGCGAATCCGGCGAGGCGACGCTCGTCATGGCATCGCGCGATCATTGACACTGCCGCGTTTCGCGGCCAGATCTGAAGGCCCCAAGACAGCGCACGTGGCATTCGCCACCTGATACCCCCCTAAGGAACGATTCCCACGCCGATGCCTTCACTCGAGCATCAGTCAACCCGTCTTCGCCGTGGACCTCGTTCTTCCTCTGATCGAGAAGGATCTACCCAGATTCAGACTTCTCCAACAATCACTCTCGTCCCACATGCGCGGCATGGGGATCATGAGGGTTCTCGCGCCTGACGAGCAGGCCGGCGCGATCCGTCAGGCCATTGCCTCGATGAATCCGGCCTTCCGCTGGGAAGTGCTTCCGGAAACGGTGGTGGCGCCCGAATTCCGCCTCTTTCCCGAAACCGTGGGCTGGCACAGGCAGCAGCTCCTGAAACTCGCGAGCGCGGGGATCGTCGAAACCGATTTCTATCTCGTGCTGGATGCGGATGTGGTCGCCACCCGGCCGTTCGGCCCGGAGTCGCTCGTCCCGGATGGGCACGCGCTCTGCCGCATTCATCAAGGCGATCTGCGTCCTCGCTGGTCGCGCGACGTCGAAGCGCTCCTCCACCTGAAAAGCCGGCGCACCGGGATCATGCACGCAGTCACCCCCGCGGTGCTTTCACGCGAGGGAGTATGCGCGCTCGCCCGCCATCTCGACGCCTGCTGGCGCAAGCCGTGCTGGCCCGCGGGAAAGCGCACCGTCCGCCTCATGCGGGCGCGCCTGAAATACGGCGCGAAACCGAAGCCGCCGTTCGAAGCATGGCGGCTCTACCTCGCCGCCGGCCAGCCGTGGACCGAGTACCGGCTCTACTATACCTTTCTCGAGGCCACCAACCTCTTCGAGCGCTTCCATCGGGAGTCCCCCGTCGGCATCTACAACGCCGAGCACTCGCTCTGGCACGCGACCGACTTCGACGCCACCCGCTGGGATCCGGCTCCCGACTTCGAAGGCGCGGGACCGCCCTACTTCGTCGTGCTCCAATCCAACACGAAGATCCCTCCGGAGACATTCGCCTCGAGGCTCGAGACTCTTTTCGCGCGCCGGGCCACAACCCGCCCGGAAGATATGCCGAGGGCGAATCCCGCGCACAACTGAGGAACGGCGAACGCGCGGTCGCGCGGCCCGGGCTCCGTCCGGCGCTTGACCCTCGCGCGGCCGGGCCTAGGGTCGCGTCTCTTTCACACGCAGGGGAGCCGCCACGGCTGAGAGGTTCGCGCTTCGCGAACGACCCTTTGAACCTGATCCGGGTGACGCCGACGTAGGGAGCGAAGACGACTCGATGCCATGGCACGCCTCCGCGCCTCGCCCTGGCATTTTCGTTTTAGTCGTCTCGAGATGAAATCCACCACCGAATCCTCCGCCCCGTCCAGCCGCGCTCCGTTGCCGGCTTCCACCCGCGTCCACGCGCAGGGGAAACTCCACCCCGAGGTGCGCGTGCCGATGCGCGAGATCGCGCTCTCGCCGACGAAACGTTTCGACGGTGCGATCGAGGCGAACGAGAGCGTTCGCGTTTACGACTGCTCCGGCCCGTGGGGCGATCCGACGTTCGAGGGCGATGTCACGCAGGGCCTGCCCGCGTTGCGCGCGCCCTGGATCCGCGCGCGGGGCGACGTGGCCGAGTACGACGGGCGCGACGTCAAACCGATGGACAACGGCTACCTCTCGTCGAAACACGCCGAGTTCGCCAGCAAGGCCGAGCGCAACCGCCTCGTCGAGTTCCCCGGCCTGAAGCGCAAGCCGCTGCGGGCGAGCGCGGGGCATTCCGTTTCCCAGCTCTGGCATGCGCGGCAGGGCATCGTGACGCCCGAGATGGAGTTCATCGCCATCCGCGAGAACCAGGGACTGGAAAAACTCCGCGAGACATCCGCGTCCGCCCCGCGCGATGCCCTCACGCACCGCCATGAAGGCACGGGCGAAACCGCCGCGCGCGATCCGAAGTCGCCCTTCGTGCCGTCGATCTTTCGCAACTTCCCGCAGCGCATCCCCGACGTGATCACGCCGGAATTCGTGCGCGACGAAGTCGCCGCGGGCCGCGCGATCATCCCCTGCAACATCAATCACCCGGAACTCGAGCCGATGATCATCGGCCGCAATTTCCTCGTGAAGATCAACGCCAACATCGGCAACAGCGCCGTCGCCTCGTC
>CAZFCY010000014.1:0-20622 GCA_964517665.1 uncultured Opitutaceae bacterium | reverse complement strand
CGATCGGCACGGTGCCGATCTACCAGGCGCTGGAGAAGGTCGACGGCCGCGCCGAGGAGCTGACCTGGGAGATCTTCCGCGACACCCTCGTCGAGCAGGCCGAGCAGGGCGTGGATTACTTCACGATCCACGCGGGCGTGCTGCTGCGTTTCATCCCGCTCACGGCGCGGCGCATGACGGGAATCGTCAGCCGCGGCGGTTCGATCCTTGCCAAGTGGTGTCTCGCGCATCACCGCGAAAACTTCCTCTACACGCACTGGGACGAGATCTGCGAGATCATGGCCGCCTACGACATCAGCTTCTCGATCGGCGACGGCCTCCGTCCCGGCTCGATCGCGGACGCGAACGACGAGGCGCAATTCGGCGAGTTGAAAACCCAGGGCGAGCTGACCGAGCGCGCCTGGAAACACGGCGTGCAGGTCATGAACGAAGGCCCGGGCCACGTGCCGATGCACCTGATCGAGGAGAACATGGCGAAACAACTCGAGTGGTGTCACGAAGCGCCCTTCTACACCCTCGGCCCGCTCACGACCGACATCGCGCCCGGCTACGATCACATCACGAGCGGAATCGGCGCGGCCATGATCGGCTGGTACGGTTGCGCCATGCTGTGTTACGTGACGCCGAAGGAACACCTCGGGCTGCCGAACAAGAAGGACGTGAAGGACGGCGTGATCGCCTACAAGATCGCGGCTCACGCGGCCGACATCGCGAAGGGCCATCCCGGCGCGCAGTACCGCGACAACGCGCTCTCGAAGGCGCGCTTCGAATTCCGCTGGGAAGACCAGTTCAACCTCGGCCTCGACCCCGTCACGGCGCGCGAGTTTCACGATGAAACGCTCCCGCAGGAAGGCGCCAAAACCGCGCACTTCTGCTCCATGTGCGGCCCGAACTTCTGCTCGATGAAGATCACCGAGGACGTCCGCAAATACGCGGCGGAACAGGGTGTGAGCAACGAAGAGGCGCTGCAAAAGGGGATGGAAGCCAAGTCGAAGGAGTTTGTCGAAAAAGGCGCGGAGGTTTACGCGAAGGTCTGATTCTTTTCACGAAAACCAAACCAACCACCGCGCATGGCATCCTCCTCTTCCTATCCCACCCTGTGCGCGAGCATCGCGGCAAACGACGCCGCGCGCGCCATCGAGTTTTACGTCCGGATCTTCGGGGCGAAGGAAAGGCTCCGTCTCATCGATCCCGAGTCCGGAGTCGTCGGCCACGCGGAACTCTCGCTCGGCGATTCCGTGCTCATGATCGCCGAGGAGTATCCCGCCTACAACAAGACGCCGACGACGCTCGGAGGCACGAGCGTGAAACTCTGCCTCATGGTGGACGACGTCGATGCGGTGGTGAAACGCGCCGAAGAGGCGGGAGCGATGGTCGTGATGCAGCCGGCGGACATGTTTTACGGATTCCGCGCCGCGGTCGTCCGCGATCCCTTCGGCCACGAGTGGAGCCTGCAGCGTCAGTTCGAGGAGGTTTCTCAGGAAGAAATGGCGCGGCGCTGGAAGGCCGCGGTCGAGAGCGGAAAAAAAGAAGCTTAGTCCGCCGAATTTTTTTCCAAATCGTGTAACGTGATCCGGAACCGATCCGTCTCAGCTAACTCAGCAGTCGGGTTCGGGTCGGCCGGTGGATGAAAGCGCTTAGCGCGGCAATCCATCGGCCGCCCATGTTTTAGGGGTTCGCCAGGCGCGAACGGCCTCGATTGCGGCCCCGCGCAAAAGGTGGTCCGCCGCGTCCCGCGGGGGTTGAACGACACGACGCAAACACGGGCAGGGACGTCCCCGCCCACCCTCAGCCATCGCCGGCGCTTCGTCACCAGTTCGCCAGGCAGGCATCCAACACCGGCCGCAACAGCGTCGCCTGCCAGGGCAGCAGCACCTGTTCGGCCGCGTCCGGCTGCCGCGCGAGTTGCGCGATCTGCGAACGGCTCGCGATGAGGGTCGGATCGATCTCGAGTTCCTGCGACTGGCGGTCGCGGTGCGCGCGGATCTTGTCCTGACGGGAAAGCTCCTGCGCGGAGAGCGGCTGCCGGCGTTCACGATTCTCCGGCCGCTTCGGGAGCGTCTTCGGATCGCGCGCCAGCCCGGCCTCGAGCGCCTCGAACAAGCCGCGCGAGGGCCCGCGCTTGAGGCCCTTGGGCAGGCCCTCGAAAACCTCGCGCCAGGAGCCGTCGTCGACGGCGAGCGCGAGCTTCGCGAGATACTCGTTGCTCATCACCTTGAACGGCGGGCGATCGAGCCGGCGCGCCTCGCCATCGCGCCAGTGCCAGAGTTCGTACAGGGCCGCCTGCGCGCGCGGCGAGAAATGTCGGGAGGGCCCGAGGCGCCACGAATGTTCATCCGCGCCGGGAAACCCCGTCGTCGCCACCTCGATCTGCCAGTCGCACTTCTGTTTGTGCCACTCCGCGCGGCCCCGGCGCTCCAGGCGTTGCAGGAGCGCGGCGCGCAGATCCTCGAGATGTTTCACATCGCGCGCGGCGTAATCGACCATCTTCGCCGGCAACGGCCGCCGCGACCAATCGCTCTTCTGGCTGTCCTTCGGGTGGTTGATGTCGAGCAGCTCGTTCAACAACGAGGAAAGGCCGATGTGCGTGATCCCGACCAGTTGGGCCGCCAGCATCGTGTCGAACACCTCCGCCGGCCGGAACCGGCACAGCTCCCACAGCAACCGCAAATCGTAATCGCTGCCGTGCATGATAAGCGATTTGCCGGCAAGCGCGTCGAAGAGCGACCGCAAGTCCATCCCCGCGAGTGGATCGATGAGAAACTCCCTGCCGCCAGCCGAGATCTGCAGCAGGCAGACACGCGTGTGGTAGTGGTGAAGGTTGTCAGCCTCCGTATCGATGCCGATCCGTTTCGCAAGGCGCAGGTGCGTGACCACGGCTTCGAGCCCTGCCTGGGTATCAACGTAGGTAATCTCGGACTCCATCAACTTCGTGGCGCCCAGCATGCCGTTCCCGCATCCGGGGGCGATTCGAAAAAGCGCGAACCCGCGTCATCAACCATGCCGCCAGCCCTCGATGAAGGCCGCGATGAGCAACGGCAGGTCATCCGCATAGCCGCCTTCCAGGAGCGCCGCCGTCGGGAGATTCGTCTCGTGCAACCACCGTCCGAGGGTAAGAAAATCCTTCCGCTCCAGGCACATGGTCGTGATCGGATCGTGCCGGTAGGCATCGAATCCGGCCGAGACGAGGACCAGCCCGGGCTCGAATTCCACGACCGCCTCCCACGAGCGCCGGAGCGTGTCCATGTGCCGTTCCGACGGCGTGTCCGGAGGCACCGGGAAGTTCAGGCAATTGCCCTCGCTCGACGCGCCGCTGCCCGGATAACCGGGAAACTGATGCGCGGAAACAAAGAGCAGGCCCTCGCGCCCGCGCACGATGGCTTCCGTGCCGTTGCCGTGGTGCGCGTCGAAATCCCAGATCGCGACCCGCTCCACGCCCGCCCCCCGGGCGTGCAAGGCGGCGATCGCGATGTTGTTCAGGTAACAAAACCCCATCGCCCGGTCCGCCGTCGCGTGGTGCCCCGGCGGGCGCATGAGCGCGAACGCCGCCTGACCGGCCCGCGCCAGATCCGCCGCCGCGAGGGCCGCGCCGACCGACAGGCGCGCCATGCGGCCGATGTCCTCGTAATGCGGCGTGTCGGGATCGAACGGACGCGCCACTTCCAGCCGCGCCAGATGTTCCGGCGTGTGCGCGCGCAAGACCGCCTCGTCGTCCACCGGAGCCGGAGCCACCCGCCACTCGATCCGCGAAAACGAGCGCCGCAGGTGGTTGACCGACCCGGTCACCCGCTCCGGCCGCTCCGGGTGGCCCGGCGAGCCATAGGACCCACAATCAGGATGGTGAAAAACAACCATGAAACGCTCGCATCCGAAGCCCGCGCGCGCTCCGCCGCAAGCGCAACGCATCGCCTCCGAGGTGGTCGCGCCCGGGACGGACGCGCGGCTCGGGCCTTTGCCCGAACCTTCCCGAAACGCGCCCGGGACGGGCGCGACCACCAGCGCCAGGCGCCCTCTCGCCCGACGCTCCGAAAAGCGGATTGTCTCCACCTGCGCCGCGCTCTCGAATCACCAGCAATGGCATCGCCGCGAAAAGTGATCGTCCTGTGCAGCGGAGGCATGGACTCCGTCGCCGCCCTCTACGAGGCGCGCGCTCTCGGGCACACCGTGGCCATGGCGCTGAGTTTTCACTACGGATCGAAACACAACGATCGCGAGATTCCCTTTGCCGCCCATCACGCCGCGCGACTCGGCGTCCGGCACGAGATCGCGCGACTGGATTTTGTCGACCGCCTCTTTTCCTCCGCCCTGCTCGCCTCGGGCGGCACGATTCCCGAAGGCCATTACGAAGAGGACAACATGCGCCAGACCGTCGTGCCGTTTCGCAACGGCATCCTGCTCTCCATCGCCGCGGGCGTGGCGGAGAGCGTCGAGGCAACCGCCGTCGTCATCGCCGCCCACGCCGGTGATCACGCGATCTACCCGGATTGCCGGGAGCCGTTCATGCGCGCGATGGGCGACGCCATCCGTCTCGGCACGTTTGCGGGCGTGGAGGTGCTCCGGCCGTTCATCGCGTTGAACAAGGCGCAGATCGCGCGGCGCGGCGCGGAGGCCGGCGTCGATTTCGCCCACACCTGGTCGTGCTACAAGGGCGGCGAGCTTCATTGCGGGCGCTGCGGCACCTGCGTCGAGCGCCGCGAGGCATTTCTGCTCGCCGGGTTGAACGACCCGACGACCTACGCCGATGCCTCGCCGCTTCCGCCACGGCCGGACGTGTGACGCTCCGGCGGCCGCACACGCAACGATGCGCATTTCCGAGATCTTTCATTCGATCCAGGGCGAGGGCTCGCTCACCGGCGTGCCCTCGGTCTTCGTGCGCACGAGCGGCTGCAACCTGCGCTGCGCGTGGTGCGACACGCCCTACGCCTCGTGGCAGCCCGAGGGTCCGGAGCAGAGTGTCGATGCCATCTGCGCCGCGGTGCTCAGACTCGGCTCGCGACACGTCGTGCTCACCGGCGGGGAGCCGATGATCGCGAAGGATCTCCGCGCGCTCGCCGCGCGACTGAAGGTGGCCGGCCGGCACGTGACGATCGAGACGGCCGGGACCATCGCGCCCGCGGGCATCGCCTTCGACCTCGCCTCGCTCAGCCCGAAACTGGCCAACTCCACCCCGGCCGACGACGACCCGCGCGGGACCGGCTGGCGCGAGCGCCACGAGCGGTTGCGCCATCGACCCGGGATCGCGCGCGAATGGATCGAGGCCGCGACCGCAGGCGGCGGGGATTATCAACTGAAGTTCGTCGTCACCGCCGAATCGGATCTCGCCGAAATCGAGAACCTGCTCGGCGAGATCGGACCGGCGGTCGAGCGCTCGCGCGTTTTTCTCATGCCCGAGGGCGTCACGCTGGAGGCGCTTCGCGCGCGCAGTGCCTGGCTCGTGCGCGCATGCATGGAGCGCGGTTTTCGCTACGCGCACCGGCTGCACATCGAGCTGTTCGGCAACACGCGCGGCACCTGAACGGGTCGCTGCAAAAGGAACACCTGCCTTCATCGGATCGCCACCCCGCTCTCCGCCTCCCTTTCGACCCATGCCCGCAATCACGACCATCGGCTTCGATGCCGACGACACCCTCTGGCACAACGAGTCCATTTACGAGACCGCCCATCACCGCTACCGCGACCTGCTCGCGCGTCACCACGATGCGGAGACGGTCGAGCGCACGCTCTTCGAAACGGAGATGCGCAATCTCGAGCTGTTCGGCTACGGCATCAAATCCCATGCGCTTTCCTCGATCGAGACGGCGATCGAATTGACCAAAGGCGCGATCAGCGCGGACGAGATTCGCGCGATCCTCGATTCCGCGAAGGAGATGCTGCGCCATCCGGTCGAGCTGCTCGACGGCGTGGCCGAGGTCGTGCCCGAACTGGCGAAATCCTATCGGCTGCTGCTCATCACGAAGGGCGATCTCCGCGATCAGGAACGCAAGGCGCGCCTGAGCGGGATCGAGCAGCATTTCGAGCGCGTCGAAATCCTCTCCGAGAAGAACGCGGCGGTCTATCGACGCATCCTCTCGCGCCACGGGATCGCGCCGCGCGAGTTTCTCATGGTGGGCAACTCGTTGAAGTCGGACGTCCTTCCCGCGCTCGATCTCGGATGCAGCGCGGTCCACGTGCCCTACCGGATCACCTGGGCGGCGGAACACGCCGAGGCTCCGGAGGCCGCGTCGGTCGCAGGCCGTTTTTTCCAGATCGGGACACTCCGTGAACTTCCCGCGCTGCTCGCGCGACTTGCCTGACCCCGTCGCCGCAACCCCATGAACCCCGCCTCCCAACCGCGCGCGGCCGCCGAACCCACGTGGCGCATCGCGCTCGCCTTCGCCGTGATCTACCTCGTGTGGGGCACGACCTATTTTGTCGTGGGGCAAGTGGTGCATGCGTGGCCGCCGCTGCTCATGACGGCGGGAAGGTTCGTCGTGGCCGGATCGATTTTGTATCTTCTGCGCCGCGCGCAAGGGGCGGGCAAACCCACGAAAGCCAACTGGCTTGCCGCTCTCTGGATCAGCGCGCTTCTGCTCCTCGGCGGCTACGGTACCACGTCCTGGGCGCAACAACACGTGCCTTCCGGACTCACCGCGCTGATCGTCGCCATCACGCCGTTGACGATGGTCCTGATCGAGTGGCTGCGCCCGCGTGGAAACCGACCCGCTCCCGCCGTCTTCGTCGGGCTGGCCCTTGGGTTTGCCGGGATGATTCTGCTCATCGGGCCCGCGAGACTCGACGCGGCCCGCGAGGCTGGACTGCTCCCGACCCTCGCCTGCGCCGGCGCGGCGGTGTGCTGGGCGACAGGTTCCGTGCTGGGCCGGCAGGCGCGGCAGGCCGACGACGCATTTCTCGCGGCGTCCATGCAGATGCTCCTCGGTTCCGCCTGGCTGACCGGCGCGGCGGCAATCGCGGGCGAGTTTTCCCGGATCCCGGAGATGCCGTGGACATGGGAGTTGTTCGGCGGCTGGACCTACCTGACGCTGGCTGGTTCGCTCGGCGCCTATGCCGCGTATATTTATCTCTTGAAGGTCAGCGCGCCCGCGCGCGTGAGCACGTATGCCTACGTCAATCCGGCCGTGGCCGTGTTTGTCGGTTGGGCCATCGGCGGCGAGGTGGTGACGAGTCGCATGCTCATCGCCGCCGCCCTGTTGCTCGGCGGAGTCGCGCTCATCACCGCGCGCAAGCGAACCGATTGAGGCGGTTCCACGGCCCGACGTTTCAGCGTTTCAAATCCCGCCGGATGATTCACGCTTTCCGCACACCATGAAGCCGCGCGTCTTTCTCACCCGCCGTCTCCCGGATGCCGTCATGGACCGGCTCGCCGGCGAGACCGATCTTTCCTTCCACGACGAAGGCCGGGAGCTTTCCAGTGAAGAACTCGTCGCCGCCATGCGGGAGTGCGTCGGCGTCATCCCGACGGTCACGAATCGCATCGATGCCGCCGTGTTGAACGCGTGCCCGAAGCTGAAGGTCGTGGCCAACTTCGGCGTGGGCTACAACCACATCGACGTCGCCGCGGCCACCGCGCGCGGCATCCTCGTCACGAACACACCCGACGTGCTCACGGCCGCGACGGCGGATGTCGCGCTCGGATTGATCCTCGCCACCGCGCGACGCTTCAGCGAAGGCGAGCGGATCGTGCGCGAAGGCCGCTGGACCGGCTGGGAGCCGCTGCAATTGCTCGGTTCCGACGTCTCGGGCGCGACACTCGGCCTCGTCGGCTTCGGCCGCATCGGCCAGGCCGTGGCGCATCGCGCGCGCGCCTTCGACATGCGCATCCTTTATTGGAACCGCACCCGGCTCGAACCGGGCATCGAGCTGGAACTCGGCGTCGATTATCGCGAGCGCGACGAGCTTCTCGCCGAAGCCGACATCGTTTCCATCCACACCGCCTACACACCGGAGACGCACCACCTCATCGATGCCGCGGCGCTCGCGCGCATGAAGCCGGACGCCATTCTCGTAAACACCGCGCGCGGTTCGATCGTGGATGAAAAGGCGCTCGTCGAAGCGCTGAAGAAAAAACAAATCGCCGCCGCGGGCCTCGATGTCTTCGAGCGCGAGCCCCACGTCGAAGCGGAACTCCTCACGCTCCCGAATTGCGTGCTGCTCCCGCATCTCGGCAGCGCAACCGTCGGCACGCGCGCGCGCATGGGCCTGCTCGCGCTCGACAACCTCCTCGCCGCCCTCGCCGGCGAGCGGCCGCCGAATTGCGTGAACCCCGAAGTCTTCAAGAAAACCACCGAAGCGTAGCCGCCCGCCTGCCCTGCGCGCTTTCTTGCGCTTGGCCCGCGGAGTCGCACCTTAGCGCCCATGAACCTCAAATCGCTCGTTCTTCCCCTCGCGACGATGACGTTGCTTGCCGCCTGCTCGCCCGAGATGCGCGTGTCCGCGGAAACAACCATAACCGTCGCCCCCCACGAGTACAAGATCGGCGGCGATGTGTATGAAGGCTATGTCGCGCGGCCGGCGGCGGAGAAGGCGGCCCGTCCCGCCGTCATGGTGGCGCACGACTGGATGGGGAACGGCGAGTTCAGCCGCGCGCAGGCGGAACACCTGGCGCGGCTCGGCTATATCGCCTTCGCGATCGATATGTATGGCAAGGGCGTGCGCGCGACCGATTCCGCCGGCGCAAGCAAGCTCGCGGGCAAATTCTATCAAAACCCGCCGCTGTTTCGCGAGCGCACCCTCGCGGCGCTCGAAGAGATGAAGAAGCTGCCCGGCGTCGATGCGACGAGGCTGGGCGCGATCGGCTTCTGCTTCGGAGGCGCCGCCGTGCTCGAGCTGGCCCGCAGCGGCACCGACATCGCCGGCGTGGTTTCCTTCCACGGCGGGTTGAAGCCGTTCTCGACCCAGCGCCCGGACAAGATCGTGCCCAGAATCCTGATACTGCACGGCTCCATCGATCCGCACGTCTCTCCGGACGACGTCGCGGCGTGCATGTCCGAGCTGAACGAGGCCGGCGCGGCGTATCGACTGGTTGCGTACCCGAAGGCCGTGCACGCCTTCACCAACCCCGCGGCGGGGGACGATCCTTCCACCGGCGCGGCCTACCAGGAGGAGGCCGCCAAGGCGGCGTTCGAGGAGATGGAGCGGTTCTTCCTTTATATTTTCCAGTAGTTCGAGCGCGCGGTTGGAAGTGATGGTTGCGCCGGATCGGCTTGGCAGCAAACCTTCCGGCTGTTTACTTCCGCGGGCATGTTGCCCCACCCCGGAATCCGGCGCCTGTCTGGACGATTGGCCGCGTATGGAACGATCGCGATGGCGGCCGCCCTCTGGCCGGCGCCCACCGCCGCGGCCGCGCCCAAATGGCAGGTCGTGCGCGGCGAGTTCTTCGATATTTATTCGGACGCCGGAAAGGACGCGGCGATTGATACAGCGGTCTGGCTGGAACAGTTTCGCAGGTCCGTCGGTTCGATCTGGAAACTGGATCCGAAAAACCTGAGCCGCGCGCGCGTGGTGTGCTTCAAGGACAAGCGGAGCTTCGAGCCTTACGCGCCGGGAAAATATATCGGCGGCTATTTCCACCGGACCGAACTGCTTTCGACGATGGCCTTCCATCAGTCGGACGCGGACGAGGCCACCCGGCAGCTCGTTCAGCACGAGTGCGTCCACTGGCTCCTGGCCTCGATGCGCGGCCGCCTCCCGAACTGGCTGAACGAGGGCATCGCCGAATTGTACTCGACCTTCGCCATCCAGGGAAAGCGCTGCAAACTGTTCATGGCCGACGACGGCAACCTGGCCTGGCTTCAGCGATACGGCGTCGATTCGCTCGGCGCCGTCGTCGCGAGCAACGACCGAAGCGTCGATTACGGCGAGCGCAAGAAGGTCGAGTCGTTCTACGCCCAGGCCTGGGCGCTGACCCACTATATACTCTGCGGCTCGAAGGTGGAGGACGGCGGCCAGAAACTGCGCGATTACATGCAACTGGCCGGCGCGGGCAGGCATCCCGTCGAGGCCCTCGAAGAGGCGATGGGCGCAAGCATGAAGGAGATCGAGCGGCAACTCGGCCGCTATGTCCATGGCGGGCAGTACCGGATCCTGAGCATGGATTTCCCGCGGGACGAACTGCGCAGGCAGTTCGTCGCCGAGGACGCGCCCGCGATCGAGGTCGAGTGCGCGCTGGCGGCGCTCGAGATCTGCGGGTCGCGGAACCTGGACCGCGCCGAGCTGCGCTTTCTGGCCGCGCGGCGAAGCGAGCCCGAGAGCCCGCTTCCGCGCGAGGGCCTGGCGATCGTATCCGCCCTCCGGGGAGATCACCGCGCGGCCGTCCGCTATTTCAAGGAGGCGGCCGCGCTGGGATCGCGTCACGCCTATGCCTTCTATCTTCCGGCGGCGCAGGAGTTGCGGGATCGCCTCGGAGACCGGCCGGACGCCTACAGCTTGCGACCCGGGGACGCGCGGCGGTTGAGCGATGCGCTGAAACGCGCGCTGAAACTCGATCCCACCCTCGAATCGGCGCCGCAGGAACTCGGGCAGGCGTTGTTGTATGCGAACCCGCTTTCGAAATCGGACGTGCAGCTCGTCGCCGATCTCGTCAAGACATCCGTCGATCCCATGGTCGTCCGCTACCGCGTCGCGGGCCTGCTGCACCGCTTGCGCGACAAACGCGCGCGCTCGCTGCTGGAGAACCTGGCGCGCGTGCCGGATTACGAAAGACTCACCGCCGCGGTCACGGCCGACCTGGAAGCGCTCGACACAAGCGGCCCGGACGCGCTGATCGGCGCAAGGCCCGTATGGCGCGACGCCCAGCGGACGCTCACCCTCGGCGTGCCAGGCGCAGGGGGCGCGCGGGAGCGGTGACGCCAGGGGCTCAGCGTGTCGAGCGAACCCTGACCGACTTCCGCCATCTGGTGGGCCTGCTCGGACTTGAACCGAGAACCAAAGGATTATGAGTCCTCTGCTCTAACCGATTGAGCTACAGGCCCTCGAGGCGGATCGCCGCCTTTTTGGGAGCCAAGGAGAAAGGTTCCGGCGCGTCAAACCTCTTGGTCGTGATGTCAAAAACAAGGCGGGCGGGGCGCCCGGGCAGGCGGCCGGTCTCCGCCCGCGCGTGTATCCGGATGGTCGATACACGCCGGGCTTTACTTGACCGTTCCGTGAAACTGCGAAACGTCGGCATCGGTCGAATCCTTCGATGGCCCGCATCACCCTCAACGACATCGCGCGCGAGCTGGGCTACTCCAAGAACACCATCTCGCTCGCCCTGCGCGGAAGCCCGCAGATCCCGCCCGCCACGCGCGAGCGGGTGCGCGAGGCGGCGGAGCGCATGGGCTACCAGACAAACGCGGTCGTCGCGCAACTCATGGCGCAACTGCGCGCCACGCGCACGCGGCCGCTCCAGGCCAAGCTCGCGCTGGTGAACGCGAATCGGGATCCATCCGCGCTGCGCGATCATCCGACCATTCCGACCTATGTGGAAGGCTGCGAGAGCCGCGCGGCGAAGCTCGGCTACTCGTTCGATCGCTTCTGGCTGCACGATCCCGCGCTCACGGCGGATCGCTGGATCCGGATCCTGAGCACGCGCGCGATCAAGGGGCTCGTGCTCGTGGGCCTGATGGACACGAACCACCTGCCGGCCGCGTTCCGCGCCGTCTGGGATCGTTTCCCGTGTGTCGTCACCGGCGTGCGCACGCGCGATCCCGCGCTCTCGTTTTGTTGCGTGGACCACCATCACCTCGCGCTCGACGCTTTCGAGAAGGCGTTGAGACTCGGCTACAAGCGGCCGGCGATGGTGCTCGACGACGTGATCGACGCGTTGGTGGAGCGCCGGTTTTCCGCGGGCTTCTTCACCGGGCAGCGCATGCTTCCCGCCGGCCGGCGGATTCCGCTCTTCAGCGAAATGCGGGGCGCGCGCAGGCGGCAGTTGTTCAAGGCCTGGCTCGAGCGGCATCGGCCCGACGTCGTCTTCACGCTCTACAACAACGTCGTCGGCTGGCTCGCGGACGCCGGCAGGCGCGTGCCGGAGGACATGGCGTTGATTCAACTCGAGTGGCGCGCCTCGCGCCCGGAGATCGCGGGCATGAACCAGCACAACCGCGTGACCGGCGAAGCCGCGGTGGACATGGTCGTGAGCCAGATCCACAACAACGAAACCGGCGCGCAGGAGTTTCCCCGCGCGACATTGATCGGCGCGACGTGGATGGATGGCCCGAGCGCGCCCGCGCGCGTGGAACACGTCGAGGCCTCGATAGAATAGCAGGAGCGGCTTCCAGGAAGCCGTGACAGATTCATCAACACTGCGGCTTGTGTGCGCGCGACAAGTTTGCTATCCCTTCGCTTCATAAAGCACCGGAACAAGGTGCTCGGAACAAAAACCGAATCGCCGGCCTCCTGAAAAAGGGGCCGGCGATCTCGTATCCAGATATCAACTACGCGCTCAAAAAAGCCCGATCGGACGCACGGCCGCGAGGCGGAGCACGGCGCGATTCTCCTCGCGGCTCGATTGCAGCGGAACCTCGAACGCGGCCTCCCAATCGTTCGCGCCTTCGGCATCGACGAGCGCCTGCGCGACGCGCCACACGCCGGCCTCGCGATCGTCGGTCCAGTGTGTGTTCGCCGCGGCGCGGCCGGCCGGATCGAGGCTGAAGCGCCCGCGCGCGGCGAAGTAGCCGTCGAACGCGCGCTCGATGTCGCGCGGCTCGCCCTCCCCGACCTTCGTGGCGGCGGAGGGCCAGTCGCGCGCGGCGGCATCCTGCAGAAACGCGAAGATGCCCGTGCGCACGAGCCGTCGAAAGGACGCGACGTCGCGCGTGATGTCGAAGCTCGCGGGCCGCGCCGGCTTGTCGGGTCCGTCGGGCGTCGCGGCGACGACCGCATCGGGATGGCGCAGGCGTTCCCATTCCTCCAGCAGGCTGGAATCGATGCCGCGGATGAGTTCGCGGAAGTACAACTCCATCTCGATCACCGGCTCGGTCTTGAAACCATCGGGCACGGTTTGCGCGAGCACCTTCCAGACTTGCGAGAGGTGCCGGAGCAGAAGTCCCTCGACGCGCTCGAGCCCGTACTCGCGCACGTATTCCGAAAAGGAAAGGTAGCGCTCGTACATCTCGCGCGCGATCGACTTCGGCCGCGCGTTCTCGTTTTCGATCCACGGGTGCGCGGCGGCGAACCGGTTGAAACTTTCATAGACGAACTCGCGCAACGGCTTCGGATGCTCGATCTGCTCGAGTTTCTCCATCCGCTCCGCGTACTCGATGCCCGCCGCCTTCATCTCCTCGAGCGCGGCGGTCTTCAATTTGTCCACCTGGCGGCGCAGGATCGCGTCCGGATCCTCGACGATCGACTCGCAGAGCGTGAGCGCGTCGAAAGGAAAGTCGGCCGAATCCGCGTCGAGCAGCGGAAGCGTGTCGATGAGGTAGAGCGAGAGCGTCTGGTGGAGGGAAAAATCGTCCTGCAGATCGACGTTGACGCGCAGTTTGCGCGCGGCGTCGCCGCGCGCGATCTCGACGATGCCGCGTTCGAGGAGCGCGCGAAAGAGCTGCCACGCCTTGCGCGCGAGCTGTTTCTTGCGATGCGCGCTCTCGTGCGAGTTCGCGATCAGTTCGCGCATCGCGCGGCATCCGTCGCCCTCGCGGCCGAGGACGAGAAGCAGCATGCCGTGCGAGACATCGAAATGCGAATCGAGCGCCTCCGGAGTCGCGTTTTGCAGGCGCGCGAAGGTTTTTTCGTCCCAGCCGACAAAGCCTTCCGGCGCGCGCTGCTTCACGAGTTTGCGCAGCTTCTTCGCGTCGCCGGCCGCCTTTTCCTCCGCGCGCTTGTTCGCGATCACATGCTCGGGCGCCTGCGCGATGACGTGGCCGATGTCGTCGAAGCCGCGGCGGCCGGCGCGCCCGGAGATCTGCTTGAAATCGCGCACGGCGAGGATCGCCGCCTTGCGTCCGTCGTACTTCCAGAGCTGCGTGAAGAGGACGGTGCGGATGGGCACGTTGATGCCGACGCCGAGCGTGTCCGTGCCGCAGATGACCTTGAGCAGGCCGCGCTGCGCGAGCCGCTCGACGAGCACGCGGTATTTGGGCAACAGCCCGGCGTGATGCACGCCGATGCCGTGGCCGAGCCAGCGTTTCATCTCGCGGCCGTACGGGCTGTTGAACTTCACCTGCGCCAGCTCTTCCGCAAGCGCCGCGCGCTCCTCGCGCGCGCAGATCGCGAGACTCATCAGGTTTTGCGCCGCGTCGGAAGCCGCGCGCTGCGTGAAGTAAACGAGGTAAACCGGCGCGCGGCCCGTCTCGAGCAGGGATTGCACGCGCTCGACCAGCGGCGTCTCCGAATATTCGAAATCGAGCGGCACCGGCCGCCGGTCGCTGCGCACGGTGACGGTCGTCGTGGAGGTCAGCCGCTCGAGTTCGCGCTCGAAGAAAAGCGTGTCGGGCAGCGTGGCCGACATGAGCAGGAAGCGCGCGTTCGCCATCGTGAGCAGCGGCGCCTGCCACGCGTATCCGCGCTCCTGATCCGCGTAATAATGAAACTCGTCCATGATCACGGCGCGGATGTCGCTCTCCGCGCCGCGATGGAGCGCGATGTTGGCGAGGATCTCCGCCGTGCAACAGAGGATCGGGGCGTCGCGGTTCACGGTGGCGTCGCCGGTGCTCAGGCCGACATTTTCGGGGCCGAAGTCGCGGCAGAGGGAAAGAAACTTCTCGTTCACCAGCGCCTTGATCGGGCAGGTGTAAACCGAGCGCTCGCCGGCGCAGAGCGACTTGAAGTGAAACGCGGCGGCGACGAGCGATTTTCCCGAGCCGGTCGGCGTGTTGAGGATGATGTTGTGGCCGGCGAGAAGCTCGAGGATCGCCTCCTCCTGCTCCGGATAAAGCTCGAGCCCGCGCGCGCTCATGACGCCGAGAAAGCGATCGAGCGCCGCGTCGGCATCGAACGGTCCCGAAAGCGGCGCCAGGGGCGCGGTGGTTGTCGGCAAGCCGGGCATGAAGCGCGCAGGTTGAGCGAGTGGCGGCTGGAGGTGAACTGCGAAGAAACAAAGAACGAAAGGCGCGCGGCTGATTTTCCCCGGGAATCGCGAGGAACCTTGTTTCCTCCGTTCTTCGCAGTTCCACTTTGCCCGTGATCCGCTTTCTATGACGACGATTCCCCGCCTCGTCGCACGTGATTGATCCTCGCTCAAATCCCGCTCCGCGGCTGCGCTGGTGGCAGATCCTCGGGCCCGGTTTCGTGGTCGCGGCCACGGGCGTGGGCGCGGGCGACCTCATCGCCGCGGGCGTGGCGGGCGCGCGCTACGGGCTCGTCGCATTGTGGGCGGTGGCGCTCGGCGCGCTCTTCAAATGGGTGTTGAACGAAGGCGTGTCGCGCTGGCAGCTCGCGACCGGCACGACGATGATCGCGGGCTGGGCGGAGCGGCTGCCGCGCGTGGTGACGTGGTACTTCATGGGCTACCTCGTGCTCTGGTCGTTTCTCGTCGCCGCCGCGCTGTCGTCGGCGTGCGGCGTGGCGGCGCACGCGCTCGTCCCGGCGTTGTCCACCAAGGTGTGGGGCGCGCTGCACGCGGCCGCGGGCTTCGCGCTCGTCTGGCGCGGAGGCTACGCGCTTTTCGACCGCGTGATGAAAGCGCTGGTCGCCGCGATGTTTGTCGTCGTGATCGTCTGCGCGCTGCTGTTGCGCCCCGACATGGGCGAGTTTGCGCGCGGCCTGTTCGTGCCGCGCATTCCCGGGGGTTCCGGACGGTTTTTGCTCGGCGTCATCGGCGGCGTGGGCGGAAGCGTGACGCTGCTCTGCTACGGCTACTGGATCCGCGAAAACGGCTGGCGCGGGGCGGCGTATCACCGCAGGTCGCTGCTCGACCTCGCGTCCGCCTATGCGTTGACGGGGTTGTTCGGCATCGGGCTGATCGTGATCGCCGCCGAAACAGGCCCGGGCGCCGCGACGGGAAACGCCCTCGTGCTCGCGCTTTCGTCACGCTTGGGCGAGATCGTCGGCCCGTTCGGGCGCTGGTGTTTCCTCGCCGGTTTCTGGTGCGCGGTCTTCACCTCGCTGCTCGGCGTGTGGCAGGGCGTGCCCTATCTGTTTTCGGATATGCTGACGGCGATGAAAAACCGCCGGCGCGGCGCGACCGGCCATGCGGACAACCCGCCCGGCGCGCTCTCGCGGCAACCGGCGTATCGCTGGTATCTCGCCTACCTCGCGTTTCCGCCGCTGGCGCTTCTGCTCTTCGAGCGGCCGATCCTGATCGTGGTCATCTACAGCATCGCGGGCGCGTTTTTCATGCCGTTTCTCGCCGCGCTTTTGCTGGTCATGAACAACCGCCGCGCCTGGGTGCGCGAACTGCGAAACCCCTGGGCGATCAACCTCCTGCTCGCGCTCTCGCTCGCGCTGTTCGGGTGGCTGTTTGCGAGCGAATCGATCGAGATTCTCGCGAGGCTGCGCGCTTCGTAGGGCGATCGCTTGCGTCACGATAGAGGCCTCGTTGAGTGATCGCGCATGGGCGCGACCTTTCGTCTTCATTCGCCGCAAACCGGCACGACCTATTCGATCTTCCTTCACCCCGCGATCGACGAAGCCGCGGGTGAGCGCGGGCCGCTCGCGTCGCTCATGGTGATGGACGCCGACTTCATGATGGAAGCGGCCGTCGATGCCTGCGACGCCTTGCGCGAGGCAGGCAAACTCCCGCCCATCCTCCTCGTCGGCGTCGGCTACGGCGCGAACTTCGACTCGCCGTCCAACCGCCGCGGGCGCGATTACACGCCGACCGCGAACGAGATGGAGCCGACGAGCGGCGGCGGCACGGCGTTCCTTCATTTTCTCGTCGAAACGCTGTCGCCCGAACTCGGCCGGCGGCACGTCCTCGACCCGCGGCGCCGCGGCATCGCGGGCCATTCGCTCGGCTCGCTCCTCGTGCTGCACGCGCTGTTTCAATCGCGGCCGTTCTTCTCGCATCATCTCGCGAGCGCGCCGTCGATCTGGTGGGACGAGCGCGCCATCCTCCGCCAGGCGGCCGGCCTGCGCGCGCAACAGGAGGGATTGGGCGCGAAACTGTTCCTGAGCGTGGGCGAGGACGACACGCCTTCGATGACCGGCGATCTCGACCTGCTCGAGAAACAGCTCGCGGAGCGGCCGTTCGCCGGCCTCGAGACCACCACCCGGCGATTCGCCGGGCACGATCATCTCAGCGTCCTGCCCGATGCCTTCCGCGCCGGAATGGACGATCTCTTCGGAAGCGCGGGCGTATCCAGAAAGTGGTGACGAGCGCCGCGGTTCGCTGCCTTGGAGCAGCGAACCGGGAGGAGACAGGAGGCAGGTGTCAGGATGACTGATTTCTGACTCCTGTCTCCTGACCCCTGATTCTTCAGCCGCCCTGCGCGCGCCATTCCGCGATCTCGGCGCGGAGGGCGGCGGCTTCGGACGACTGGATCTCGTCGAAGATCGGGACGGCGGCGCTCGCGCGCGTGACGGCGTCGGCGAGCTGACCGCGGGAGCGCACGACCTTGGCGGCGTTCCAGAGGGCCTTGGCCTCGGCTTCGCGGTCGCCGACCTTGCGCGCGATCTTCAACTGCTCCTCGAAACACTCGAGCGCCTTCGAGGCGCGATGAGCGGCGAGGTGGCTGAGGCCGAGGTTGCCCATCGCGCGCGCGCCGGCATGCGCGTCCATGAGCATGTGCGCGACTTCGACCTGCCGCGTGAAACACTCGATCGCGCGATCGAGATTGCCGAGCGCGAGGCAGGCTTCGCCGAGCGTCCCGAGCGCGTGGGATTCGCCGGGCAGGTCGCGAAATTGTTGCGTCGCCCGGAGCTGCCGTTCGTGAAACTCCGCCGCCTTCGCGTGATCGCCGATCGCGGTGTGGGAAGTGCCGAGATGGGCCAGCGCCATGGCCGAGGCGCGACGGTCGCCGGCCTCGATCGTGATCTCCAGAAACTGCTCGAAATAGCCAATCGCCTTTGCGTGATCGCCCATGTCGGCCACGGCCTGCCCGAGGCTGGCCAGCGCGATGCCTTCGCGCGGCCGGTCGCCGAGCTCGCGCATGATCGTGAGCACGGTTTCGTAGGCTTCGACGGCCTTTTCCGGCTCGCCCATGCGATGGCGCGCAAGCCCGGCGTTGCCGACGAAGCGGCCCTCATTGTGCCGGTCTTCCAACTCGCGGCTGATCGCGGCCGCCTGTTCGTAACACGCCAGCGCCTCCGCGTGCGCGCCGGCGTCGGTGTGCGCGCCGCCGAGATGCCCGAGGGCGTCGCGTTCGGCCGCGCGATCCTTCATGATCCGAGCCGCGGTGAGGGCGGCTTCGGCCCAGCGCACGCCGTCCGCGGGCTCGAGCTGAATCGCATGGCCCCAGCCCACGGCATCGACGAGGCGGAAGAGCCGCGAGGCCAGGTCGTTTCCGCTGCCGAGAAAAGCGAACGCCGCCTCGAAATGCGGGCGCTCCTCTTGAAACACCACAACCGCCGGAGCATCCACGCCACCGGGCGCCTTCACCTTGTCGCTCGTCCGCGCGGCGATCGCCGCTTCGCCGAGGGTGATGAAATATTCCGCGTGCCGCACCCGGGCCATCCGCGCTTCGTCGGGCGCGAGCGCGCCCGATGCGCCGCCGCGCGCGGCGGCCGTGAGGTCCAGGCGCGAGCCGCTTTCGTCGGCCACGAGCAGGCCGGATTCGAGCAAGGCATCGATGTCCCCCGGATCGCAATCCGCGACGGAGATCGCGATCTCGCGATCGAACGACGCCGCCATGATCGTGAGCCGCGCGAGCGCGGAGCGTTGCCCGGCCGTGAGCGAAGCGACCGACGCCGCCGGCTTCGCAACCGGCGCGGCAGGCGCGGGCGCCGCGGCCGGTGGCTCGACGCGCGGGGCCGGACGCGCGGTTTCGGAAACGCGCGAGGCCGCGGCCCCGGGTTTCGGAGTCGCGACCGTTTCCTTCACCGGGCTGGCCTCGACAGGTTTCCGCGGCCCGGGCGCGGAGGCCTCCCGTTTGGCGGCGGCGTTGCGCTTCACCTCGAGAAATCCGAGCACGACCAGCGCCAGAACGGCCAGCGCGCCAACGGCGATGAGAATCAAAGTAAGGGGGTCCATCGAAGAAAGCGCAGTGAACGGCGCGGCGTTCAGGCGGTCAAGTTCGGCTCCCGGCAAGATCGACGAGATTCTCGGAACGAACGAAACCCACGAGGAAGCCGGAAGGGGGCGTCAGGCCCGACGAGGTTGGGATTTGTGGTTTGCGGCCCTCTCGCTTCCCGCGTCGTGCCCGGCTTCTTCATGGCGCTCGCGATTTGGAGTCGCCAGCGAAGACGAAGGGAGTCGTCCCGCTGAATGCAGGGCTCGACGATTGACAGGCCGCACCCCGGCCGTGTGACTCGCGCTCCAACGCGGAAATCCACGGCAACTTTTGGTTCAATAACGATGGTCCGCCTTACCCGAATTCTGGCGTCCCTTTGCGCCGGCTTTGTCCTGCCGGCCTGCGGCAGCGACCGGGCAGACACCGCACCCCCGACGACGGCGGATTTCGAGTTCGTTTCCGACGGCCTCACGCTTTCCGGCATCATCAGCCAGCCGGCGCAGGGGGAGGCGAAGGCGCTGATCCTGTTCGTGCACGGGTACGGCAACACGGATGTGCGCGGGTGGGACATGTATGCCGACCTGCGATCGCGTTTCGCCGCATTGGGCATCGCTTCGGTCACGTGGGACAAACCCGGCCAGGGGCGGAGCGAAGGAAAGTTCGACATCAATCAACCGGTGGCTTCGAGCGCGCAGGAGGTGTTGGACGCCGTCGCCTGCGTGCGGGCGAACAAGGTTCCCGGCGCGGGCAGGATCGGCATTTGGGGAATCAGTCGCGCCGGCTGGATCGCGCCCCTCGCCCTGTCGCGGGATCCCGACATCGGGTTCTGGATATCGGTGGCCGGCGTCACGGCGGAGGACAACTACCTCTATCTCCTGAGATCCAATCTGCCCTACGAAGGCTCGACCGTGGAAGAGGCGGAAGCGCTCGTGCAGGAGTGGAAGCGCGGGTTCGAACTCTTCCATACCGGCGCTTCCTATGAAGAGTATCGTGCCGCCACCAAAAACCTGCGCGCGAACGCCTATATCACCCGCATGACCGGAGAGGGAATCACCCGGGAAGCGTATGAGCGCGAACAAGCGGAACTCCGGAACGCCGAGGGGCCGCTTCCTTTCGAGCCGGAAACAGGCATGCAGATCTACGTCCAAGATTTCGACGCGATGCTGGCGCGCCTGGACATCGACGTCCTGGCGCTCTTCGGCGAGAAGGATCTCAACGTCGACTGGCGGAAAACGCGGGCGCTGTACGAGGCCACGGTGGGCAAAAACCCCGACGCCACTCTGACCGTGAAGACGTTCTCCGACGGAAATCACAATATCGATGTATCCGAGACCGGCAGCATGCGGGAAATGCAGAGCATGACCACATGGCGCAAGAGCGACGGGTACTACGCGGCGCAGATCGACTGGCTGAGAACGCACGTCCTGGATTAGCCGCGGGGCGGCGCCACTCTGGACCGTGCAATGGACGATGAAGCGAGGCTCTTCGGGCAAGCCCCGAGGCATCGAAGCACAGGTAGGAGCGGCTTCAGCCGCGATGCGAAAGCGTTGCATGGACGCATCGCGGCTGAAGCCGCTCCTACGACGCCTTCTCGGAA
>CAZFCY010000013.1:0-42080 GCA_964517665.1 uncultured Opitutaceae bacterium | reverse complement strand
GCCGCGCGCTCTGGAGCGCGGCGATTCATCGCCGCTTTTAGGACCAACGATTTGATGGTCGTTGTGGTTGACGGAAATCGATCGCCATGACGGATGCCGCCGAACTGCCCGTGGCCATCCTGGCCGGCGGACTCGCCACCCGGCTCCGGCCGATCACGGAGACGATCCCGAAACTCCTCGTCGAGGTCGCCGGCGAGCCGTTTTTCTCGCATCAGATCCGGCTCTTGAAAAGACACGGGCTGACGCGTGTCGTGCTCTGCGTCGGACATCTCGGCGAGAGAATCGTCGAACGCTACGGCGACGGATCCGATCACGGCATCCGGATCGACTACTCGTTCGACGGTCCCCGCCTGCTCGGGACGGGAGGCGCGCTCGTTCGCGCGCTGCCCAGGCTGGGCGACGCGTTCTACGTGCTCTACGGCGATTCGTATTTGCCGATCGATTACCTCGCCGTGGGCCGCGCCTTTCTCGCGCAAGGGAAGGCGGGATTGATGACCGTCTTCGAAAATCGCGGGCGCTACGACGCGAGCAACGTCTGGTTCGCCGGCGGGCGGATCAAGATCTACGACAAGAAAAACAACGTCCCGCAGATGCGGCACATCGACTACGGCCTCGGCGTCCTGCGCGCCACCGCCCTCGACGGGCTCCCGCGGGACGAGCCTGTCGATCTCGCCGATGTTTATCGCGATCTTGTCGAGCGCGGCGAGCTTGCCGGCTACGAAGTGTGGAATCGATTCCACGAAGTCGGATCGCACGCGGGCCTGCGGGAACTCGACGCGCTCCTCCGATCGGAAGGAGCGCCAACACAGGAACTCAAACCATGAGCTATTCGATACAACACCTGCGGGAAACCGCCGACGTTCTCGCGAAGCTGGCGCCCGCCGACTGCGAGCAATGCGTCTCCCTCCTGCGCGAGATCCGCGACCGCGGCGGGCGTCTCTTCATCCTCGGAGTCGGCGGCAGCGCGGCCAACGCCTCGCACGCGGTGAACGACTTTCGCAAGATAGCCGGCTTCGAATGTTACGCGCCGACGGACAACGTCTCCGAACTCACCGCCCGCGCCAACGACGAAGGCTGGGCCACCGTTTTCGTCGAATGGCTGCGCGGCAGCCGGTTGAACGAGAAGGACGGAATCCTCGTCTTCTCCGTCGGCGGCGGCGATCTCGAGAACAACGTCTCCCCCAACCTCGTGACCGCGCTCCAGTTCGCCAAATCGGTCGGCGCGAGCGTGGTCGGCGTCGTCGGCCGCGATGGCGGCCACACCGCCCGCGTGGCGGACGCCTGCGTGATCGTCCCCACCGTCAACCCCGAGAACACGACCCCGCACGCCGAAGCGTTCCAGGCCGTCATCTGGCACCTCTTCGTCTCGCACCCGGCGCTGAAGATGAGGCAGACCAAGTGGGAAAGCGTGAAGTGATCTCCTCGGTTTCAAAGGGGTTGCCGATGAACGAACGCGACCGTCCTCTGCGTTCGGAGTCCCGCCTTCAGGCGGTCTGGAGAGCAGGTTTGCGGGACCAACCAGGCCGCCTGAAGGCGGGACTCCGAACTTCCATCAAGCAGCCGCCATCGCTTGTTTCCGCCACTCGATGAAACGCTCGAACGCGCCGATCCCATGAGCCAGACGCGACGCCCGGCGGTATTCCTCGATCGCGACGGAACGCTGAACGCCACGATCGTGCGCGACGGCAAGCCGTATCCACCGCGATCGGCGGACGAGTTTCAACTGCTCCCAGGGGTCGTGGAAGGATGCCGCGAACTGCGCGAGGCCGGCTTCGTCCTCGTGGTTGCGACCAACCAGCCCGACGTGGGACGAGGGACGCAGCGGCGCGAGACGGTCGAGGCGATGCACGCGCGTCTGCGCGAGCTGTTGCCGATCGACCGCGTCGAAGTCGCCTACGATGCGGGCGACGAGGCTCCGCCTTCCGGGTTTCGCAAGCCCGCGCCCGGCATGCTCCTTCGGGCGGCGCGCGAACTGGATCTGGATCTCGAGCGCAGTTGGATGGTCGGCGATCGCTGGCGGGACATCGATTGCGGCCGGGCCGCCGGCTGCCGGACGATCTTCATCGACCACGATTATGCGGAAAAACTGCGCGCCCCGCCCGACCATACCGTGCGCGCATTCGCCGCCGCCGTGGATATCATCCTTGCCCGTGCCGGGAACGCTCAACTCAATCCCGGTACATGCTTTCCCTCGAAACCATGAAGGTGCAGGTCTTTGCCGACGGCGCCGACAAGGCGGGCATTCTCGATCTCTACCACAAGCCTTTCATCAAGGGACTCACGACCAATCCCACCCTGATGAAAAAAGCCGGCGTGGCCGACTACGAGGCATTCGCCCGCGATGTGCTCGAGACGGTGAAAGACAAACCCATCTCGTTCGAAGTCTTCTCCGACGAATTTCCCGAGATGCGGCGGCAGGCGCTGAAAATCTCCGGTTGGGGCGCGAATGTCTTCGTTAAAATCCCCATCACCAACTCGCGCGGCGAATCCTCGATCCCGCTCGTCGGCGAGCTGGCGAAGGAGGGAGTCCGGGTCAACGTCACGGCCATGCTCACGCCCGCGCAAGTGCGCGCGGCGGCCGACGCGGCGAATCCCGATGTGCCGATCGTCCTTTCTCTATTCGCGGGGCGGATCGCCGACACCGGTCGCGATCCGATGCCGGTCGCGCGCGAGTGTCTCGGCATGCTCGGCGGCCTGCCACAGGCGCAACTGCTCTGGGCCAGCGTCCGCGAAGTGCTCAACCTCGCGCAGGCGGAAGCCTGCGGCTGCCACATCGTCACCGTCACGCACGACATTCTGGCCAAGGCGGCCCGGCTCCTCGGCGCCGATCTGACCGGGCTCTCGCTGGACACCGTCCGGATGTTCGCCCGCGACGCCGCGACCGCGGGATACCGGCTTTGACACAAGTGAGCCCGATTTTTTCTTTGCCCTTTGGAGCGCGGCGACAAGTCGCCGCTTTGAGCCTCCCCGACTGTGAAACGCCTCGGGGCTTGCCCCGAGGCATCGAACGAAACGTGGGAGCGGCTTCAGCCGCGATGCGTCCACGCACCGATTTCGCATCGCGGCTGAAGCCGCTCCTACCGTCCCAGGAACGAAGCAAGCTTCAGGGAATGAACCCGCGAGAGATTCAAGTCGCAACACTCCATAAAGGCCGAAACTCCCGAGAAAAAATCGGGCGTATGAATCAAGCCTCCTGATCGCTCGCATCGTGCAGCTCGCCGCCGACATGGAGACTGCTGGAAGTTCGCTGGTTCGCAGGTCGATCGTGGCGCTGGTTGCCGTCGGCTGCTTTGTCGCCGTGTTCGGCGCGAGAGTCGCGTACGTCGATCGATTCGGCACCGACCTTCCCATGTGGGACCAGTGGGATGCGGAGAGCGAACTCCTGCTGCTTCCCCATCTCGAAGGCCGGTTGCGGCTCGCGGACTTCTTCATCCCGCACAACGAGCATCGAATCGTCCCGACGAAGATGCTCGCGCTCGCCTTGCTCATGGCCAATGGCCAGTGGGACGGGCGGCTCGAATGCGCGGCGAACGCGGTGTTATATGCGCTGCTGGCCGTGGCCGTGTGCTTGTATGGCCGGCGCATGATCGCCCCGCGCTGGCATGTCGTCTGGTCGCTGGCAATCCTTGCCCTTTTCGCGGCGCCGATCGCCTGGCACAATATCATCGGCGGATTTCACACCCAGCAACCGTTCCTCATCGGGTTCTCACTCGCCGCGATTGCCTTTCTGAGCGCGGGAAGGACTTTTTCGCTTCCGTGGATATTGGGCATGCTCTGCTCGATCGCCGCGTTGTTCTCCATGGCCTCCGGCCTGCTCGCTCCCATCGCGGTGGTTTGCATGCTCGCGCTCTCGACCCCGCCTCGCACGCTCCTCCGCCGCCATGGCATGACGATCGCCGTTTGCGCGACGATCGCGGCGCTCGGGTGGATGACGAAAACCGAGGTCCCCCATCACGCGCAAATGCGGGCGGCGTCCATCCAGGACTTCGTCCTCGGTTTCTGGCGAAGCATGCAATGGCCGGTCCTCGGCGTATGGTTGTTTCCAATCCTCGCATGGATGCCGTGGGCCTGCCTGGCCTGGCGGGTGTGGAAACAGGCCGGCGCCTCGAGCCGCGCCGAACGCGTGGTCGTCGGAGCGGGCATCTGGGTTCTGCTTCAATTCGCCGCGGCAGCCTACGCCCGCGGCGCGGGCGGACCGTGGCCGGCCAACCGTTATCTGGACACCGTGGCGATCGGACTGAGCGTCAATGCGCTCAGCCTTCTCGTTTTCTTCTCGCGCGTTCGCATGAGTGGCTGGAAGGCAGCCCTCCGAATCTCGCTCGCCCTGATCGCCGCCGCCCTGTTTGCGCATGGCTGGTGGCGGCATATCGACGAGACATGGCGCGTCACCGGTCCAGTGCTCGCCCGCGATCATGCCGAGGCCGAGGCCAACACGCGCGCCTATTTGCGGAGTGGTGATATAGCCGATCTGAAAAAGGGAACGATTCCGTATCCCGGCGCGGAGGCGCTTGTTCAACGGCTCAGACACGAGGCGATCAGAAAAATCCTGCCCGCCAGCGTGCGCGCTCCGCTCGCGCTCTCCGCCTCCGAAAGCGACGCTTCCGGATTCGGATCCGACGCCGTCTCGCCCGAACGACCGGCGCCTCGCGGCTGGCCGGTTGTCGGCTCATTCACCGAAACCGGCGCGCCAGCCACCGGCGAGTGGCAAAGCGATCCAGTCGCGCCCGGAACGTTCAACTACTGGCTGTTGCCTCTCGCGGCGGACTCGAACGAATCGACCGGGCTGTCGCTTCATCTCGAGCATGCGGATGGCCGTCCTGCCGATATATTGATTCCCGGATCATGGAGAAAAACCTTCGCCGGCACGAGCTGGCGGAAAGCCGTGATCTCCGCTCCAGACGGTCCGGTCCGCCTCCTCGCGCAGGATCGGTCCGCGGACGGCTGGATCGGCTTTGGAGCCCCGGTGGAGATGGCCACGTTGTCCTGCTGGAGCTACCGGCTTGGCCGCGCGGGCCTGGTCTTGTTCTGGGTCGGAGCGGGAATCGTCGTGGTTGTGGGAAGCCCGGTCCTCGCGCTGGCTCGAAGGATGATGTCCGCATGACATTCATGGTTCCCGCGCCGCCATCGGGCCGCATGAGCGCTGTTGTATTTATTCCCGCGCGCATTCCAGCCGCCGCCTGAACACGAACCATTCGCCATGAAACTCTTCACCTGGTCGTCCCTTCTCTCGCTTCTCGCGTTCAGCCTGATCTCGGTTCTCCCATTTTTGCCCGGGGAGGAGTCCCGCTCGCACGCCTACGAATTGCGCGTGCGCCTGACGACGGGCGCGAGCGGACTGGCGCAGGTCTATTTCGACAGGGGAAACGGCCTGAGCGAGCAACACTCCGCCCGGACTTCCCTCACGGCGGGGCCGGAGCCGGTGGATTACTCGTTCCCAATCCCTCCCGGCTCCTTCCGCGCCTTTCGCTTCGATCCGATGGCCTCGAGTGGATCGGTCACGATTTCGCAGCTTCGCATCGCCGATCGGGACGGCAATATCGTGCGGGAGATCGGCGTCGGCGAGCTGCGCCCGATCAATCAGATCCAATCGACGAGCCTGTCGAATGCCGGACTCGAAGTCGCGACCACGGCCGGGGCCAACGATCCCCAACTGCTGCTCGAATTCGATCCGCCGCTCGAACTCGACCCCGAAAAATACACCACGATCAAGGCGTGGGTCGGAAAGGCCGGCCTTGTTTTCATCGCGCTGGGTCTCGTCCTCCTCGCTGTCGATCGCATCGCGCCTGTTCGGAGGAGCGCCGGCCGCGCGCTCGAATGGCTGCGCCTGCGCCCGCAACGCGCGATCGCCCTCGTCGCGCTCGCGGCGGCCGTCGCCAGCGCCTACCCCGTGGTGTTTCTCGGCCGCAGCTTCGTCTCTCCCAATTTCAGCGACGGCACCTTCCTGCTCTACCAGCGTTTTCCGACCCTCCCCGGTTATACGGACACAAAGACCGAAAACGCGATGGGGTCGGATGTCGGAGCGATCGCCTGGCACCATCATCCGCTCTCGATCATCGAGCATCGCGCCATCTTCGACGACGGCGAACTGCCGCTTTGGAATCGCTACGACTCGACCGGTGTGACGCTGCTCGGCCAGGGCCAGTCGATGGTCGGCGATCCCCTCCATCTCATCGCGGTGGCGGCAAACGGCGCCGCGTGGGCGTGGGATTTGAAATACGTCCTCGCCCGAATCCTCTTCGCCTGCGGGCTCGGGCTGGCGGTGTATCGCGCCACGCGGCATCTGCCCGCCGCGATCATCACCGCGTTCTCCGCTCCCTTCGTCGGGTTCTTTCTCTACCGGGTCAATCATCCGGCGTATTTCTCGTTCTGTTATTCGCCGTGGATCCTTCTCAGTTGGATCGTGATCGCGCAGTCGAAAAGCCTGCGAACCACCACGCTGGGGACCGGCCTGTTGATCGTGGCCAATGGTTTCGTCATGACCAGCGGCACGGTCAAGGAGGCCTATATGCTTTTGCTCGGCCTCAACTTCACCGGCCTGATCGCGCTAGCGACCGGCGGGTCCGGCTGGCGGACGAAACGCGGCAAGCTCGTCATCCTCGCGCTCGGCGGCGCGCTCTTCGCGATGTTGAGTTCGCCCGTCTGGATCACCTTTCTCGACGCGCTCAATCGCGCCTACACGACCTACAATGTCCCGAGCGCGTATCAAATCCTTCCGATCGTCCAGATCGGGTTGTTCGACGAGCTTTTCTACCGCCCGATCCATCAGATGGAGCGGGTGTGGAACCCGTCCGCCAACTTTCTCGCCCTGCTCGGCGTGCTCTATATGGTGGCGGCGTGGCGCGGAACCGGGCCCGACCGGCTGCGGCTCGCGCTGGTCGTCGGGGCGGTTGTCGCTTACGCGATGGCCTTCGGCATCGTGCCCCCGCAGTGGATCACGCAGGCGCCGTTTCTCGGCAATGTCGCGCACATCGACAACTGTTTTTCGTGCGTGCTCATCGTCCATCTGCTGGTGCTCGCCGGCTTCGGCTACCGCGCCGCGCTGACGCGCCTCGGCGGCAACCGCGCGCGCGCGGATCTCGTGATTGCGGCGCTTCTCCTGCTCTTCGTTTTCATTTTCCCTTTCATCGCGTTGACGCAGGCCGTGCATCGTCCGCCATTCGGCGCCGGCACGATCCTCACCTTCCTCAACTTCGGCGAGCGCCTGCCCGTGAGCCCGTTCGTCTGGGGCCAGTTCGCGGCTCTCCTCGCCGCGTCGGTCGCGCTTGTCGCCGTGGTCTGGCTGCGCGTTCGAAAGGGGACCTGGACTCCGGCATCGTTCATCCTGATCGCAACGTGCATGGCGGTGATGCTCTGGCGGTTTGGCCAGCAGGGAAACAGCCGCTTCGACGATTATGTTTATAATCCGGCGGCGCGGGTCGACTTCCACGCGCCCTCGCCGGCGATCGACTATATCAAGAAGAACTCCGGCGAGCCCTTCCGCGTCATCGGTTTCCATGCGAACCTGTTTGCCGGCTGGAGCGCCGCCTATGGGCTGGAGGGCATCGGCGGGCCCGATTCGGTGGTCAACGCCCGCTATCGACAACTTATCGACGCCTCCGGCATCGAGCGCCAGTGGGACTGGTTCCTGCCTGTGCATCCGGACACCGTGGCGAAAAACCGGCGCGTCTACGACTTTCTCAATATCAAATACTATCTCGATCTCCAGACGGACCGGGAGAAGATCGGCCAAAGCCTGACACGCGAGCTGGAGGCGGATCTGGATGTCTATTCCAGCAACACCGCCTGGCCGCGCGCCTTCTTCACGGACCGCCTCGCCACCTACGAAAATCCGGCCGGCCTCTGGGAGCTTGTGCGAGCGGGCGATGGACGTCCGCTCGCGGCCGCCCAGGCTGCCGATCGGTCGGGGCCCCCGGCGATGCCCGCGGATCTATCCACCCGCGCGATCGTGCCGGCGGGCAACTATCGGCTCACGTCGAACACGACCTCGTTCGAAGTGACGGCGCCGGGCGCGGGGCTGATCGTGCTGCACGAAGCGTGGTTGAAAGGGGACTTCCGGGTTCGCGTGAACGGACGGCGCGCGCCATATTTCCGGGTCAACCACGCCTTCAAAGCCGTCCACGTGGACGCCGCCGGAACCTATCGGGTCGAGTTCTCCTACTGGCCGCGCTACCTGACGTGGTGCCTGCTCGCCGCCGGCGCCGCGCTGTTGTTCATCGGATTCGTCGGATGGCGGATCTGGCGAAACTCACGCGGCCCGGGCGCGTTTGCGCGCCACGGCGACAACCTGCCAGCCGAACCGGCTGTCGGTTAGGTTGAACCGAAAGAGCGCGCGAAAGGCCGCCATCACCGCTCGCGCGAGCGCGCCGCCCGCGCCCCTCTGCCCCTTCTCGACATCGCGGGCGAGGCGCTCGCCGCGCGCGATGACGGTGGCGCGGTAGGCGTTGAAGAAGGGAAAGCCGCACAGGCAGACGCGGTCCGCCTCGAATCCCGCTTCGTCGAGACAGGCTGCGATCGACTCGCGGGTGAAATGCCGGCGATGGCCGATGTGGCGATCGAAGGCCGACATCGGGCCGCCCGGAACGGTCACGACCAGAATGCTCCCGTCCGTCAGATAAGGGCGGACGGCCTCGAGAAACGCGGCCGGCGAATCGACGTGCTCCAGCACTTCGGAACACACGGCGTGCGTCGCCCAACCGATAAACGGCCTCAATCCATCCGGCGGGTTGAACATGTCCGCCTCGAGAACCGTCGCCTCGGGCGCCTTGCGCCGCGAGATCTCCACCCCGGCCCGGCTGAGTTCCACTCCGAACAACGAAGCGGCGGGAAACGCGGATCGCAACTTGACCAGAAGATCGCCCTGCCCGCTGCCGACATCCATCACGCGCATCGCCGCGGACCCGGCGCGTTCCCGCAGGAAACGCGTGATGAGCGCGTGCCGCATCCGTTGCGCCGGATTCCGGCCCGCCGCCTCGGCGTAACGCTCCCAGTGCGCGTCCCAGTCGTCGCGCTCGATCGGTTCAGTTGTCATCCGAACGCGTGACAACGCCAAAGAGGTTGAGCCCGAACTTGTGATAACTGAGCCGGATGTGGCTCGGACGAAAACCGGCGCGGACCAAAAGCGGCCAGAGATCGCGTTTATCGTAATACATTTTGTGATCGTCCATCTCGACCTTCGGACTGAGCCCCAGCCTGAAGGCGGAAAACTCGAGGAATCGTTTTCCGCGCCACGTCGGCACGTTGATCATCAGCACTCCAGCCGGACGCATGAGTTCGCGCACGGCGCGCAACGCGGCTCCGGGTTCGCTCAGGTGCTCGAGCACCGAGATGAGCAGGACGACGTCGAATCCCGCCCGCGGCAGCCCGGGCAGGATCTCTTCGATGGATCCCTCGCGCAGCGTCAGGCGTGGATGGGCCCGCAACTCGGGCGCAAGCTGAAAATCAACCCCCGTCGCATGCCGGACGGACCCGGGCAAATGAATCAGATGGGTGGCGCGATAACCGCAGCCGAGTTCGAGCAACTCGAGGCCGTCCTTCCGCGGCAGCCGGCGACGAATCGCGCGCTGCGACAACCAGACGCCGAAACGATCTACCCACGTCGTGCCGCGCTGACCATAGGCCTCATCCGCGCGGACGCTCATGGGCGTTTCCGCTCGACCAGCCGCTGTGTCATCTCGAGCAGCAGCGTGAAAGCGAAGGTCTGAAATCCAAGGATGATCAGGAGCAGGCCGAGAATGGCCGGATACGAGACCGCCGTGAGCGCGAGGCCGCCGCGAACGTAGTTCCACACCAGCACCCCCACCAGAAGCATGCCGAAGCCGGTGAGCGCGCCGGCGATCGAGACACCGCGATTGTAGGCGAGGAGCCGCAGCAGCCTGTTCTCGATGCCCGAGCGCAGCCCGTGCATGACCCGCGCGATCACTCCGATCTGGACGCAACTGTAGCCGAGCGTGGCGCATGTCACGCCGAAGAGCATCCAGTGGAGGTTGAAGCCGATTCCCGCGAGAGTGAACGGCCCGAAGCCGAGCGGGACCGCCAGCAACAATCCGAGCGCCAGCATCACCACGCCGGGTTTCATCAGAAACGAATCGGGCGAATAGCTCAGCATGACGCGCAGGTTCAGCCATCCGGCGATCCACGGCGACAACCAGCCCATGCGCCGATGATGACTGAGCCGTCCCTCGCGATCCTTGTAGAACGTCACAGGCACCTCGGCCAGGCGCAGCTTCAACCGCGCCGCCTTGAGCACCATCTCGGACGCGTATTCCCAGGATTGCGACCGCAGATCGATCTTCGCCAGCGCTTCGCGCGTGAGGCCGCGCATGCCGCAATGGATGTCGCTATAACGACTTCGATAAATGCGATTGAGGATCCACGTGGTGAGCGGCGTCCCGAAGTAGCGGTGCAGCCCCGGCATCGCGCCGGACTCGATCGAGCCGTGAAAGCGGCTGCCCATGACGAACTCCGCCCCCTTTCGAAACTCGGCCACAAAGCGATCGAGTTCGCGAAAGTCGTAGGTGAGATCGGCGTCGCCCATGACGATCCACCGGCCGCGAATGAACGGAATGGCGTCGATGTAAGCGCGGCCCAATCCGCGCTTCGGCACGCGCAGGACTTCGCCGCCGCGAGCGAGCACGATATCCGGCGTCTCATCGGTCGAGCTGTCGACAATGAGGATCTGTCCGGTCACTCCCGCGCGCTCGAGGCCTTCGCGGCACCAGTCGACAAACTCGCCGACGGTGAGCGCCTCGTTCAGCGCCGGAACGACCACGCTCAATTCCACGGGGCCAGGCTCCATGCCCGGCGGATGCAGGTGCTCGATTCTGTCGGGCGTGCTTCGCGCGTCAGCCATGGTCGATTTCCCTCCGCATCGCCGCCATCGCGTCGCGCACCGCCTCGCGCGAGGCGCGGCGGCAACGCCAGCCGAGCGACTGGATTTTCCCCGAGTCGAAACGCACCACCGGCACGTCTCCCTTCCAGCCCCGATCGCCGCCGGTGAATTCGTAGCGCACCTCCGCCGGCGTGAGGCCGCACACCTCCACCGCCAGATCCGCGATCTCGCGCACGGTGATGGTGTCGCCCGTCGCGACGTTGAAGACATCGTAGCGGGCGGCACTCCTTTCACCGGCCACAAACACCGCGTCGAGGATGTCGTCGATGTGGATGTAGCTCTTGCTCTGCGTGCCGTCGCCCAGGATGCGCAACCGCGTGGGATCCGCCTGAAGGCGCCGCACGAAATCGTACCCCACGCCATGCGTCTGTCGCGGGCCCACGACATTGGCGAAACGAAACGCCCGCGCCGTGAGGTCGAACATATGGCAATAGGCGCAGATCAGCGCCTCGCACGCCAGCTTGCTCGCCCCGTAGGTCGAGATCGGCAGGCATGGCCCGTAAGACTCGGTGAATGCCACGGCGGCGTTCTCGCCATACACGCCGCTCCCGGAGGTATAGAACAGCCGCGAGACACGATTCAGGCGCGCGGCCTCGAGCGCGTTCTGGAGCAGATACGTGCCTTCCCAGAAATCGATGTCCGGCTGGCTGACGGCCCTGGCGATGTCCGGGTTGGCCGCGAGGTGAAACACCGTGTCGCAGCCGGCCATCGCCTCGACGACTTTCCCGCCATCCTTCAAATCGCCTTCGACGATGCGAAACCGCGCGTCATCCGCCACCGCCGCGAGGCGCGTCCGCGTGCCGGAGGAGAAATTGTCATAGATGACCACCCGCTCGACTCCCGGGACGGCCGACAGCCTCCGCGCCAGATGGCCGCCGATGAAACCGGCTCCACCGCTAACAAAAATATTCCGCATGGGACTTGAACAGAATTCGGTGACAGGCCCGGTGCAAAGCCATAAGTGCGCGAGCCTGGAAAGCCGGAGACGCCCGCACAAGCAAAAGGCCCGCGCGCCCGCGAAGACCGGGACGGCTGCAATGGACGCTATGTGCGAAAAGCGTACTCGAGGTTCGGAGTCCCGCCTTCAGGCGGCTTGGGAAGCAGGCCTGCGGGGCCGCCATCCGCTCCGCAGTCTCTCTGAACCGCTCAACCCGCCTGCATCCAACGGCCATCCCCGCCTGCGCCGGGCAATCAGAACCCAAACCAGCCCGCGCCCTTCAATCGAAGCGGCCGCAGCCAACTTCGTCACTTAATAAGTGACAAAATGCCCCGGCAAACGCCGGCGCACCCATGGATATTTGTAACTTAATAAGTGACAAATATCCACGGGCCGCGTGCCCCGGATGGCTGTGGGGGGACATGCGGCACATCCCGCCGTGCTGCCCGCGGCCGACGCCAGACGCGGCCGGCGGGTCGTCGACCCTTCCGGGGCCAAAGCGCGATTCCGCCCAACACCTTCACCAGCGCCGCGCCCGGGGCCTGAATGCGTCGCGACCTGCGAGGCCAGGCAGACAGAGATCGAGTTTCGGCTTGGCGGGCGCGCCGCGGTGGGCCTCGATGGCCTCATGCCGAAGAGCGTCCTTGTCACCGGTTCCTCCGGCCTCATCGGGTCCGAAGTGTGTTCTTATTTCGCGGCGCTGGGCCACACTGTGCATGGTGTGGACAACAATCAGCGCGCGGTCTTCTTCGGGCCGCAGGGCGACACCCGCTGGAACCAGCGGCGCCTGATCGAGCAGCTTCCGGGTTTCCGTCACCACGAGCTGGACATCCGCGATCGCGCGGGGGTCCTGGCGATGCTGCAGACTCTGCGGCCGGACGTCATCGTGCACACCGCCGCGCAACCCTCGCACGACCGCGCCGCCGCGATTCCCTTCGACGATTTCGACACCAACGCCGTCGGCACGCTCAACCTGCTCGAAGCCGCGCGCCAGGCCTGCCCGGAATCGCCGTTCATCCACATGTCCACGAACAAGGTCTATGGCGACGCGCCCAATCGCATCGCGCTGACCGAGCTCGAGACGCGCTGGGACTACGCGGATCCGGTTTACGAACACGGCATACCGGAAACTTTCTCGATCGATCAATCCAAGCACTCGCTCTTCGGCGCGTCGAAAGCCGCGGCCGACATCATGGTGCAGGAATACGGCCGCTACTTCGGCATGCCGACATGCTGCCTTCGCGGCGGCTGCCTGACGGGGCCGAATCACAGCGGGGTCGAGCTGCACGGGTTTCTCAGCTTCCTCGTCAAGCGCAACCTCGAGGGCCGCGAGTATCGGGTTTTCGGATACAAGGGCAAGCAGGTGCGGGACAACATCCACGCGCTCGACGTCGCGCGCTTCATCCATGCCTTCGCGGAAGCGCCGCGCGCGGGCGAGGTTTACAATCTCGGCGGCGGCAAGGCCAACTCCTGCTCGATCCTCGAGGCGTTCAAGCTCGCGGAGAAGTTCACCGGCAGGCCGCAGGTTTACTCCTATGTCGACGAAAACCGCATCGGCGACCACATCTGTTATTACAGCGACCTGCGCAAGATGCGGGCACACTACCCGGCATGGGACATCACGAAGACACTCGAACAGACGATCGAGGAAATCGTCGAAGCCTGGCGTTTAAGAGCGTAAGCAATGACTGCCGTTGGCGAGGACAGGATCGAGGGCTGGCGGGATCAGGTCGTCTGGCAGAAGTCGCGCGCGGCTGCCGTGGAGACGCATCGGATCACTAAAAACTTTCCGTCAGATGAGCGCTTTCGCATCACCGACCCGCTCTGTCGCGCTGCCACGCCGATTCCGACCGACATCGCCGAAGAAAAAGGCCGGGGGTCGCAATCCGGGTTTCGACGGCTCCTGACGATTGCCCGCGGCTCCACCGAAGAGACCCGTTGCCTGCTTCCGCCCGCCAAAGATTCAAGCGTTCTTCCCGAAGCCGATCACGCGAACCTCGAAGCGCGTTGCATCGAAGTCTCCAAGATGCTCAACGCCCTTCTTCGCCGCCTCCGCGCCTGACCCTTTACACACGACCAGTTTACGCTCTTAAACCTTGCGCTCTTATTAACTTGCTCGTCACAGGCATCTGCGGATTCGTCGGTTCCACGATCGCGCGCGCGCTGCAGGATATGTCACCCGGACTCGACATCTCCGGCATCGACAACCTCATCCGCCCCGGCAGCCATGTAAACCTGGCGGAACTCCGGAAGCGCGGCGTGAAGATTTTTCACGGCGACATCCGCGCGCAAAGCGATTTCGAGACGCTGCCTTCCGTCGATTGGGTCGTCGACTGCGCGGCCAACGCCAGCGTGCTCGCGGGGATCGATGGGCGCGCGAGCAGCCGGCAGCTCGTCGAGCACAATCTCGCCGGCACGATCAACGTGCTCGAGTTCTGCCGCCGGAGCCGCGCCGGGTTCATCCTCCTGAGCACGAGCCGGGTTTATTCGATTCCGCCGCTCGCGGGGCTTCCCGTGACCGCGCGCGGCGAGCGATTCGAACTCGACGAAAACCACCCGCTGCCCCCCGGCGTCTCGGCGGCCGGCGTCACGGAAAACTTCAGCACCGCGGCGCCCGTGTCGCTTTACGGCGCGACCAAGCTCGCCTCCGAGGCGCTCGCGCTCGAATACGGCCACGCCTACGATCTGCCCGCGCTGGTCAACCGCTGCGGCGTGATGGCGGGAGCCGGCCAGTTCGGACGCGCCGACCAGGGCATATTCAGTTTCTGGATACACTCCTGGGCGCGGCGGCGGCCCTTGAAATACATCGGCTTCGATGGAGCCGGGCATCAGACGCGCGACTGCCTGCACCCGCGCGACGTCGCGGAGCTTCTTTTCGCGCAGATGCGCAGTCCCTCGCTGCCGGCCGAGCGCATCGTCCATGCCGGCGGGGGCGTTTCCTCCGCCCGCTCGCTCCGGCAGCTCAGCGCGTGGTGCCGGGATCGATTCGGCGCCCACGAGGTCGCGGCGGATCTCGCGCCGAGGCCGTTCGACATCCCCTGGATGGTCCTCGACGCAAGCCTCGCCGCGCGCGTCTGGAGCTGGCGGCCGAAGACCGGCGTCGACTCCATCCTCGAGGAAATCGCGAAGCAGGCGGAGGACGATCCCTCGTGGCTGGACCTCAGCGCGCCCTGATGAGACCGCGCGCGCGCAACACGCCCGATCCGTCATTGCCGGAGCTGCGGCTGCTCTCGGTCGTCATTCCGGCCCGCGACGAGGAGGGATGCGTCGCCTCGACCGTCGAGCACCTTCACCTCGAGCTGCGGCTTCAAGGCGTGCCGCACGAGATCGTCGTGGTCGACGACGGCAGCAGCGATCGCACGTGGGAGATTCTTCATTCGTTGAAACAGACGATCCCGGAGTTGATGCCGGCGCAGAATCCCGGGCCGCACGGCTTCGGCCGCGCCATCATCCACGGGCTCAACCACGCGCGCGGAGACGCCATCGTGACCATGATGGCGGATGAATCGGACGATTGCCGCGACGTCGTGCGCTACTGGCGGCTTTTGAACGACGGTTGGGAGTGCGTCTTCGGCAGTCGTTTCGTCAAGGGTGGCGGCATCATCGACTACCCGAAGCACAAACTACTCTTCAACCGCCTCGCCAATTTCTTCATCCGGATGATGTTCCGGATTCCGCTCAACGACACGACGAACGCCTTCAAGGCCTATCGCAAAAATGTGATCGACGGCTGCCGTCCGCTCATGGCGCCACACTTCAATCTTACGGTCGAGATCCCGCTCAAGGCCATCGTGCGCGGCTACCGCTGGACGGTGACGCCGATCACCTGGCGCAACCGCCGCGCGGGCGAGGCGAAGCTCAAGATCAAGGAAATGGGCAGCCGCTATTTCTTCATCTGCATGTACGTGTGGCTCGAAAAATATTTCAGCCGCGGCGACTACAACCGGAGGTGAGCCGGGCGTGAAAGGAGCCCCAAGACACTTGCGGTCCTCCCTTTCCCACACCTATCGTCGCCCTTTTCCATGATTCTTCTACTCGGCGGAACCGGTTACGTGGGCCAGGCTTATCAGGCCCTTTTCGCAAAACGAAACATCCCCTTCCAGGTGATCAGCCGGAAGGACGTGGACTACACGCAGCCGCTCCCGCTGCGCCGGCTCATCGCCGAGAGCAGGCCGCAGTTCCTCATCAACGCCGCCGGCTATTCCGGCAAGCCCAACGTCGACGCGTGCGAGCTGCACAAGGCCGAGTGCCTCATGGGCAACGCCGTCCTGCCCGGCATCATCCGCGAGGTCTGCGCCGAGGCGAAACTCCCGTGGGGGCACGTTTCATCCGGCTGCATCTATTCCGGCCGCCGGCCCGATGGCGGCGGCTTTCGCGAGGACGACACGCCGAACTTCAGCTTCCGCACGAACAACTGCAGTTTCTACAGCGGCACGAAGGCGCTCGGCGAAGAGGTGCTCGCCGGCGCTCCGGAGTGTTACTTGTGGCGTCTCCGCATCCCCTTCGACAATCACGACAACCCGCGCAACTATATCACGAAGCTGATGCGCTATCAGCGGTTGCTCGAGGCGGAAAACTCCATTTCCAACCTGCATGAATTCTGCGCCGCCACGTTCGCGTGCTGGGAAAAGCGCGTGCCGTTCGGCACCTACAACGTGACCAACCGCGGCTCGATCTTCACGCACGAAGTCGTCGATCTGATCGTGAGGACGGGCGTCTGCCGCAAGGACTATATCTTCTTCAAATCCGACGACGAGTTCATGCAACTCGCCGCCAGGACCCCGCGCTCGAATTGCGTGATGGACACGACGAAACTCGAGGCGACCGGCATCCAGCTCCTGGAAGTCCACGAAGCCGTCGAGCAGGCGCTGCGCTCGTGGCGCGGTTAAGAGCGTAAGCCATGAGCGCGGTTGCCGACGATAGGATCGAGAGCTGGCGGGATCTGGTCGTCTGGCAGAAATCGCATGCGGGGGCTTTGGAAGTTTACCGAGCCGCCAAATGCTTTCCGCCCGATGAGCGTTTTCGGACAACCGACCAGCTCCGTCGCGCCGCCGCGTCGATTCCGACCAACATCGCCGAGGAGAAAGGCCGCGGATCGCCCTCTGAGTTCCGACAGTTCTTGATCTTCGCCCGCGGCTCCACCGAATAGACAGAAGTCTCCAAAATGCTAAACGCCCTCCTCCGCCGCCTCCGCGCCTGAATCCTTACGCACTATCCGCTTACGCTCTTAAACCTTAAGCTCTTATGCACTTACTAGTCACGGGCGGTTGTGGATTCATCGGTTCGAATTTCGTCCGGCAGCGGCTCGTTGATGACGACTTGCCCGTCGCCAGGCTCATCAATCTCGACAAGCTCACCTACGCCGGCAATCCGGCGAATCTCGAGGATGTCGCCGGCGACGCGCGCTATATATTCGCCGAGGGCGACATCGGAGACGAAGCCCTCGTCGGGCGCCTGCTGCGGGACCACGCCATCGATGCCGTGGTCAACTTCGCAGCCGAATCGCACGTCGATCGCTCCATCGATTCGCCCGAGCCGTTCATCCAGACGAATGTCGTCGGCACGCTCCGCCTTCTGAACGCCGCGCGCCGCCACTGGGCCGCGCTGCCCGGGGCGCGGAAAGGCGCGTTTCGTTTTCTGCACGTGTCCACCGACGAGGTTTACGGCACGCTCGCGCCCGACGACCCGGCGTTCACGGAGGAGACCCCGTTCGCGCCGAACTCCCCCTACGCCGCGTCGAAGGCCGCGAGCGATCACCTCGTGCGCGCCTATCGACACACCTACGGGCTGCCCACGCTGACGACGAACTGCTCGAACAACTACGGCCCGTTTCACTTTCCCGAGAAACTCATCCCGCTCGTCATCCTCAACGCCCTCGATGGCAAGCCGCTGCCGGTTTACGGCGACGGACAGCAGATTCGCGACTGGCTTTTCGTCGAGGATCACGCCGCCGCGATCTGGCGCGTGCTCCAGCGCGGGCGCGTCGGCGAAACCTACAACATCGGCGGCATCAACGAACGCGCCAATCTCGATGTCGTGCGCGCCATCTGCGCCTTGCTCGACGAAAAGTCCCCGCGGCCCGACGGCGCGAGTTACGCCGATCAGATCACCTTCGTCGCCGACCGTCCCGGCCACGATCGCCGCTACGCGATCGACTGCGCGAAGATCGAACGCGAACTCGGCTGGACCCCGCGCGAATCCTTCGAAAGCGGCCTGGCGAAAACCGTGGACTGGTATCTCGCGCACCGGGCGTGGTGCGACGAAATCACGGCCACGCGCTACGCGCGCGGTCGGTTGGGGAGTGAGGGAGTGAGGGAGTGAGGGATGGGACGAAACGACAGTTTGCGCCAGTTTCGAGGATATCAGATGGCGTGCGAACTCTTCGATCTGGCGGTGGCCGACCTCTCCTCGCTTGCGCGGCATCCGGTCTGCGGCCGGCTGGTGACGCAACAGATTGCCAGCGCGGATTCCATATCATCGAACATCGACGAAGGATACGGCCGCCGATCTCGCGCCGACTACGCGCGCTTTCTTGTGATCGCGCGCGGATCCGCCACCGAGACCCGAGGCCGCTACGAAGAACGCTTTAAACATTGGCTGCCGCGCGATTTGATCGCCGCGCGCGTCGCCCTCTGCGAAGAGATCATTGCGATCCTGAGCGCCACCATTCGCACCCTCCGAACGCGTGAATAATCCCTCACTCCCTCACTCCCTCACTCCCTCGCTCCCTTCACCGCGCCGCGGTCTGATCCTCGCCGGCGGCTCCGGCACCCGGCTGCATCCGCTTACGATTCCCATCAGCAAGCAACTGATGCCGGTTTACGACAAGCCGATGATCTACTACCCGCTCTCGATCCTGATGCTGGCGGGCATCCGCGAGATCCTGATCATCTCCACCCCGCAGCATCTGCCGCTGTTTCGCGAATTGCTCGGCGACGGCGGCCACATCGGCGTTCGCTTCGAATACGCGGAGCAACCGAGGCCGGAGGGCCTGGCGCAGGCGTTTCTCATCGGCGCGGATTTTCTCGCGGGCGGCCCGGCCGCGCTCGTGCTCGGAGACAATCTTTTCTACGGCCATGATCTGAGCGACACGCTGCAGGTCGCCAGCGCGCGAACGGAGGGAGCCACGGTCTTCGGCTACCACGTGTCCGATCCGCGGCAGTACGGCGTGGTCGAGTTCGACGGTTCCGGCCGCGCCATCTCGCTCGAGGAGAAACCCGACAGACCCAAGTCGAACTACGCCGTGCCGGGGCTGTACTTTTATGATGAATACGTCGTCGAGCACGCGCGCGCCTTGCAGCCTTCCTCACGCGGCGAACTCGAGATCACCGATCTGAACATGCGCTACCTGCGCGCCGGAAAACTCAAGGTCGAGATCATGGGCCGCGGCACCGCGTGGCTCGACACCGGCACGCACGAATCCCTCCTCGACGCGGCCAATTTCGTCCACGTCATCGAGCGCCGCCAGGGCTTGAAGATCGCGTGCGTCGAGGAGATCGCATGGCGCAACGGCTGGATCACGACCGCGGATCTCGAGACGGCGATCGAGCGCTTCGGCAAATCGAGCTACGGCCGGTATCTGCGCGGCCTGCTCGGGCATCAGGTGCTGGATGGTTGATCGATCGCCGGGGCCGCGCTTGCGCGTTGACCGGACCGGGGCGTTTCCATTGCCGTAGGCAGCCATCGGTCGCCGTTCGCGCGCGCTCCCTGCCGTGGAGATCTCGTTCATCATTCCTTTGTTCAATCGCCTGGATTTGACACGCCCCGGCGTGGACTCGCTCCGCGCCAGCCTGCCGGCCGGGCTGGCGCATGAGATCATTCTGATCGACGACGGCAGCAGCGACGGCACGCGGGAGTGGGCGGCGGGTCTTCCGGCCCCGCCGTTCATCGTCGCGCTCAACGAAAACCGGCTGGGGTACGCGGGAGCCAACAACCGCGGCGCGCGCCTCGCCCGCGGCCGGTTTCTCGCGCTGGTGAACAACGACCTGATCTTCCAACCCGGCTGGCTCGAGCCGATGCTGCGCGTGTTCCACCAGCGGGATGACGTCGGCGTGGTCGGCAACCACCAGTTGCGCGTGAGCGACGGCGCGCTCGACCATGCCGGCATCGTTGTCAGCCTCGAGGCCAGGCTCGCGCACCTCGACGACGACACGCCCTTTTTGTCCAGGCGGCCCGACTACTCGGCGCGGCCGGCCGTCACCGGCGCCTGTTGTCTCGTGCCGCGCCAGCTCTTTCTCGATCTCGGCGGATTCGACGAACGCTATATCAACGGCGGCGAGGACGTCGATTTTTGCTACCGCGCGCGCGCCCGCGGATTGAAGGTTCTCGTCGCCAACCGCAGCGTTGTCCGCCACCATGTCAGCGCCTCGCCAGGACGAAAGAAACATGACGAGCGCAACAGCCGGCGCCTGTTTCGCGCGTGGCGCGCGCAGATCGTCGACGATGCCGCGCGGGACTGGCCGCTCGCCTATCTGCGCGAGCACTGGCTCGAGCCGCGCCACGCCGATCCATGGTTGCTCTGGCGGGCGCTCTTCTGCTGCCTGGGGCTCGCCCGCCGGCCGGATGACGTGGCCCGCGCCATGATCGAGAAAAGCATCGTGCGCGAGGAGCGCCGCTGGCTGGATATCCTCGGCCCCCATCCGGACGACAAATGAGCGCCCGCCCGCCTTCCCTTTTGCCGCTTCCGTTGCCCGCCGCGCAACCTCCCGATCCTGTCGCATGAAGAAACCCGCTCCGCTCCGCATCGTCCACGGCCCGCTCGGCACGGGTTTCCGCTGGTCGGGTTTGTTTTTCAGCGCCGAACACTCCGGCTCCGTCTGGATTCGCGAGCGCGGCGCGATCACCCTGCCCTGTGATCTGCCCTACGAAACGCTCACGATCGAAGGAGAACTGCTTCCCGACGACGGGCAGCGCGAGGCGCAAGGCGGGCTTGGGATCGAGCTGAGCCTCAACGGCCGCGCGCTCGGCCGCATGCGCGCGACCGGGAGCGCGTTTGCCTGGACCGTCCAACTTCCACCCCGCCACCGCCGCGGCCCCGCGCGCATCGGGCTGCGCCTGCTCGGTGTCGGGCGGACGAATGCGCTCGCGTGGCTCGGGCGCGTTCTCGCCGGCTGGTCCGGAGCCGCGCGTTTGCAGCCCTACCGGAAGCAAACGAAAAACAAACGTCTGCGCCTCGCGCGCATTCGGATGGATGACGAAACCGTGCTCGACTTCGGCGCGGGCGCCTCGGCTTTCGACGCCGGTTTCATCACCCGTCGCACGAACATCGGCATCAACCTCGTGGGCTGGTTCCGCGCCGAACTCGGCGTCGGTGAATCCGTGCGTTGCGCCGCGCGCGCCGCCGCGGCCGCGGGCGTGCCGCATGCGCTCGTTCCCTTGAAGCTCTTCTGCAAAGCCGCGCAGGGCGATCGCGCCTTCGACGATCGTCTGTCGGAAGAGAATCCGTATCCCGTGAACGTGATCCACATCGACGCGCCTCAATCGCGCGACATCGACGCCCATCACGGCGCGGCCTTCCGGCGTGGAAAATACAACATCGGCTACTGGGCCTGGGAGCTTCCGGAGTTTCCCGACGGCTGGGTGCGCCATTGCGAATGCGTCGATGAGATCTGGGCGCCGTCGCGTTTCGCGCGGGATGCGATCGCGGCCAAGGTTTGCGTTCCGGTGCTGGCCATGCCGCACGCGATCGAGTTTCCGATTCCGTCCGATCCCGACCCGCGCGCCGCGCTCGGACTGCCGCGCGATCGCTTCCTTTTTCTCTTCATCTACGACCTGAACAGCTATCAGGAGCGCAAAAACCCGCGCGCCGTGCTGCGCGCGTTTCGCCACGCCTTCGGCGCGCGCGGCCGCCGCGACGTCGGGCTCGTGATCAAGGTTCACGGCGTCCACGGAAACGAGAAGGACCTCGCCGCCCTGCGCGAGGAAATCGCGGATCTCGATGGCTGTATCCAGATTGCGGAGACACTGCCGCGCGAGCGCGTCACATTGCTGCAACTGGCGTGCGACAGCTTCGTCTCGCTCCACCGCTCGGAAGGTTTCGGCCTGTCCGTCGCGGAATCGATGTTTCTCGGCAAACCCGTCATCTCGACCGACTGGTCGGCCACGGCGGAATTCGTCAACGCCGACAACGGCTGCCCCGTGCGCAGCCGGCTCGTCGAGCTGACGGAAAACCACGGCCCTTACACGAAAGGCCAGCTCTGGGCCGACCCGGACATCGAGCACGCGGCGTGGCAGATGCGCCGCCTCGTCGACGATCGCGCGCTGTGCGAAAAGCTCGGCGCCGCGGCCGCGACGACGATCCGAACCGAATTCTCCGCGCAACGCATCGGCCGGATGTACACCGACCGCCTGCGGGCGATGGCGCTGTGGTGAGTGGTGAGCAAACGAGGGACCGAGTGGGCACCCCCGTGTGGTTCGTCAGATCGAAGGTGGCAGTTTCGTCAATTCACCGCAAACGCAGGTCGCCGCCATCCTCCTGAAGATCGTTGATCATCAGCGACGGATGCGGCGGCGCGATCTTCTCGAACCCGGCGGATGCAGTGGTCGTTCGTATCGCCTGTCGGGGTGGAGGATACATCTCGGCGACGCCGGCGAAGATCGAGAGATTGCCGGCGATCAATAAAATTGTGCCCCATCGCGTTCCCGGAACCAATACATTGAAGCAGAGCTGTAGTGGAAGCAGGACTCGAAACGCGGCGCCGGGAAAACCCTCCCAAACCGCGTCCCCGAGGACGGCCATGAGCGCCACGTGAGCCGCGGCCAATCGCCACCACACGCTGCTCCACCTCGGCCTGAGAAGAACGAATGCCGCCTGTACAGTCAGAGCCGTGTGACCGAGAAACGCATACTGCGCATAATCGGGAAACGAGCCGCCCGTGAACAACGGCCGCAGGATTTCCACCCAACGAATTCCGTAGGACACGAACGGCAGGTTGAAGTTGCGATGACCCGCGCCGTCGCTGAGTTCTCCACCGGTTTCGCGCAGCAGCCATCCGATCCAGACGGCGAGCGGCAGGACCACCACCCATCCGCGCGCGACCGCGACCGGCCAGCGTCGCCAATCCCGCCAGCGATCTGGAGCGAAGGCCGCGACCACTATCAGGCATGTCTCCCGGGTTATGGGCGCCAACGCGCCGCACGCCACTGCCGCCCAAGGGCGTCGCAACTCGATGAGCCACACAGTCAAGACCAGGATCAACAAAGCCGGCCCATCGATCAGCGCGTGGCGCAGGCTCGCCAGCGCGCCCGTGGAAAACAAAACGCCGGCCCAGCGCAGAAGTTCACCTGCTCCTCGAGGCGGAAACCACCGGGTCAGAACAAACGCCAACGCCACCCATGTGACGAGATTGAGGCAGGCAAAAATGTTGAGCACGCGCCATGGATCACCGAGCCCAAGGCCCCATGCGATCCAGCCCATGAGAATTCGCCGCCCGCGATAGGGCAGACTGTCGATATACTGGCGCAGGCCTTCCCGCCCCACGTCGACTTCGACGGCGAGTTGGGAATAGAACTGCGCGTCGTATCCGGGAACGTCCTTGTGAACATACACCGGGAGCGATGCGACCTCGGGCAAGAGGGGAAGTCCGATGGTCTCGCCGAAATCAAGCAAGTAGGTGAAGCCATGCCCGGGAATGCGGAACTGGAAAAACGAAAGCACAACGACGCCCACTAGAAGCGCCGCCGAAACCAGCCAGACTTTGCGGACGCGAGAGCCACTGACGGGACACTCCGAAAAACACACGGGAGAGTCGGTGTCTTTCGATCTCAAATGACAACGTTCGGGAGCCGGCATGTCGTGATCGCGTGTGTGCCGAAGGCTCCCCTACCTTGCAACGACCTTTCGTTTCGCCGCAGCGCCCCGGCTCAACATCTTCCGATTGGGACCAGCGTTGTGATCGGATCGTAGACATGAACACGTTGCGACAGAAGGCCCATCTCTTTCGAGGTTCACTCGCCGCGAGGTGGTGTGGTGTGCTAGATGGTCCCGCCATGCCTGAGCCGATCATCGAACTGGAGCCAAAAAATCCGTTCCGCTGGACGATCTTTCTCGCGCTCGTCCTGACGTGGGTCGTCGTCCTTGCGCTCACGATCTGGCTGAAGAATGGCGCCCTGCGTGTCTTCCTCCCGATCATCCTTCTGATCCTCGTCGTCTATCTCGCCGCATGCGCGATCAGCGGCTTCAGGCGGCGAAAGTGACCTTTTCGGAAACGGGCAGGGGCGGGCGCGACTTCGACGGCGGCGCAAACCTCTCGATCGCGGCGGAAATTGAAGCGCGGTTCCACGACTTCGGCCGCTTCTGCGGCTTCTTTCAAAGCCTCAGAATTTCAGCCGGGCGTTTCTGAAGCTGCAGTTGGGACAGGGGCAGGTCTCGGTGCCGGCTTTGGCGGCGTAGAGCTTGTCGCAGCGGATGCAGTGGAAGATGGCTTTGCGGCGCTCGCGATCGTAGAGGCCGCGATCGCGCAGGTCGTAGAAAAACCACAGGCCCAGAATCAGCGCCGATGCGCTGAAGGTGTAGATCATGGCTCCGACACTGAGCGAGACGGTGAACACGTCGGAAAATGATGAATGATGAATGCAGAATGTAGAATGAAATCAGAGGCGCCGAAGGCGCGGTGAATTCGATTCTTCATGGCCAGGCCGCCGCGCGACCGGTCTTGTCGCCTCGCCCGGAACATCATTCCTCACTTCTGCTGGCGTGTGCTCGCCGCGAGAAAAGAAAAGAGCCGGAGCAAATGCCCCGGCTCTCGAGAGTGATTCCGGCTGTCTGCCGGGAAAGGTGGATGGGGGCCTTACTCCTTGCCGACTGCCTCGGCCACAGGCGCAGCCTCGGCGGGCGCTGGTTCGGTGCTCGCCGCATCGGCGCTGGCGGCCGGGCTCGGCTTCTTCGCCTTCGACTTCGCGCGGGAGCGGCCTTTTTTGTAGCCGGTGTCGCCGGCGCCCACGAATTCGATGATCGCCATGTCGGCGGCGTCACCGATGCGCGGGAGGGCGAGCTTGTAGATGCGGGTGTAGCCGCCTTCGCGCTTGGCGAATTCGCCCACGCGCTCGCTGAAGAGCAGGGTGACGGCCTCCTTGTCGCGCAGGCGCGAAAGGGCGAGGCGGCGGCGATGGATGTCGCCCTTTTTCGCCAGCGTGATGACACGCTCGACGAAGGGGCGGAGCGCCTTGGCCTTGGTGACGGTCGTGCGGATGCGACCCTTCTTGATCAGGGACGAGGCGAGATTGGCCAGAAGCGCCGAGCGGTGCTCCTTTTTTACGCCGAGAGTTTGGCGATGTTTGCTGTGACGCATTTTCTGTAACGGTTGGGCGGGCGCGGGAAGAGCGGCGCCGCGGCGGAAGGCGCGATGGCCTTACGGGAGCGGCAGCGCGGCGAACCGCAGTCGGTTAAACGTCTTTCTTCATCTCCAGGAGGCGCTCGTCGAACTTCATGCCGAGCGAGAGTCCCAGAGCCTCGAGTTTGTCCTTGATCTCGTTGAGCGACTTCTTGCCGAAGTTGCGGTACTTGAGCATCTCCTGCTCGGTTTTCATCGCGAGTTCGCCCACCGTGGTGATGTTCGCGTTGTTGAGGCAGTTGGCCGCGCGCACGGAGAGTTCGATCTCGTTGACGGACATGTTGAGGAGCTTGCGCAGCTTGTTCTGCTCTTCGCTGACCTCGGCGCCCTGGTCCTCGAATTCGAAGCTCTCTTCCGAGACGCGATCGAACACGTCGAGGTGGTGCTTGAAGATCGCGCCGGCCTGCTTGAGGGCGTCCTCGGGAGTGATGCGGCCGTCGGTCCAGATCTCGAGGAGGAGCTTGTCGTAGTCGGTGATCTGGCCCACGCGGGTGTTCTCGACCGCGTATTTGACGAGGCGGATCGGGCTGAAGAGGGAGTCGATCGGAATCACGCCGATGGCCTGATCCTCCTTCTTGTTTTCGTCGCCGGGGCAGTAGCCGCGGCCCGTGCGCACCTCGACCTCGGCGGAGAACGTCATCGGCTTGTCGAGCGTGCAGATCAACTGGTCGGGGCTGATGATCTCGATGTTCGAGTCCGGATCGATGTCCGCCGCGGTGACCGGACCCTCGCGGGTGACGTTGAGGCGGAGGCGCACCGGCTCGCGCGAGTGAGAGACGAGGAGCACCTTCTTCAGGTTGAGGACGATGTCGGTGACATCCTCGACCACGCCCTCGATGCTCTGGAATTCATGATTCACCCCATCGATGCGGACGGAGGAGATCGCGGATCCCTCGATGGAACTGAGAAGGACGCGGCGCAGGGAGTTGCCCACGGTGTGTCCATAACCGGCCTCGAAGGGCTCGGCGATGAACTTGGCGTAGGTGGGCGTGGAGCCCTCCTCGACCTTCATGAGGCGGCTGGGAAGTTCGAATTTGCCAAGGCGTTTGGGCATGGCGGCAGGACGTGACTGAAGGTTGCTTGTTGTGAGTGAGTGGGCGGAAGGAACCAGGGATTACCGGCTGTAGAACTCGACGATCAACTGGTCGTTGATGGTCGGATCCATCTCATCGCGAACCGGCAGGCGGTTCACCACGCCGCGCACGGCGTCGTCGTGGCGGGTGAGCCAAGGCGGGACGTTGCGCACGCGGGTCTCTTCCATGCAGCGCGTGGCGAGCTGCCGCGCGTTCGGCGAATCCTTGACCGTGATCTCGTCGCCTTCCTTGAGCTGATAGCTGGGGATATCGACCTTGCGGCCGTTGACGCGGATGTGGCCGTGGTTGACGAACTGGCGGGCGGCGCGGCGGGTGCGGGCGAATCCGAGGAGGTAGATGACGCTGTCCAGCCGTGTCTCGAGCAATTGCATGAAGCGCTCGCCGGTGACGCCACGCTCGTTTTTCGCGATGGCGAAGATGCGGCGGAACTGGCGCTCCAGAAGCCCGTACATGTAGCGGAGCTTCTGTTTCTCCATCAGGCCGATGGCGTATTCGCTGTTCTTGCGGCGCGAGCGCGGCCCGTGCACTCCCGGCGGATAGCTGCGTTTTTCGAGCGCCTTGCTCGGGCCGAAGATCGGCTGGCCAAAGCGGCGGGAGATGCGAGTGGTGGGTCCGGTGTAACGAGCCATGGAACGAAAAGGGAAGAGGGAAAGGGATTAAGGGAGTGAGGGAAGACGGGTTCGCGGTTCAGGTGGCTTTCCACTCATTCCCTCAATCCCTCAGTCCCTGCTTGCTTCATCAGACGCGGCGGCGCTTGCGCGGGCGGCAGCCGTTGTGCGGGATCGGCGTGATGTCGATGATCGAGGTGACCTCGAGACCGATGGCCTGGAGGGCGCGGACGGCAGAGTCGCGGCCGAGTCCCGGGCCTTTGACACGGATGACGATGTCCTTCACGCCGTGAGACATGGCGGTGCGGGCGGCATCCTGCGCCACGACCTGGGCGGCGTAGGCGGTGGACTTGCGCGAGCCGCGGAAGTTGCACTTGCCCGCGCTCGACCAGGAAATGACGTTCCCCTTCAGGTCCGTGATCGAGACGATCGTGTTGTTGAAAGTGGCGACGACGTTGGCGAGGGCGGAGGTGATGTTCTTGCTGCCCTTCGCCTTGCGGATCTTGATCGCGCCGATCTCTTCCTTGAGGAGATCCTGGGCGGTGGGAGCGGCCGGGCGAGCCTCGGCGGCGGGCTTGCCTTCGGCGGCATCGGCCGAGGCGGCCTTGGGCTCGGCGGCGGCTTTTGCGTCTGCGGCTTCTCCAGCCGTCTTGGGCGCGCGAACAGCCTTTTTGGCTGCCGGCTTCTCTGGTGTCTTTTCTTCAGCCATGGCGGTTGGAAATCAGGTCAGTTTGCCTTGCGCACGACGCCGACCGTGCGCCGGCCGCCCTTGCGGGTGCGGGCATTGGTCTGGGTGCGTTGGCCGCGGACCGGCAATCCACGCCGATGGCGGATGCCGCGGTAACAATTGATCGCCTGGAGACGCTTGAGGTTCGAAGCGATTTCACGCCGCAGGTCTCCCTCGACGATCCACTTCTTGTCCGCAATCGACGCCATGAGGCGGTTCAGGTTCTCTTCGGTGAGCTCGTGGGCGCGCGCATTCGGATCGAGGCCGAGTTCTTCGACCAGGATGCGCGCGCGGGCAGGTCCGACGCCGTAGATGTAACGGAGCGCGAACTCGATTTTTTTGTTGGACGGGATGTCGACGCCGAGAAGACGAGGCATGACGGGTGATGAATTTGCTGGGTTTGAGAGTGGTGAGCGCCGGCTGAAGGATCAGCCCGCGGAGACGGGACGGGTGGACGGACGGGTGAGGATCTCTGGATCGCCAGAGGTGATCAGGACGGTGTGTTCGAAATGGGCGGAAGGACGGCGGTCGCGCGTGACGACGGTCCAACCATCGCTGAGGACCTCGACCTCGTGGCGGCCGGCGTTGACCATGGGCTCGATCGCGAGCGTCATGCCGGGCAGGAGCTTGGGACCGGCGCCGCGGCGCCCGAAGTTCGGGATTTGCGGCTCCTCGTGCATGCTCCGGCCGACCCCGTGGCCGACGAATTCGCGGACGACGGAAAGCCCGCGGTCTTCGACATGGCGCTGGATGGCGTGGGAGATGTCCCCCACCCGGCCGCCGCTGCGGGCCTGTTTGATGCCGGCATGGAGGGCGCCTTCGGTGACCTTGACGAGCTGGTTGACGGACGGCTCAACCTCGCCGACGCAGACCGTGCAGGCATTGTCGCCGATGAAGCCGCGATAGACAACCGTGACATCGAGGGCGACGACATCGCCTTCGCGCAAGAGCCGCTTCGGAGAGGCAATGCCGTGAACAACCTCCTCGTTGACCGAGATGCAGGTGTGCGAAGGAAAAGTCTTCCTGCCGATCTGATAGTTGTAGCAGGCGCTGACAGCTCCCTCATCGAGCATCAAATCGCGCGCAATCTGGTCGAGTTCATAAGTCGAAACGCCCTCCCGCACGTGCGCCTTCATCGCTTCGAGAATCGTGGCGGCGACGCGACAGGCGTCGCGCATCCGCGCGATCTCCTCGGTTGTCTTGATCGGTATCATCGATCGACCACCAATTCCGCGATGCGGCTGAGCGCGCCATCGATCGCTTCCCGCCTCGGTGCCTTCGGATCGACTCGCACGAGCAGGCCGCGCGTTTCGTAGTGAGCGGCCACGGCGCGCGCCGACGATGCGCAGCAGTGAAACCACCGGCGAACCTCGTCCACCAAAGCGTCGCCCGCGGGCTCGAGCGCGGCCCGGCAGGCATTGCAGTGCCCGGGAACGATCTGCGCGTCCAACTCCTCGACGTAAAGCGAATCGTCCGCAGGGCAGCGCCAGGTCCTGGACGCCTCCTCCAGAAGCTCCTCCTCGGATTGCTCGAGCAGCACGCACGCGGTCAGGGCTTCGTCGCGACCATCGAGCCACTCGTCGAACACGATCGCCTGGGCGACGGTGGAGGGAAAGCCCTCGGCCACGAATCCGCGCGAGGCGCGCCGCGACCAGAACTGGCGCCGGGCCAGCCCGAGCACGATTGTATCGGGAACGGAAACGCCGGCGCGAATCGACTTCTCGCAGGCCATTCCCGAGGGCGTCTTGCGCGCCACCTCATCCGCGATGAGCCGGGCGATCGACATATGATCAGGATCCTTCAAAGAACGCACCGAATCTATAATCCGGCGATGGAGTGCTCCTGGCGCGCCCAGGGTGACAAGTTTGGCCCGGGCGACTGCAAGGGGCGAAAAGGAAACTGGATTGGCATGCATCCCTGGCCTAAGCAAGCGCGAAATCAAATGCGCTGGAGCGCCCATGCAAGAATGCCGACGACGAAGATTCCCCCGAGCGTGGCGTAGAGAATGCCGGCGTTTTTGAACTCGCCCGCGCTCGCGAGGGCGGCCTGGCCGGTCTCGCTGCGCCCGCGGATGCGGCCCTTGCGCAGGAAGCCGTCGTAATGGCGCTGCAGCAGGAACGTTTCGATCTGGCGCATGGTGTCGAGCACGACGCCCACCGTGATGAGCATGCCGGTGCCGCCAAAGAAAGTGGCGATGCGGGGCGGCACGTTGTATTCGAAAAGCAGGAAGTCGGGCAGGATCGCGATGATGGTGAGGAAGACCGCGCCGAAGAGGGTGAGCCGCGTCATCACGAAATCGAGGAACTTCGCGGTCGGCTCGCCCGGGCGCACGCCGGGGACGTAGCCGCCGTACTTCTTCAGGTCGTCCGCGATCTGGATGGGTTTGAACATGACCGAGACCCAGAAATAACTGAAGAAGAGGATGAGCAGGGAATAGGAGGCGTAGTAGATCCAGTGGCCGCGGATCAGGTTGTTCGCGAAGTCCGAGAGAAACGGAAGGTCGAAGGCCGCGCCGATGTGCGAGAAAATCTGCTGGGGAAAGAGCAGGATCGCGCTCGCGAAGATCACGGGCATGACGCCCGAGTAGTTCACCTTCAGCGGCAGGTAGGAACTCTGGCCCCCGTAAACCTTCCGGCCGACCACGCGCTTCGCGTACTGCACCGGAATCTTCCGCATCGCCTGTGTGATGGCGACGATGCTTCCCGTCACCACGAGGAAGAGCACGAGCATGAGGACCGCGTGCGGCAGGCCCAGGCGGGTGCCGACGCCGACGGGAGCGGTGAACATCTGCCAGGTGGCCGCGGCCGCGCCGGGAAGGTCCGCGAGAATGCCGATCGTGATCAGGATCGAGACGCCGTTGCCGATGCCGCGCTGCGTGATCTGCTCGCCGAGCCACATCATGAGCATGGTGCCGGCGGTGAGGAAGATCACCGAGTTGATCAGGAACCAGATCTTGCCCGACACCACGATGGGGCCGTAGGCGTTCAGATCGTAGCCCGGGAAAAGCTGGGCCGGGTTCTCCAGCGCGAGGATCAACAACACGCCCTGCACGAGACAGATGGCGAGCGTGGCGTAGCGCGTGTATTGCACGAGCTTCTGCCGGCCGACGTCACCTTCCTGCTGCAGGCGCGCGAGCGACGGCACCACCGCGGCCATCAACTGAAAGATGATGGACGCGCTGATGTAGGGCATGATGCCCAACGCGCAGACGGCGCCCTTCAACAGCGCGCCGCCGGTGAACATGTTGTAGAGACCCACCAGGGATCCCCCGCCCATGGCGGTCTGGTCGGCGAAGAACTTCTGCAGCGGCCCCGGATCGATGCCGGGCAGCGGGATGTTCGCGCCGACGCGCGAGATGAACAGAAGCGCGAGCGTGAAGAAGATCTTCTGCCGGAGATCGGGGATCTTGAGACAGTTGGCGAATGCGGAAAACATCGGCAGGGACGACCAGGATTGCCTCGTTAGACGGCGATCGCCTCGCCTCCGGCCTTCTCGATCTTGGCCTTGGCGGAAGCGGAAAAGCGCGTGGCCTTGATCTTGAGCGAACGGCCGATCTCGCCGTTGCCGAGGACCTTGAGCAGGCGGCCGTCGTTGCGGATCAAGCCCGCCTCGGCCAGCACGGCGGCATCGACCTCGGAGACCGAATCCGCGAGGCGGGACAGGTCGCCGAGATTCACGACGGCGTACTCCGTGCGGAAGTTGGCGTTGTTGAATCCGCGATGCGGCAGTTTCCGGTAAAGCGGCATCTGGCCGCCTTCGAAACCGGGGCGGATGCTGCTGCCGGACCGGGCCGTCTGGCCCTTGCCGCCGCGACCGCTGGTCTTGCCGTGGCCGCCGCCTTCGCCGCAACCGACACGCTTGCGGCGATGGACTGCACCCTTGACGTTGGAAAGCTGATGGAGACGCATGTTATCCAGGCTGGTTGACCCCAGCGGGTTTCTTTATTCCGAAGCCGAAACGACCGCCTCGGGTTGGTGTAGCTTTAAAAAATCCTCGGCCAGCCTGAGCTTGAGCAGGCCATTGAGGGTCGCGTTGACGACCGCGATGTGGTTCTGCGAGCCGAGCGACTTGGAAAGGACGTTCTTGACGCCGGCCGCCTCGAGCACGGCGCGGACGCCGCCACCGGCGATGACACCGGTTCCGGTCGTGGCCGGGCGCAACAACACGCGGCCGCCATCGGCCTCGCCGATCACCTCGTGCGGGATCGTGTCGCCCTTCAGGCGGACGGGGACCATGTTCTTGCGCGCATGCTCCGACCCCTTGCGGATGGCTTCGGGAACTTCCTTGGCCTTGCCGTAGCCGATGCCGACATTGCCCTTCTGGTCGCCGGCGACGACGAGGGAGGAAAAGCTGAAGCGACGGCCGCCTTTGACGACCTTGGCGCAACGGTTGATGTAAACCACCTTCTCGGTGATTTCGGGAGAGCCGTCGTCCTGGAATGGTGGCTTCTGCGAGGAGAAACTTCTTTGCGAGGTGTAACTCATGGTCGGCTTTTAGAATGTGATGCCAGCTTCACGGACGGCGTCGGCGAATACCTTGACGCAGCCGTGGTAGCGGCGTCCGTTGCGGTCGAACACGACCTGGGTGACGCCCGCCGCCTTCGCCTTCTCGGCGAAGGCCTGGCCCATGGAAGCGGCGCCCGCGAGGTTGGCCACCAGCTTCTGCGAACGGAGATCCTTGTCCAAAGTGGAGAGGTAGGCGAGCGTGCGCCCGGCATCGTCGTCGACGCACTGCGCGTAGATGTGTTTGCCGGAAAGGCGCAGGCTGAGACGCGGACGCGCGGCGGTTCCGACCACCGTCTTCCGGATGCGCCAGCGGCGCTTTTGCAGGAGATCGTTTTTCTTGAGGATGTTCATGTGCGGTGTCGGGCGTTTGCGGCGCCGCGAGGGAAACCCCGCGGGCGGCGTCCATCCCGGGATCAGGCGACGGTCTTGCCCTCCTTGCGTCGGACGCGCTCGCCGACGATGCGAACACCTTTGCCCTTATAAGGCTCCGGCGGGTAGTAGCTGCGGATCTCGGCCGTGACGGCGCCGACGGCCTGCTTGTCCGCGCCCTCGACCTTCAGCTTCGTCTGGTCGGTGACGGTGACTTTGACGCCGGCCGGGACCTTGAAATAGATCGGGTGCGAGTAACCGAGCGCGAGGTCGAGCGTGTCGCCCTTGAGCGCGGCCTTGAAACCGACGCCCTGGATCTCGAGTTCCTTGACGAAACCCTGCGAGACTCCCTTCACCATGCCGGCGATGATCGAGCGCGTGGTGCCGTGCATGGCGCGGGCGAAACGCGTTTCGTTGCGGGGGGCGACGTTGATTTCGTTTTCCTCGAGCGTGATCGTCACGACCGGCGAGAACGTCTTCGAGAGCGTGCCCTTGGGCCCCTCGACCTTCACGGTGGTGTCCTTGACGTCCACTTTGACCTTTTCGGGGATGGATACGGGAAGTTTTCCGATGCGGCTCATCGCGGTGTTCTCCTTACCAGATGTTGCAGACGATCTCTCCGCCGACGCGATTGCGCCGGGCGTCGCGATCCTTCATGAGGCCGCGGGAGGTGGAAAGGATCGCCATTCCGAGGCCGTTGAGCACGCGCGGGATCTCGTCGTGCCGGGAGTAGAAGCGGCGGCCCGGGGTGCTCACGCGCGTCACGCCGGAGATGGCGGAAACGCCGTCCGTGTATTTGAGCCGAAGGACCAGCGTCTTGTGCCCGTTTTCGTCGGCGCCTTCTGAAAAGCCGGAGATGTAACCCTCCCGTTGGAGGATTTCGGCGAGGCCGGCCTTCAACCTGGAGTGAGGCACGAGGCATTCGGCCTTCTTCGCGCGGGAGGCGTTCCGAATGCGGGTGAGAAAGTCTGAAACAGGATCAGTCATGTCGAGTGAGAGCGGGGCCGGATGATATCCGAACTTCCGGACCGGTGGATGATTTCAAGCTTAAGATCTGAGATTTGATGCGCGAAGCGCCTTACCAGGAGGACTTGGTCACGCCCGGGATCTTGCCGGAGAGGGCGAGTTCGCGGAATGTCAGGCGGGAGAGGCCGAAACGGCCGATGAAGGCACGCGGGCGGCCGGTAAGCGAGCAGCGATTGCGCACGCGCACCGGAGAGGCGTCGCGGGGGAGCTTGGCGAGCTTGCGCTGCGCCTGGAAGAAGGCCTCGTCGGTGGTCTCGGGATTGGCGAGGGTCGCCTTCAACTCGGCGCGCTGGGCGGCGTACTTCTGGACGAGCCTTTTGCGGCGGTTGTTCTTTTCGATTGAGGATGTCTTGGCCATGGCTTCAGGCGGCTGCGGTCTTGGATGCGCCCTCGGAACGGCGGAAGGGCATGCCGAAAAGGCGGAGGAGTTCGCGGCCCTCGTCGTCGGTTTCCGCCGTGGTGACGAACGCGATGTCGAGGCCGGGATGGGTCTTGTGGGTCTCGACCGAGATCTCGGGGAAGATGGTGATGTCGGTGATGCCGAGGTTGTAGTTGCCCTGGCCGTCCATCCTCGCCGCGAGGCCGCGGAAGTCGCGGATGGTCGGGATGGCGACGGCGATCAGGCGGTAGAGGAACTCGTACATCGAGGCGCCGCGAAGGGTGACTTTCACCCCGACGGGCATGCCTTCGCGAAGCTTGAAGTTGGCGACGCTCTTGCGGGCCTTGGTGATGATCGGCTTCTGCCCGGTGATCAGGCCGATGTCCTTGGCGAGGTCGGTGATGACGCTCTTCTCGGCCGCGGCGTTCACGCCCGAGTTGATGACGATCTTCTCGATCCGGGGAACCTGGTGGACGTTCTTGTATCCGCGGAGCTTGATCAGCTCGGGTTTGACGACCTCGTCGTAGTGTTTGCGAAAGAATGGAGTGCTCATGCTGGCGATGTCAGATTTCCGACCTGACGGTGGGTTTGAGCGTTCGTGAGGGAACGTTTAGGCGGTTTGCGGGCGCCGGGAACGGCGCTCGTCGTACTTGCTCGCAAGCATCAGCTTCGAGATGTGCAGCGCGGCCTCCCGCTCGACGATGCCGCCCTGCGGATTCTGGTCCGTCTTGCGGACGTGCTTTTTGACGATGTTGACTCCTTCGACGATCGCGCGGGATTTGTCTCGAAGCACTTCGAGAACCTTTCCGCGTTTTCCGGCATGGGAGCCACTGAGGACGACGACTTCGTCGCCGCGTTTGACGTGAAACCGGGTCATAGCACCTCCGGGGCGAGCGAGATGATTTTCATGAACTGCTTCGAGCGAAGCTCGCGCGCGACAGGTCCGAAGATGCGGGTGCCCTTCGGGTTGCCGGTGCCGTCGATGATGACGATGGCGTTGCTGTCGAAGCGGAGATAGCTGCCGTCGGCGCGGCGAATCGGGGCCTTCGTCCGCACCACCACGGCGCGGGCGACCTCACCCTTCTTCACCGAGGCGTCGGTGTTGCTCTCCTTGATGTTGACGACGATGATGTCGCCGACGCCGGCCGTGCGTTTCCGCTGGCCGAGGCGCCGGATCATCGAGGCCTTTCGGGCTCCGGTGTTGTCGGCGACGTCGAGAATGGATAAAAGTTGGATCATAGCGCGGCACTCCTTTCGGTCTTACTCGCCCGACTTGGGCGCTTCGCCTTCTCCCGCGGCCGGGACGTCGGTCGCGGCGACAAACGCTTCAGGCGCGCGCTCGAGCACCTGACAGATGCGCCAGCGCTTGAGCCGGCTGATCGGGCGGGTCTCCATGATCTGAACGCGATCGCCGACCTTGGCGGTGTTCCCCTCGTCGTGGACGTGGAGGACGGTCTTGCGGTTGATGACCTTGAGGTAACGGGGATGGCGGGCCTTGTAGGGGACCGTGACCTTGACGGACTTGTCCCCCATCCGGCTGCTCACGGTGCCGTTGAGCACCTTGCGATTGTTTCGCTGAGAAGACTCCATGTTGCGTGCGGCGTTCACTTCGCAGCGGGAGCTGCGACGCGTTTCTTTTCGTTGAGAATGGTCTCCATGCGGGCGATGTCCTTGCGGGAGGCGTGGAGTTCGTGGGTTTTCTCCACCTGGCCGGTCTGGCGGCGAAGCCGGAGCATGAGCAACTGTTCGCGGGTGTCGCGCAGCTGCTTCTCGACTTCGGTGACGGAGAGTTCGCGGATGTCCTTCGCTTTCATAGTGGCGGGATCCCTTAGAGCGTGCCCTCGCGGCTGAGGAAACGGCAGGTGAGCGGGATCTTGGTGTCGGCCAGCCGCAGCGCCTCCCGGGCGAGCGAGGCGGGAACGCCCGCGACCTCGAAAAGAACAGCGCCGGGGTGGATGCGGGCGACGTAGTATTCGACCGGTCCCTTGCCCTGGCCCATGCGGACTTCGAGAGGCTTCTTGGTGATCGGCTTGTGCGGGAAGACGCGGATCCACATCTTGCCCTTGCGCTTCAGGTGGCGGTTGATCGCCACGCGCGCCGCCTCGATCTGGGAGGACGTGAGATTGCCGCGGTCCAGGGCCTGGATGCCGAACTCGCCGAAGGCGAGCGTGTTGCCCCGGCTGGCGTCGCCGGCGAGGCTGCCCTTGTGGGTCTTGCGGTATTTGGTGCGTGCGGGTTGGAGAGGCATGGTTCAGGCCGGTCAGTTGGTGTCGGACTCCTTCTTACAAATCCACACCTTCACGCCGATGATGCCGTAAACGGTGTGGGCCTCGGCGAAGCCGTAGTCGATCTGCTCGCGAATGGTGTGGAGAGGCACGCGCCCCTGCCGTTGCTTTTCGGTCCGGGCGATGTCCGAGCCGCCGAGGCGGCCGGAGACCTGGACGCGGATGCCGTCGGCGCCGAGGCTCATGGCCATCTGGACCGACTTCTTCATCGCGCGCCGGAAGGAGATGCGGCGCTCGAGCTGGAGGGCGATGTTCTCGGCCACCAACTGAGCCTCGATCTCGGGCTTCCGGACCTCCTGGATGTCGAGAAGGATCTCGCGGCCGGTCATCCTGCCAAGGTCTTCGCGGATCTTCTCGATCTCCGCGCCCTTCTTGCCGATCACGATGCCGGGACGGGCGGTGAAGATCTTGACGCGGATGCGGCTGGAGGCGCGCTCGATGAAGATGCGCGGCACGGAGGCGAACTTCAGTTTGTCGAACAGGATCTTGCGGATCTTCTGATCCTCGAGAAGCACCTGCGGGAAGATCTGGCGGTTCGCATACCAGCGGGATTGCCAGTTGCGCCGGACGGAGAGGCGAAAGCCGATTGGGTTGGTCTTCTGGCCCATGGGATGATCAGGCGGATTTTGTTTCGTCGCTCAGGACGATGCGGATGTGCGACATGCGCTTCTTGCGGGGAGAGGCCGAGCCACGGGCTCCGGCTTTGAATCGTTTCAAAACGGGCCCGTTTTCCACGATGGCGCGTTTCACCACCAGGGTCTCGACCGAGAGTTCGTTGTTGTTTTCCGCGTTTGCCACCGCGGACTTCAAGGTCTTGGCGAGAAGGCGGGCCGACTTGCGCGGGATGAAGCGCACCAGTTCGAGGGCTTCCGCCGCCGGGCGGCCCTGAATGACGCGGGCGACCTCCCGAACCTTCTTCGGGGACATGCGCGCGTGGCGTGTGATGGCTTGGACTTCCATGGCTTTCAGGATGACGGATCAGGCCGATTTGGCGGTGTGCGCTCCGTGGGAACGGAACAGGCGGGTCGGGGCGAACTCGCCCAGTTTATGGCCCACCATGTTCTCGGTCACATAGACCGAGACGAAGTTCTTGCCGTTGTGGACATTGAAGGTCTGGCCGACGAAGTCCGGAGTGATGGTCGAGCGCCGGGACCAGGTGGTGATGGGCTTGCGGGCGCCGCTCTTGAGCGACTTCTCCACCTTGTCCATCAAGTGGGCATCGACGAAATAACCTTTTTTGACTGAGCGTGCCATGGCGGGATCAGTTCTTCTTCAGCTTCCTGCCATTGCGGCGGGTGATAATGAGGCTGTTGGTTTCCTTGGACTTGCGGCGCGTCGGGAAGCTCTTGGCGAGCTGGCCCCACGGAGACACCAGTTGCTGGCGGCCACCGCCGCCCTTGCTCTTGCCCTGGCCGCCACCGTTGGGGTGATCGACCGGGTTCATCGCCACGCCGCGGACGCGCGGGCGGCGGCCGAGCCAGCGATTGCGACCGGCCTTGCCGAGCGACTGGTTTTTATGATCGCCGTTGCCGACCTCCCCGATCGTGGCGCGGCAGCGGGAACTCACGAGCCGTAGTTCGCCGCTGGGGAGCTTGATCGTGGCCTGCTTGCCGTCCACACCGACCAGCTCCACGGCGCCGCCAGCGGAACGCGCGAGCTGCGCGCCCCGGCCGGGATAGAGTTCCACGGCATGGATCTTGGTGGAGGGCGGGATGATGGCGAGCGGGAGATTGTTTCCGACCGCGAACTCCGGCTTGTCGGTGGTGATGAATTTGGCTCCGACCGCGATGCCTTCCGGCGCGAGCACGTAGCGCTTTTCCCCGTCGGCATACGCGAGCAGGGCGATGTTGGCCGAGCGATTCGGATCGTACTCGATCGCCTGCACCGTCGCCGGGATGTCGATCTTGTTGCGCTTGAAATCGATCACGCGGTAGAGCCGCTTGTGGCCGCCGCCGCGGCGGCGCGAGGTGAGCCGGCCATGGCAGTTGCGCCCGCCGCTCTTCGACTGGGATTTGGTCAGCGCGCGCTCGGGGCGCTTCTTCGAGAGATCCTTGTCGACGTTCAGCTCGGTGAAACGAAGCGAGGCCGTGATGGGACGAAATGATTTGATGGGCATGGCGGGTTCCTCCCGGCTCAGATGAGCTCGATTTTGTCGCCCTCCTTGAGGGTCACGATGGCCTTCTTGCGGTCGGATTTGAACCCCGGGAGGCCCTTGCGCGAGCGCGTCGGCTTCCCCTTCACGTTGACGGTGTTCACCCGCATGACGGTGACCTTGAAGACCTGCTCGATCGCCTCACGGATCTTGTGCTTGTTCGCGGAGGGATAGACCTCGAAGGTGTATTGATTGAGTTCGCTGGAAGCCCGGTTGGACTTCTCGGTGAGGCGAAACGATTTGAGGATTTTGTCGGGACTGACCATGTTCAGGCTCCTTTCAACCGGCCCAGAACCGTGTCCATCGCGCTCACGGTGAGGAGGATGCGGTCGTAGCGGCAGAGTTCAGTGGTGTTGAGCAGGGCGGCTTCCGTCGTCACGACATCCGCGAGGTTGCGGGCGGCGCGGGCGGAGGAGGCTTCGAACTTGGAATCGACCACGAGGATCCGCCCGGCGGGGACGATTTTCTTGAGGACGCCGTTCAGAACCCTGGTCTTGACCGGATTCACCTCGAGTTTCTCGATCAGCTCGATCTCGCCGGCCGAGGCGCGATCGAAGAAGGCGCGGCGGAAGGCCAGGGATTTCACCCGGGCGTTGACCTTCTTGGAGAAATCCTGCGGACGCGGGCCAAAGGCCACGCCGCCGCCGCTCCAGATCGGCGAGCGGGTCGAGCCATGGCGGGCGCGACCGGTGCCCTTCTGGCGCCAGGGCTTCCTGCCACCGCCACTGACCTCGGCGCGCGTTTTCGTGGACCGGGTCCCCTGGCGGGCATTCGCGGCCTGGGCCACGACGACTTCCTTGACCGCCTGCAGGCCCTTCTCCCCTTCGAACACCGGAATGTCGGCGTAGTCGGCCTCGCGGCTGAACGTTCCGTCGGAATTGTAAACCTTGAGTTTCATGTCTTGCGAGGCGCCGTTCAGGCGCGGGCCTTGATGGCGGCGCGAATGACCAGCTCGTCTCCGTTTGCGCCCGGGATGCTGCCGCGGATCAGGACGAGATTCTTCTCGGCCACGATCTTCACGATGCGGAGATTCTGCACCGTGCGCTGCTTGCCGCCCATATGGCCAGGCATGGGTTGATTCTTCCACGTGCGGCCCGGGGTCTGGCGCATGCCGATCGAGCCGACGCGGCGGTGAAACATGGAACCGTGGGAGGCGGGACCGCCGGCGACCCGGTAGCGCTTGACCACGCCCTGGAAGCCCTTGCCCTTGGTGACGCCGATCACATCGACCATCTGGCCCTCCTTGAAGGCGGCATCGACGGTGACGACATCGCCGGCCTTCAGATCGGCAGGCGCCTGGAGGCGCACCTCGCGCAGCGTGGCGTGCGGATCGATCCCGGCCTTGGCGAGGTGGCCCGTCTCGGGCTTGTTGAGCCGGTGCGCCTTGGTTTTCTCGAAACCGAGCTGCACGGCGTCGTAACCGTCTTTTCCCGCCGTCTTGACCTGGACGACCGGGCAGGGGCCGGCTTCAACGACGGTGACGGGAACCAGCGTGTTCCCCTCGTCGTATATCTGGGTCATGCCCAGCTTTTTACCCAAAAGTGTTTGGATCATGTTTTCTAAGCGGTAGGTGGAGATCTCTCCGTTTGGAGTGACCTACATTAGATGGACGCCGAAGGGCGCCCGATCATCTGCAGACCTGTCGGATTTCTCGGGTGTTTAAGTCGCGCTTCAGACGTTGATGGTGATGTCCACGCCGGACGGGAGGTTGAGTTTTTTCAACTCGTCGACCGTCTGGGCGGTGGGCTCGATGATGTCGATGAGCCGCTTGTGGGTGCGGATCTCGAACTGCTCCATCGACTTCTTGTCGGCGTGCGGGGAGCGGTTGACCGAAAGCTTTTCGATGCGGGTCGGGAGCGGGACGGGCCCCGCGACCCGGGCGCCCGAGCGCTTGGCGGTGTCGACGATTTCAGAGGCCGACTGGTCGATCACTCGATAGTCGAAGCCCTGGAGGCGAATGCGAATTCGTTGGCCTTTCATGGCGGGAGAACGGGTTAGGTGCGTGCCGGCGCTCGCGAGGCTGTCTCGACGATTCGCGTCAGGGTTTGTGAGGGAACCTGCTCGAAGTGGGAAGGCTCCATGGAATAGCTCGCGCGCCCTTTCGAGAGCGAACGGATGTCGGTGGCGTAGCCGAACATCATCTCGAGCGGAACCTGCGCGGTGATGATGCAGGCGCCACCTTTCGTCTCCATGTTCTGGATGCGGCCGCGGCGGCGGTTGATGTCGCCCATGAGGTCGCCCTGGTATTCCTCGGGGGTGGAAACCTCCACCTTCATGACCGGCTCGAGCAGGATCGGGGAGGCCTTGGCCATCGCCTCCTTGAAGGCGAAAATGCCGGCCATCTTGAAGGCCATTTCCGACGAGTCCACCTCGTGGAAGCTGCCATCGATGATGCGCGCCGTGAAATCGACCACCGGGTATCCGGCGACGGTGCCGTTGTTGGCCGCCTCCATGATGCCCTCGATCGTGGGCTTGATGTATTCCTTCGGAATCGCTCCGCCCACGATCTCGTTGACGACTTCGATGCCTTTGCCCTTTTCGTTCGGCTCGATCTTGATCACCGCGTGGCCGTACTGGCCGCGGCCGCCGGACTGGCGGATGAACTTGCCGATGCCCTCGGCGTTCGACGTGAGGGTCTCGCGATAGGCGATCTGCGGCTTGCCCGCGTCGGCCTCGACCTTGAACTCACGAAAGAGACGGTCGCGGATGATCTCGAGGTGCAGCTCGCCCATGCCGGCGATGAGCGTCTGCCCGGTCTCCGCGTTCGTGGAGACACGGAAGGTGGGATCCTCTTCAGCGAGGCGGCCGAGGCCGATGCCCATCTTCTCCTGGTCGGCCTTGGTCTTGGGCTCGATCGACATCGAGATGACGGGCTCCGGAAAGGTCGGAGGCTCGAGGCGGACGTCGAGAGACTCGTCGCAGAGCGTGTCGCCCGTGATGACCCCCTTGACGCCGATGACGGCGCAGATGTCGCCCGCATGGACCACGTCGATGTCTTCGCGCGAGGCCGCCTTCATCACCATGAGCCGGCTGACCCGCTCGTTGCGGCGGGTGCGGGGATTATAGAGGACGGAGCCCTTGGCGAGCGTGCCGGCGTAAACGCGGATGAAGACGAGCTTTCCGACGTAGGGATCGCTCCACAATTTGAAGGCCAGGGCCGTGACCTTGCTCCTGTCGTCCGGCAGCAGCTCGACCGGGTTGCTGTCGCTGTCCTGACCCTGAACCGCGGGCAGGTCGAGCGGGCTCGGCAGGTAATTGACGACCGCGTCGAGCAGGCTTTGCACGCCCTTCTTCTTGAAGGCCGAGCCCGGGATCACGCCAACGAAACCCTGCGCGACCGTCGCTTTGCGAATGGCGACCTTGAGTTCGTCGTTCGCGATCTCCTCGCCACCGAGATACTTCTCGGCGATCGCGTCGTCGAAATCGGAGGCGGCTTCGATCAGCTTCTCGCGGTAGCGGGCGACGTCGTCCGCCATCTCCTCCGGGATCCCGGTCGGGTTCGTCTTCACGCCCATCGGGTCGGACTCGTCGAAGAGGAAGGCTTCCCGCGTGACGAGGTCGATCAAACCCCTGAAATGATCCTCGGCGCCGATCGGCAGATAAAGCGGATGGGCGTTGGCCCCGAGCTTCTTGCGCATGTCGTCGATCGCGCCGTAGAAGTTCGCGCCCGTGCGGTCCATCTTGTTGACGAACGCGATGCGGGGAACGTTGTACTTCGTCGCCTGACGCCAGACGGTCTCCGACTGCGGTTGCACGCCCGCGACGGCGCAGAACGCGGC
>CAZFCY010000012.1:0-45575 GCA_964517665.1 uncultured Opitutaceae bacterium | reverse complement strand
AAACCGGAGCAGCAACGGATTCAAAAGGCCTATCTGGACAAGCGCTCCGACCGGCAGGCGGGCGACACGGTCACGGATTATCTGCGCATCCCGTCGGTGATCATGCGATGGATGTTCCCGGTGGCGATCGTGCTCACGCTGCACATCTTCATGCGCGGGCACGACAAGCCCGGCGGCGGTTTCGCGGCGGGCATCGTGATGTCGATCGCGTTCATCCTGCAATACATGGCGGGGGGCACGCGCTGGGTGGAGGACCGGTTGCGCATCCGGCCCGTGGTGTGGATCAGCGCCGGTTTGCTCCTGGCGCTGAGCACCGGGCTGGGTTCGTGGCTGTTCGGCTCTCCGTTCCTGACCTCGGCTTTTCAGTATGCGGAGATTCCCCTCATCGGGCGCGTGCCGCTGGCGAGCGCGCTGCTTTTCGATCTGGGCGTCTTCATGCTCGTCGTCGGCGCGACGGTTCTGATCCTCATCGCCCTCGCTCACCAATCCGTGCGCAAACCGCGATCGGCGCAGCCCGCGATCCCGGCGAAAGCGGGGGAAGTGGACGGCCCCGCGGCGCAATCATCAGGAGGAGCCGGTTGATGGAATTGATCCTCGCCCTCGCGATCGGCGTCCTCGTCACCTGCGGAGTGTGGCTCCTGCTGCGGCCGCGCACGTTTCAGGTCATCATCGGACTCTCGCTGCTGTCCTACGCCGTCAATCTCTTCATTTTCGGCATGGGGCGGCTGCGCGTCAACGCGGCGCCGGTGCTGGATCGCGCGGTCACGGACACGAGCCGCTACACGGATCCGACGCCGCAGGCGCTGGTCTTGACCGCCATCGTGATCGGCTTCGCGACGACGGCGCTTTTTCTGGTCATGCTGCTCGCCGCGCGCGGCCTGACGGGCACGGATCACGTGGACGGGGAGGAGGACTGAAATGGATCTTCTCCTCCGACATCTGGCGATCCTTCCCATCCTGCTGCCCCTGGCGACGGGGGCGATCCTGCTGCTCATCAGTGATCGGTCGCGCCGGCTGAAGATGGCGATGAATGCCGGGGCGATGCTGCTGCTTTTGACGGTCGCGGCGACGCTGATCATCCGGGTCGCGAACGGGAGTCTGGCCGGGGCGGAATCCGTGATCGCGTATCCCCTGGGCAACTGGCCGGCGCCGTTCGGCATCGTGCTGGTGGTGGATCGACTCTCGGCGCTCATGGTGCTGTTGACGGCGCTCGTCGGGATTTGCGCGATGACGTATTCCTTTGCCCGCTGGCACGCGGCCGGGCCGAGTTTCCACAGCCTCTTCCAGTTTTTGCTCATGGGGCTCAACGGGGCGTTTCTCACGGGCGATTTCTTCAATCTCTTCGTGTTCTTCGAAGTGCTCCTGACGGCTTCGTACGGACTGGCGCTGCACGGTTCGGGCGTCGCTCGCGTGAAGTCGGGCCTGCATTACGTCGTGGTCAACCTGGCGGCGTCCTCGCTCTTCCTGATCGGCGCGGCGCTGATCTATGGCGTGACGGGAACGCTGAACATGGCGGACCTGGCGGCCAGGGCCGCGTCGATCGCCGACAGCGATCGCGGGCTGTTGGAAGCGGGCGCCGGGATCCTGGGGATCGCGTTTCTGATCAAGGCCGCGATGTGGCCGCTGGGATTCTGGCTGCCCACCACCTACGCCGCGGCCGGCGCGCCGGTCGCGGCCCTGTTCGTGCTCATGACCAAGGTCGGCATCTATGCGATCCTGCGTCTGTCCACGCTCGCCTTCGGCGACGGAGCCGGCGGCTCGGCGGGTTTCGGGCATTCATTCCTGCTTTACGCCGGCATGGCGTCCCTCGCGTTTGGCGCGCTCGGCGTGCTCGGATCGCGCTCGCCGGCGCGAATGGCGGGCTATTGCGTGCTGGTGTCCTCGGGCACGCTGCTCGCGGCCGTGGGATTTGCCAGCGAAGGGGTGACGAGCGGGGCGCTCTATTATTTGTTCACCTCGACCCTGGCGGTGAGCGCCTTCTTCCTTCTGGTGGAGCTGCTCGAGCGCGTGCGCATCGAGGGGGCCGACGAGCAGACCGCGACGATCGAGATTTTCAGCGACGATGATGACGACGCGGAGGCCGGCGAGGTCGAGGAGATCAGCGTCGCCATCCCCGCCGCCCTGGCGGTGTTGAGCGTTTGTTTCGGAATCTGCGCCCTGCTGCTCTCGGGCCTGCCGCCGTTGACGGGCTTTGTCGCGAAGGTCGCCATGCTCTCGGCCATGTTGAACCCGGCGGGATTGGGGGACGCGGGCGCGGTGGCCGGGTCGACGTGGTGGCTGACCGGCCTGCTCATCTTTTCCGGTTTCGCGGCGCTCATCGCGCTGACGCGCACGGGCATCAACACACTCTGGGTGACGATGTCCGCCCCGCCGGCGCCGGTTCGCGTTCTGGAGATCGCCCCGGTGATTTTACTGATCGGGCTGTGCGTGGCCATGACCGTCATGGCCGGACCGGTCATGGACTATATGTCCGCGGCCGCGGCCGAGCTGCACGCTCCGGCCGGCTACATCTCGGACGTGCTGCAGGCTCCACCGGCGGTCTTATCCTCGGAGGCCGCGCCATGAGGCGGCTTTTCCCCTATCCGCTGCTGGCCGCGTCGCTGCTCGCGATGTGGTTGTTGCTGCAGCAATCGTTCAGCCTTGGGCATCTCCTGCTCGGCGGAATCATCGCCACGGGCGCGAGCCTGGCCATGGCCGCCCTCGAGCCCGAGCGGCCGAAAGTCCGGCGCGCGCACAGGTTCGTGAAGCTGGTGGCGCTGGTGTCGTTGGACATCATCCGTTCAAACATCGCCGTCGCGCGGCTCATCCTTCGGGCCCGCCCGCTGCCGCAGACAGGAGGTTTTTTGATCGTGCCTCTCAAGCTGACCGACACGACCGGGCTGGTGATCCTGGCCTGCATCGTCACGGCCACGCCCGGCAGCGCCTGGCTCGAATACAACGCCACGCGGAGCGAGGTGCTGATCCACGTGCTGGGCCTCGAGGACGAGAAGGAATGGATCGAGTCCTTGAAGAACCGCTACGAAACGCTGTTGCTGGAGATATTCGAATGAGCGGCGCCATTCTCTTCTGGTCACTGTCGATCGCGCAGGCGCTGCTCTCGCTGGCGATGGCGGGGGCTGTTTATCGCATGATCAAGGGGCCGCGGGCGCAGGACCGCGTGCTCAGCCTCGACGCGCTGTATGTCACCGCCATGTTGCAGATGGTCGTCTTCGGCATTCGATCCGGCACGACGATCTATTTTGAAGCGGCGCTGATCATCGCCGTGCTCGGCTTTGCCAGCTCGGTCGCCCTGGCCAAGTTTCTCATGCGAGGCGAGGTGATCGAATGAACCCCGCCGCTGATCTTCCCGTGTGGGCGGCGGCGCTCGTCGCGCTGTGCGTGCTGACCGGGGCCTTCCTCACCCTCGTCGGTTGCCTCGGGCTGGCGCGCCTGAAACGCTTCTATCAACGCATCCATGCCCCGACGCTGGGCACGAGCTGTGGCGCCTTGTTGATCCTGCTCGGCTCGGCGCTGTATTTCAGCTTCACGGAGAAGCGTCCGGTGGCGCACGAAGCGCTGCTCTTCGTCTTTGTTTCGGTGACGACACCCGTGACGCTGACACTGCTCGCGCGGGCCGCGCTCTACCGCGACCGCTCGGAGAACAATGGCAACGTTCCCCCGCCGCCCGATGAAGACATCGTGGACGGCGCGGAATAGAGCCGCGCCGCCGGCCGCTGCTTCCATTGGTCAGCAGCGCGCCCGCTGGTTCGCCATATAGTAGAGAACCGGAACGGCCATGCGGCTGATGAAAAGCGAGGCGATCTCGCCGAACATCAGGCTGATCGCGAGGCCTTGAAAGATCGGATCGGCAAGGATCACGCTCGCGCCGGCCACGACGGCGAGCGCGGTCAGGAGCATCGGGCGAAAGCGGACCGCGCCCGCCTCGACCACGGCGTCGCGCAGGGAGAGGCCGTGCGATCGCCTCAGCTCGATGAAGTCCACGAGGATGATCGAGTTTCGCACCACGATGCCGGCTCCGGCCATGAAGCCGATCATCGACGTCGCGGTGAAAAACGCGCCCAGCGCCCAGTGCGCCGGCAGGATGCCGATGAGCGAAAAAGGAATCGCCGCCATGACGACGAGAGGCGTCACGTAGCTGCGAAACCAGCCCACCATGAGCATGGCGATGAGGACGAGCACGATGGCGAAGGCGAGCCCGAGATCGCGAAAGACCTCGAGCGTGATGTGCCATTCGCCGTCCAGCTTGATCGCGGGCTCCCGATCGTCGAACGGAAGGCTCAAGTGATATAACTTCACCTCCTCGCCCGCGCCGCCGAACGCGCGCGCGTCGAACTTCGATATTTTCCGCATCAACGCGAAGAGCGCGTAAGCCGGGCTCTCGATCTCGCCCGCGACATCGCCGGTGACATAGACCACCGGCTTCAGGTTCTTGTGATATATGCTGCGTTCTCCCGTGGCGCGCTCGATGCCGACCAGTTCGGACAGCGGAACCAGCGGGGCCGAGGGATCGCTTTCGGAGCGCACTTGAAACGAGAGCAGGGCTTCCGGCCGCGACCTCGCGGCGATCGCCGGCTCGAGGACGATGGAGACATCCTCGCGCTCGATCGGATCGTGCAACAGATCGACGGGCGTCCCTTCGGACACAAACCGCAAAGCCCGGACAACGGCGGCCTCGCTCACGCCGTGCCGCGCCGCCTTTTCGCGGTCGAGGACGTAGCGGATCTTCGGCTGATCAGCCTCGACGAGCCAGTCGAGATCCACGATCCCCGGGGTTGCTTTCATGAGGTCGCGCACGGCTCCGGCGAGCGCGACGCGGCTTTCCTCGTCCGGCCCGTAAATCTCGGCCACCAGGGTCTGAAGCACGGGAGGCCCGGGCGGCACTTCCGCCACGGCGACGGCGGCGCCGTATTTTTCCGCGATGGCCGCGACAGCCGGACGCAGGCGCTTCGCGATGGCGTGGCTTTGCTCGGATCGTTCATCCTTCCCGACCAGATTGACCTGGATGTCGGCTACGTTCGGACCGCGGCGCATGAAGTAATGCCGCACGAGGCCGTTGAAATTGAACGGCGAAGCCACGCCGGCGTAGATCTGGTAATCCCGCACGGCCGGATCGTCGCGAATCGCCGCCGCCATCTCCTGCGCCACCCGCGCGGTCTGTTCGAGCGTCGTGCCCTCGGGTGTGTCGAGGATGATTTGAAACTCCGACTTGTTGTCGAACGGGAGCATTTTCACCTTCACGGCGCCGATCAGGACGAGGCCGGCGGCGAGAAGGAGAAGAGCGACGATCCCGCCGAGGAATGCCCATCGCCAGATCGCCCGGTCGAGCAGCGGCTCCATCACCCGATGATAGACGCGCGTGAACCAGTCGTCGGGAGCGTGATCCTCGTCGTGCCGACCGGTGTCGGCCGATCGATGCGCGCGACCCGCGCGGCGACGCAGGATCCGGATCGCCGCCCACGGAGTGACGGTGAAGGCGACGACGAGAGAAAACAGCATCGCCGCCGTCGATCCGATCGGGATGGGGCGCATGTAAGGCCCCATGAGCCCGCCGACGAATGTCATGGGCAGGATCGCCGCGATGACCGACCACGTGGCGAGGATGGTCGGGTTGCCCACTTCATCGACCGCCTCGAGCGCCACCTCGCGCAACGGTTTTCTCTCCGCCCCGGGCAGGCGGATGTGGCGCACGATGTTTTCGACCACGACGATCGCGTCGTCCACGAGGATGCCGATCGAGAAAATCAACGCGAAGAGCGTGATGCGATTCAGCGTGTACCCGTAGAGATGGAACACGAGCAGCGTCAGCGCCAGCGTCGATGGGATGGCGAGAAGCACGATCACGGACTCGCGCCATCCGAGGAAAAGCAGGATGAGGATCGACACGCCGAAGACGGCGATGCCCATGTGCAGAAGCAACTCGTTGCTCTTCTCCGCGGCGGTGTGCCCATAGTCGCGCGTGATGGTCAGCTCGACATCGGCCGGCAGAAGCGAGCCGCGAAGCAGATCCGTTTTCGCCAACACCTCGTTGACCACGTCGATCGCATTCGCCCCCGGGCGCTTGGCGACGCTGATCGTGACCGCGGCCTCCAGGTCACCCGCGGAGTTTCCTCCGCGGCCGTGCAGAACGTAGCTCGACGGCTCTTCCGCGCCGTCGGTGATCGTCGCGACATCGCGCAAATACACGGGCCGGCCTTCGCGCGCGCCGACGATGACGGATCCCACGTCCCCGGCGTCGCGCAGGAATGCGCCGGTCTCGATCAGCGTCTCCGTATTCGCGAAGGGACGCGAGCCGGCCTGCGCTCGTTGGTTCGCCTGCCGCAGGGCCGGGCTGATCTGGTCGAGGCTCAGGCCGCGCGAGGCGAGCGCCGCCGGATCGAATCGCACGCGCACTGTCCGGCGCGTTCCGCCGATGATGGTTGTTTCCGCGACCTGCTTGATCGACTTGATCGATTCATCCATCTGGGCCGCGAGGCGGCGCAGCGTGAGGTGATCGTGCGAGCGGCTGTGCAGGGTGATGGCGAGAACCGGCACGTCGTCGATCGTGCGCGGCTTGATCAAGGGAAAACCCACGCCGGCGGGGATGCGGTCGAAGTTCGCCTGCAGTTTCTGGTTCAGCCGGATCAGCGCGCCTTCGAGTTCCGTTCCAACTTCGAAGCGCACGATCACGAGCGACGCTCCCGGACTCGAGGTCGAGTAGATATATTCCACGCCCGGGATCTCCCAGAGCAGTTTTTCCATGGGTCGCGTGACGCGATTCACCACCTCGGCGGGGCTGGCTCCCGGCATGGAAACGATCACGTCCACCATCGGGACCTTGATCTGCGGCTCCTCTTCGCGCGGGAGCAAGAGCACGGCGAGCACGCCGAGCAGGATCGAGGCGATGACCGCGATCGGCGTCAGCTTCGAGTCGATGAAGCGCGCCGCAAGCCGGCCGGCGAAACCGGTCTGTTTTTCCGTTGCGGCGCTCACGGCGCGATTTCCACGGGTTGTCCGTCCGCGAGCGCGCGCGGCCCCGCGACGATCACTGTTTCGCCGGCGTCGAGGCCGGCGAGGATCTGCGCGCGGTCGCCCATGGTGATTCCGGTCTTGACCAGCCGCAGCCGGGCAACGCCGTCCCGAATCACGAAGACCCGCTCCATCTGGCCGAACCTGCTGACGGCGCTCGCCGGAACCGTCAGCATGCGCGATTCGCCCGCGGGCCACTCCACCCGCACGAACTCTCCGGAGCGAAACGCGCGCGCGTCGGGCAGGTCGATTTTGGCCAGCCGCGTGCGCGTGCCAGGGGCCGCGGCCGGCGAGATCTCGGCCAGCGTCGCGATGACGGAAGTTTCACCGGACCACAACCTCAGCTTCGCGCCGGGTTCGAGCCGCGGAAGCGACTCGGGGACGGCGAACTCCGCCTGAAACCGATCGGCGCCCTCGATGACGAAGAGCGGCCGGGCCGGCGTCGCGAGGTCTCCGGCGTGGATGAACTTCTGCGTCACGACCCCGCGAAAGGGCGCGCGGATTTCGGTGTAGTCGAGCATGGCTCTGGCCTCCGCGAGCTCGCCCTCGGCGATCGCCCGTCGTTCCTCGAGCGCGCGCGCCATCTCGCGCGTCGTCGCGCCGCGCTCCAGCAACGAGACTTCGCGGGCATGGTCGCGCGTCGCCTGTTCGAGGCGCGTGCGCGCCTGATCCACGCGTGAATCGATCTCGGCGGCGGAGAGACGCACGAGGATGTCGCCGGCATCGACGTCCTGGCCGATCGCGAAATCCGCCCAGGCAATCGTGGCGTTGATCCGCGACGAGACCCGCGCGCGGGCGAGAGGGCGGACGGTCCCGTGCACCGCCTGCGTCACCGGCATCTCGAGCGATTCCACGGCGGCCGCCTCGACTGTAACCAAAGACTGGATACGCGCATCCCGCGCCGGCTCGCCGCGCCCGCAGCCGGCGAGCAACGCGGCGGGAATGAGGAAGGGAAGAATGAGGCGTGGCTTCATGGATGGGCGGTGGTCATTCGAAGATGGGCTGGCCGGCGGCGCGGCGGAAGGCGGCGACGGCCACACGCTCGCCCGCCCGCGCGCTCGCCTGGCGCATGCGCGCTTCGGCGAGCCGCGTTTCCGCGCCGATCAGCTCGGTCGAGAGCAGCGCCCCGGCGGCGAAACGCTCCTGGCTGAGGCGGGCGCTCTCCCCGGCGAGTTTCACCTCCTGCCCGGTCACGGCGAGCTGCTCGCGCGCCAGCTCGTGATCGAGCCGCGCCTCTTCGACTTCGAGCGCAAGGGCGAGTTCGACCTGGCGCGTTGCCTCGCGCGCGACTTCCACCTCGGCGGCGGCCGCGCGCATCCCGGCGCGAAGCCCGCCTCCGTCGAATATCGGAAGTGCTGCGGCGACTCCCGCCGTCCAGCTCTGCTTTTCGCCGTCCTTGCGCCAGCCGTGGTCGGTCTGAACATTCGCGAAGGCCTCGATGCCCGGCAGGCGCGCGCCACGCGCGGCCCGTTCCCGGCGTTCCGCCGCGTCGAGACGGCGTTGCGCGGCGAGCAACTCCGGCCGCCGGATCGGCGCATCGCCGTCCGGAAGCTCGAGCAGCGCGGGCGTCGGATCGTTTTGCGCCAGCTCCGTCGACGAGCCGGGCGCGAGCCCGAGAAGAAACGCGAGGCGCCGCTTGCCCAGCTTCAGCGCGTGCCGCGCCGCCAGTTGTTGTTGAACCGTCTGCGCGAGCTGAACCTCGAGGTTGAGCCGTTCCGTCGCCAACAGGTCGCCCGACTCCTCCCGCAGGCGTCCGACGCGCAAAGCTTCTGTATAATTTGCGCGCGCCGCCTCCGTGGCCGTGAGCGCCTCCTCGAAGCGCCGGATGGCGAAATACCCGCGCACGACCTCCAGCGCGAGCTGGTCGAGCGCGGCTTCGCGCTCGAACTCCGCGGCCTCGGCCACGGCCCGGGCCGCGCGGCGCGCCGCCGTGGCGCGACCGCCGGTGTACAAGGCGTAACGCGCGTGCAATCCGGCCGTGAAGGCATCGATCTGCCCCGGGGCGTTGAAGTCGATGGTATCGTCGAACACCCCTTGATTGAGGATCGCGCCAAAGCCCTGGAGCGCGTTGTTCGTCTGCAGGTAGGACGCGCGGAAATCGAGATCCGGCAGGCGCGCGGCGTCGGCGCGCGCCTGCATCGCCCGGGCCGCGGCGACCCGCGCGGAGGCCTGCAGCGCGTCCGGGCTTGCCCGCGTCGCCTGCGCGACCGCCTTGGCCAATGTCCACGCGCGCGCCTCCTCGGAGCCCGCGCAGAGGACGACGGGACTGATGCCGGCAATGAAAACGACCGCGATGAGCCTCGTCATGGTTTTCAGGTGAAACGAAGAGCCGGGCGACTCATTGCGGACGATGAGCCGAAGGTCCGGCTGGAGGGCAGTCGCAGCCCGCGCCATCCTTCACCCAGCCGAGCTTTTTGAAAACGACGACGGCGGGGCAGATTCCGGTGAAGGCGGACTGAGCGAGATTGAGGCCGACGAAACAGGTCAGGAGCAGCCACCAGGGGCTCGCGAAGTGGGCGAGGGCGACGCTGATCAGGACCATCGAGCCGGCGAGAAGGCGAACGAGCGATTCGGATTTCATCTTGATTGGGAAAACTATATGAGCAAATACGCATATACTTGAAAATGCGTCAAGTCTCCTTTTCATTCCTGTTCGTGGGAAAGAAACTCCGCTCCTTGTCGGACGACGCGCTCGTGATCATCGCGCATCGGTTCGCCGTTCTCGCCGAGCCGATGCGCCTCCGGCTGTTGCACACGCTGGATGACCGCGAACTGTCCGTGAACGCGCTCGCCGAGGCGACGGGTGGAACGCAGGCCAACATCTCGCGGCATCTGCGCACGCTCGCCGACGCCGGGCTCGTGGCCCGGCGCAAGGAGGGGCTGCAGGCCTTCTATTCGATCGCGGATCCCTCCATCTTCGAGCTTTGCCGGCAGGTCTGCGGCAGCATCGAAGAACAACTCTCGCGGCGCTCGAAGGCGTTCCGGTGACGCCGCCCGGCGTTGCCGCCGTTCGGGGTTGCGGCATCGGAACCGGCCACGCGAAGATCGGCCCTTTCGTTCATGCACTGGATCGTCGCCAGCATCGTCTCCGCGTTCGTCCTCGGGCTTTACGAACTGGCGAAGAAGCACGCGGTGCTGGGCAATGCCGTGCTGCCGGTTCTTTTTCTCGGCACGGTGTGCGGCGCCGCGGTGTGGATCGCGCTGCTCGCGTTGCAGGGCTTCGCTCCGGAAGCGCTTCCGGCGGCGTTGTTCGTGTCCGATTTGTCCGCGCGCGGGCATGGCCTGCTGCTGTTGAAATCGGCGATCGTGGCGGTGTCGTGGACGTGCTCCTATTTCGGCTTGCGGCATCTGCCGGTCTCGATCGCCGCGCCGATCCTCTCGACGGGGCCGCTCTGGACGCTCGCGGGCGCGCTCATCGTGCTGGGTGAGCGGCCGACGATGCTGGAGGGCGCGGGCATCGCGATCACGCTCGCCTCCTTTCTCGGGCTCTCCGCCGCCGGCCGGCTGGAGGGCATCGACTTTCGCCGCAACCGGTGGATCGCCTGCATGTTTGCCGGCGCGCTTTTCGGCGGCATCAGCGGACTCTACGACAAGCATCTTCTCGGCAACCTGGGCTTTTCCGCGGCCACGGTGCAGGCGTGGTTTTCGATCTACACGGCCGTTCTTTTTCTGCCGCTCGCGATCGGGTGGAAACGGCGCTGGTGGCCGCGCGGCGAATTCCGCTGGCGCTGGAGCGTTCCCGCGATCGGGCTGGCGCTGCTTGTCGCCGACTTCATCTATTTCGACGCCTTGCGCGATCCGGACGCGCTCATCGCGCTGGTCTCGAGCATCCGCCGCGGCAGCACGCTCGTCGCCTTCGCCGGCGGCGTCTGGTGGTTTCGTGAATCGCTCGGCCGCCGCAAGCTCCCGGCGGTGCTCGGCGTGCTGCTCGGCATCGTGCTCACGATCGTCGGGTGAAGGCGGGAGCGAGACGCCGCGCCCGCGCTTTCCTCCGCGCCGGTCGCGATCGACGGGAGCCTTCCGATATAACGGGCTGAAATCTCGATTTCGCTGTCGCCACCCGCCGCCAATATCGATAGATCAACAACCCCGCGGCCCGCCCCGCCAACCCACACTCCCCATGATCAATCCTCGCCGGCCGGTTTTCCTCGTTTCCGTCGTTGCGTTCCTCGCCGCCGCCGCCGTGGCGCGGAGCGCGGACGCGCCTTCCGACTCTTCTCCTGTCATGCTTGGATCCACCGTCTTCGACTGGGACAAACTCGCGGTCAAATACACGCCGGTCGGCGCGCGGCGCGATGTCGCGGATCAACCGACCGCCACGCTCGAGCGCTTCGAGTGTCATATAACGACGCTCAATCCCGGCCTGGTCTCGCATCCTCCGCATCGGCACGCGCAGGAGGAGTTCATCATTCTCAAGGAAGGCGCGCTCGACGTCATCATCAACGGCGAGACGCGGCGGGTCGGGCCGGGTTCGCTGTTCTTCTTCGCCGCCAACGACTGGCACAACGTGCGCAACGCGGGCGAGACCCCGGCGACCTATCTCGTGTTCAACGTCGCCACCGCCGCCACGCGGACCGCCCCCGCTGAAGGCGCCGCCCGGACCGCCGCGCCGGGCACGCTGCCGTCGAGTGTGTTCGATTGGGAGGAGATGGACGCGCGGCCCACGCGGACCGGCGCGCGGCGCGCGATCTTCGACGCGCCGACGGTCACGTGCGCGAATCTCGAAGGCCATGTCACGACCGTCAACCCCGGTCAGGCATCGCATCCGGGCCACCGTCATCCCGACGAGGAGTTGATCGTCGTGAAGGAAGGCCTTGTCGAGGCGACGATCAACGGCGTGGCGCAGAGCGCCGGCCCGGGCTCGATCTTCTTTTTCGCGTCGAACGACGAGCACGCCCTGCGCAACGCCGGCGACACGCCCGCGACCTACTATGTGTTTCGCATCGTGACGGACAGGACGCCGGATTGAGCGACAGGGATCGCCGCGCAAGGGAGTCTCGCCGTTTCCCTTGCTTCCACCTCCGCGGGAAGGGCGTCACGTCCTTCCGCTTGCGTCGGGTGATTCGATCGTTTCGGCCTGGCTTCGAAAGGGATCCAGCAGCGCCGTGCGGACGGCGTCTTCGTCGGGGGCGTGGGCGAGCACCGTCACCTGGTCCCACCCGAGCAGGCGCGTCTCGCCCTTGGGCAGCACCACTTCGTGGCCGCGGGTGACCAGGGTGATGACCGCGCCCTCGGGCAGGCGCAGATCGCGGATGCGCGGGCCGACGACGCCCTGCGGATCGGGCAGGTCCACCGTGACAAGATCATAGTCGCTGTGGGCCATCGTGATGAGTTCCAGGTTGAAGAGCGGCCTGGGGCGCGCGGGCACGGAAAGCCCCATCCATTTCGCCACCATCCCCAGGGTCGATCCCTGGATCAGAATCGAGAGGATGACCGCGAAGAAGACGAGGTTGAACACCTCTCCCCCGATGCCCAGCCCGGCCGCGGCGGGATAGGTTGCCAGGACAATGGGGACGGCGCCGCGAAGCCCCGCCCACGACGCGAAGGTCTTGTTCTTGAAACCGAAACGCATGCCGATCGTTCCGAGGAAAACAGACAGCGGGCGCGCCACGAAGGTGAGCACGAGAAACAGCAGCGTGCCTTCGACCCACAGGTGCGACCACTCGTGCGGAAAGACCAGCAGCCCCATCAAGACGAACATGCCGATGTTCGAGATCATCGAGAGCGCCGCGGAGAAGTTCAGCACGCCCTGCTTGTGCACGAACGCGCGGTTCCCCATCACGAAGCCGCCGGTGAACACCGCCAGCATGCCGCTCGCGCGCACCAGCTCGGCGAGCCCATAGGTGAGGAGCACGGCCCCGAGAAACAGGACGTAATAATAGCCCCGATCCTGGGGAGCGAGGCGGTTGAAGAGGCCGATCGCCGCGCGAGCGAGCAGGTATCCGATCACCGGCCCGGCTCCGAACTTCCAGAAAAACGACAGGACGACCGTGCTCCCGAGCGACTCGCCCGAAGCCAGGGCCGTCACCGCCACGGTCGTGAGCAGGATCGCCATCGGGTCGTTCGCCGCGCTCTCGATCTCGACGGTGGAGGAAAGCCCCGGAGGCAGCGACTGGCGCCGGAGGATCGAAAAGGTGGCCGCCGCGTCGGTGGAGGAAATGATCACGGAAAGCAGGAGCGATTTTTCGAAAGACCAGCCCAGGCCCCATCGCAGGCAGCAGAACATGATCCCGGCGGTGAGCAGCACGCCCCATGTGGCCAGGCCTCCGGCCGGCAGGGCCACGGCTTTGAAGTCGGATCGCTTCGTGACGAAACCGCCATGAAAGAGAATGAAAACCAGGGCCATGTTGGCCACCTGGTTTGTCAATATCACATCGCCGAACGACCAGAGGTTGAGCGCGTCGCTGCCGAAGAGAATGCCCGCGCCCAGGGCGACGAGAATCACGGGCACGCTCCACCGATCGAGCCACACCGCGGCCAGCACCACGGCAATCAACAGAATCGGGACGACAATATAGGCAATGGACAACACGGGACTTTGCGGGACGGCATGATTCGCGTCGGAACCCACAACAAGAGAGAGCTGTCGCCTCGGCCGAATGCCTTGGTGTCCCGGCGAACACGCGAAGCGCAAATCGAATGGCGCGCGCCAGGGCCTGTCAACCCACCCGGGCGCGCGGTCGGAGTTTTCATCGCGGCTCGGAGGCCCGCGCGGCGTTCGGCGTGTCGTTCAGGTCGTCGCGGGAGGGAAACGCGGTCGGAACGACCACGTCCGCCTTTCAGCGAAATGGACGCCGGCCTTCGAGCGAGGTGGATGTCACCGCGCGGTCAGGGCGAGGACGGCTTCCGGCAGGCCAGGGGCCGTGAATCGCAAGCGCACGGTTCCCGCGGCGCCGGTCGCTTGTACATAGGCGACGATGCGCCCGTGGAAAACAGCGTGCGTCGCGTCGCTGTAGTCGCTCATGTCCCGCAGGTTGCCGGCCTCGAGGCCAAGGAGGCGCGCCGGGCCCTCCACGCCGCACGTGACTTCGTGCCCGGCGTTCATCGCCGGCACGCCGTTTTCATCCACGATCTGCAGGGCGACGATGGCGACGCCTCCCGCGCGGTCGATGGTGGTTTCGTCGGAGGCGAGCTCCATTGCCGCGGGGGCGCCGGCGGATCGGAGGCGCGCGCGGCAGGTTTCGGCTCCGCCGGCGTCCATGCCGATCGCTTCCAGAGTTCCGGCCTCGAAGGGAATGTCCCATGAGATCACCCCGGTCTCGGGATCGTAGGGCTTCTCCCCGCCGACCGGCTCGCCGTTGAGGAGCAGGCGCGCCTGGGCGGCGTTGGTATAGCAAAGCACGCGAACGAGGCTGCCGGGCTCGTGGTTCCACACCGGCCAGGCGTCGATCGATTTCCTGCCGTGCCTGGGAGCGGGCTCGGCGCCCAGGTGGATGACGGGTTTGTCCGACCAGAGGGATTCGCGGAAGCGGCCCCGCGGTTTTACGGCTCCGCTCAAATCGATGAGCCCGGCGGAGGAGCCGCGCGACGGCCAGGGGCCCGATTCCCCGAGATAATCGATGCCCGTCCAGAGAAACTGGCCGAATATATGATCATTGTCCGCCACGGCCATCCAGTCCGCCCGCGCGTGCCGGTTCTCGCTTCCGTATATTATGCGATCGGGATATTTTTCGTGATCGAGCGTGTAGCGGTCTTCCGTATAATTATATCCGACCATGTCGAGCGCCCCCGGATACTCGGTCTCGTTCGACATGACCACGCCGGCCAGCGCGGCCGTGACCGGGCGCGAATCGTCATGCTTTTTCACCTCGGCGACGAGGCGCTTCGCGATCGCGCCGAGGCGGCTGGCGTCGGGCTGGCCGGGCTTGTATCCGCCGAACATCGGCTGGCTGATGCTCGTGCCATCGAGAACGGGGTGCGAGTAGGGATCGTTCGGGTAATCGACTTCGTTGCCAATGCTCCATGCGAAGATCGACGGATGATTGCGGTCCCGGCGCGTCATGTCGGCGATGTCGCGGCTGCTCCATTCCTCGAAGAAGTCGTGCGAGCCCTCGAATCCGGGTTCGCCCACGTTCCAGCCGCGAAGCCACTTGCGCTTGGGGAATTCCCACTCGTCGAACGCCTCGTCGAGCACGAGCAGGCCCAGCTCGTCGCACAAATCGTAGAGGTCGGGCGCCTGCGGATTGTGGCTGGTGCGGATGGCGTTGCAGCCGAGGCTTTTCAAGGTCTGCAGGCGCTTTTTCCAGACCGCGCGTGGCACGGCGGCGCCGAGCGCGCCGGCGTCATGGTGCAGGCACACGCCCTTCATCTTCATCGGCGCGCCATTGAGGGCAAAGCCCTTGTCGGGATCGAACGAGAAGGCGCGAATTCCTGTCCGGGTTGTCGCCCGGTCGATCGGCCGGCCGTCTTGTGTGACGACGGTCTCGAGCCTGTGGAGGCAAGGATCGTCCACGCTCCAGAGACGCGCGCCGGCCACCTCCAGCGCGAGACGGGAGGCGCCGGTCGAGGACGCGCGCACGGTGAGGTTCTCCGTGGCGGTCGCGACCACCGCGCCTTCGGCGGAAAGCAGCTCGTGCCGCACCGTGATCGTCGCGTCGGCGGCGGTCTCGTTCCGGATCTCCGTGTCGACGGCGACCCGCGCGGTTTTTTCGCCGGCGTTCTGCGGGCGCGCAAAGACGCCCCACGGCGCAATATGCACGGGATTCGACCGGATCAGAAAAACATTTCGATATATGCCCGAGCCCGTGTACCAGCGCGAATCGGCCGAACGGCTGTGATCGACGCGCACGGCAAGGGTGTTTTCCTGGTCGAACCGGACGACCGGCGTGGCGTCATAATAAAAGGAGACGTAACCGTTGGGTCGTTTGCCGAGGAGATGGCCGTTGATATAGACCTCGCTGCGGTTATACACTCCCTCGAAATAGAGGAAGACCTTCCCGCCGTCCTTTCCCGCGGGAATCGTCAGCTTCTTTCGATACCAGCCCACTCCGCCCGGAAGATACCCTGTGCCGCTCGCCAGGTCCGCGCTCAGCGGTTCCTTCACGCTCCAGTCGTGCGGCAGGTCGACGCGTTGCCAGGAGGCGTCGTCGAACCCGGGCAGGCGGGCATCCGGCTCGTCCCCGAGGACGAAAGCCCAATCGTCATTGATCGACGCGGGCGAGCCGAAGGAGGCCTGGCCCCAGGCAAGCGTCGGGCACAGGGCGAATCCGACAAGGGCGAAGGCTCGCGTGTTCACGCGCGTGGGGAAAGGGCTGGGTTGCTTCAATGCCCTGAAGCCTGCTCCGTCCCTTGCCGCTTTTCCGGTTCGAACCGCGTCCAGACTTCATGGATCGGATCGCCACGGGAGCTGAGGCCGCGGTGCTGCCAGTTGTCGCCTTCCACTTCGCCGTCGAACTCGAGCGCCGCGCCCACCCGGCTGTTGTCGCGCGAGAAGAACTCGATGTGTTCGATATATTTTCCGTCGCGAAAGGTGTAGGAGCCGCCGCCGGTTCCGGAAAACTCGCCTGTTTCGATGTTCATGGCGATCCACTGGAAGCGCGTGCCCGAAAGGATCTTCAGCGTGCGCCGCGCGCGCAACGGCATCTCCCTGAAGTCGCCATTCACGTGGCGCCCGGTGATCCGCCATGTCCCCGCGAGCGGGCTGTCCGCTTCGTCGAGGCGCGTCCAGACCTCCTCGTTTCCGTTGCCGTGGAGCAGCGTCAGCGCGCGGTCGCCGGCCCGGGTTTCGACGCTGAAAAGCTCTCCGACGCGCTCCGGCTCGGCCGAGTCGAACTCGATGCGGCCTTCGGCCCGTTTTCCTGCCACGGAATAAGAGCCGCCAAACGTGCGCTGAAACTCCGGCTGCGCGCGTTGATAGATCGCCTGCGTCCAGTAGTTCGGCGTGATGATCATCACGCGCTCGGTTTCGCCGTCGATCCGCCAGGCGCCGATCATCGGCGAGGCGGACGCGGGTTCCCGCGCCGCCGCGAGGCTCGACGCGAGGAGGGCTGAAGTGAAAAGGACCGGGGCGAGAGCGGGAAGGAGGCGCAGGTGATTCATGGCAGGCCGGGATCCTGACACATGACCACGGCTTTGGCGAGCCGCGCGCTCCGAAGGACGGCCCGATTTTTCGGGTGAAATCACCGGATGCCCGTGGCCGGCGCGGGCTCCATCCTTCCTGATCTCGTCAACCGTCGCCCAGCGCCTTCTGCAGGACGATATAGTGCGTCGTGATGGCGGCGTCGGTTTGGACGAGTTCGTCCTCGAGCTGGGCGAGGGCGCGTTCGGAGTCGAGGACGGCCTGGAAGTCGGAGAGGCCCTCGTTGTATTCAAACTGCGCCAGCTCGACCGCGCGGCGGGCCTGTGTGGCGGCCTCCCGCAGCGCGTCGCGGCGGACCTGCTTGCGCACGAAGGCGGTCATGGCCGTTTCCGCCTCCTCGAGCGCCCCGAGAACGGCGCGCTCCCAGCGGACGAGCGCCTGCTCCGCCCGGGCGTCCTGCGCGGCGACCCGGTCGCGCAGGGCGGAGCGGTCGAAGAGATTCCAGCGGATCGACGGGCCGACGCCGAAGAACTCGCTGCCGCTTTTGAATAGATCCGAGGCGTCGTCCGCCGCGAGGCCGAGCGAACCGGAAAGGGCGAGGCGCGGATAGAGGTCGCCCGCGGCCACGCCGATGCGCGCGTGTTCCGCGGCGACAAGGCGTTCCGCGCGCCGGATGTCGGGGCGGTTGCGGATGAGGCCGGCGGGCAGCCCGACGGCGACGGTCACGGGAGGCACGGGAATGGCGGTCGAGCGATCGAGCGCGCCCGGAAGGCGTCCGGGCGGGACGCCAACGAGGACGGCGAGCCGGTTTTCCGCGGCCTGCCGGCCGATCTCCAGCGCGGGCGCCCGCGAGCGGGTCACGGCGACGTTCGTCGCCGCCTGGGCGAGGTCGCGCTCGCCGACGAGGCCGGCATCGAAGCGCGCCTGGACGAGGGCGAGGGTTTGCTCCTGCAACTCGACATTCCTGTGGGCGATGGCGAGGCGGCGTTGAAAGGCCCGAAGCTCGACGTAATTGAGCGCGGTCTCGGCGGCGACCGTGAGCGCGACGGCGCGGACATCCTCGGCCGCCGCGCCGAGTTCGGCCTCCGCGGCCTCGACCGAACGGCGGACGCGGCCCCACAGATCCACTTCCCACGCGGCATCGAGGCCGGCGGAGTAAAGGCGCGCGTCGCCGGCGGGCGCGCCCGCCGGAGCGCGCTCGCTTTCGCCGCGGCGCTGATAGGCAACCCCGCCGTCGAGCGCGGGGAATCGCGCGGATCCCGCGATGCCGCGGAGGGCGCGCGCCTCGGTCAGGCGCGCGAGAGCTTCGCGCAGGTCGGGGCCGTAATCGAGGCTGTCGGCGATGAGCTGATCGAGCAGGGGATCGCCGAGTTCGCGCCACCAGGCGGCGTTCTCGCGGTGATTGGCGACGAACGCGGCGTCGGCCGCTTCCGTCCATTCGGCGGAGACGGTGGCGACGGGGGCTTCGTAGTCCGGGCCGACCGTGACGCAGCCGGCGAGGAGGAAGCTCGAAGCGGTGAAGGCGAGCGTGGCGAGGATGGGCCGGCGCGTCCTCGGCAGAGTCCCTTTCTTCCCGGGCTGGGCCAGGGGGAGGCGGTTCCCGTCGGAAAATGGAGGGAACGGCTCCGTCCGGCCCGTCGCGGACGGCGCGGAGATCGTCGCTCCATAATGCCTGCCGGCGCGCGATGCGGAGCGCGCGCGGGACGCGCGCGACCACCGGTTTTGCGGTTGGCGGGCGTTGAGATGATATCTGGACATGTTCATGCGTATTCCCCTGCGGGTGGTGCGGAGCCGACCGCTGGCGCGGCGTCCTCCGACGTGTCGCGCTCGGTGGCGGGGCTGTGTTGCGCGGCGATCAACGAATAGAACACCGGCACCACGAAGAGGGTGAAGACCGTGCCGACGATCATCCCGGCGACCAGGACGATGCCGATGCTGTTGCGCGCCTCGGCTCCCGGCCCGGAGACGAGCACGAGCGGGAAATGGCCGAAGACCGTGGCCGCCGACGTCATCAGCACGGGCCGCAGGCGCGTGAGCGACGCTTCGCGCAACGCGGCCATCTTGCTCAGGCCGCGCTCCTGCAGGGTGTTGGCGAACTCGACGATCAGGATGCCGTTCTTCGCGATCAACCCGACCAGCGTGATCAGGCCGACCTGCGAATAAATGTTCACCGTCGTGAGATCGAGGAAGCTGAAGACGAGCGCGCCGGAGATCGCGAGCGGCACGGAGCCGAGCAGCACGATGAGCGGATCGCGGAAGCTGTGGAACTGCGCCGCGAGGACGAGATAGATCAAGATCACCGCGAGCCCGAGCGTGGCCGTGAGCGCCGAGCCTTCGTGCCGGATCTGGCGCGATTCGCCGGCGTGGTCGAGGTGCACGGCAGTCCCGCCCGCCGCGCGCGCCGCGTTCTCGAGAACGGTCAGCGCCTCCTCCTTCGTCACGCCCGGTTGCGCGCCGCCGAAGACGCGCACGGCGTTGCGTTGTTGAAACCGGTTGAGCGAGCGGGGCGCGACGCTGGTCTCGATGCTCGTGAAACTGGACACGGGCACGAGCTGGCCGTCCGGCGTTTTGATTTTCAGATCGAGCAGGGATCCGGCGGACGCGCGATCGGCGTCGCCGACCTGTGGGATGACCTTGTAGCTGCGGTCGAAATAGTTGAAGCGGTTCACGTAGGCGCCGCCGAGGAGCGTGCCGAGTTCCTGTCCCACTCCGGCGAGATCGAGGCCGAGATCGGCGACGCGCTCGCGATCGAGCACGACGCGCGCTTCCGGCAGGTCGATCTTCAGGTCCGAATCGACATAAAGGAACTTCCCGCTCGCCCAGCCGGCGTCGAGCACCTCCTGCGTGATCTGCCGCATCTGCTCGAGCGGCGCGTCGCTCTGCAGCACGAGTTCCACGTCGTACTGTCCCGGCGTCGGCAGCGGCGGATCGAGCCGCGGGAAGACGCGCAGCCCCGGCGTCTGCGAAACGGCGCCGTAGATTTCGCCGTACATCTCCGCGGTCGAGCGCCCGCGCTCCTTCCAGTATTTCGTGACCATGCCGCCGAACCCGCCCCAGGGCGCGGTCAGCGACCACATGAACTCCGCCTCGGGAAAGGCGTTGATCGCGCGCGCCACCTCGAGCGACGCGCGATTCGCGGCCTCGAGCGTCGAGTCCGGCGCGGCCTCGAAGAAAAGGCTGACGTGGCTCTGATCCTCGACGGGCGCGAGTTCCTTGCGCGACATCGTGTAGAGCGGCCAGGCCGCGGCCATGATGAGCAGCGCGGCCGCGACGATCGCCCAGCGGATGCCGAGCGCGACGTCCAGCAGGCGCGCGTAGGCGCGGCTCACGAAGCCGAACCCGTGGTTGATCAGCGACGTGAGCCGCCCCTCGCGGCCCCGGGGATGAACGAAGCGCGAACTCATCACCGGCGACAGCGTCACGGCGACGAATCCCGAGACCACGACCGCGGCGGCGAGCGTGATGGCGAACTCGCGAAAGAGCGAACCCGTCAACCCGCCTTGAAAGGCGATCGGCGTGTAAACCGTCGCAAGGGTTATCGTCATCGCGATGACCGGGCCGACGAGTTCGCGCGTGCCGTCGATCGCGGCCTGGACGCGCGACTTGCCGAGGCGCACGTGCCGCTCGACGTTTTCCACCACCACGATCGCGTCGTCCACGACGATTCCGACCGAGAGCACGATGGCGAGGATCGTGAGCAGATTCAGGCTGAAGCCCAAAAGATACATCACGAGCGCGGCGCCGACGAGCGACACGGGCATGGCGACGAGCGGGACGAGCGCGGTGCGGATGGAGCCCATGAAGAGAAACACCGCGAGGCCGACGATGAGCACGGTTTCCACCAGCGTCTTCGTGATCTCCTCGAGCGCGTCGCGCATGAACATCGTGCCGTCCCAGACGAGGCGCATGTCCACGTCCTTCGGCAGGGTGGGGCGGATGCGCTCCATCTCCTCGCGCAGGGCTCCGGCGACCTCGATCTCGTTCGAGCCGACGAGCGGCCAGATGCCGAGATACACGCCCTCCTGCTCGTTGTATTTGGCGATCATCTGCGCCTCCTCGGCGCCGAGTTCGACGCGCGCGACGTCGCTCAGGCGCACGATCGCCCCGTCCCGGTCGGCCACGATGAGGTTTTCGAATTCCCCGGCCGAGCGCAGGTCGGTGTTGGCGAGGAGGTTGACCTGCACCAGCTCGCCCTTCGTCTGGCCGACGGCCGCGAGGTAGTTGTTTCGGCGCAACGCCTCGTGCACGTCGCCGGGCGAGAGGTTGAGCGCGGCGAGCCGGTCCGGATCGATCCACACGCGCATCGCGATCGGCCGCGCGCCCTCGAAGGTCACGCGCTGCACGCCCGGCAGCGTCGAGAGCTGCGGCTGGAGCGTGCGCGCGAGCCAGTCCGTGAGCGCGGGGACGCTTCGCTCCCGCGAATTGAAACTGATATAAAACGTGCCGTAGGGACGGTCCGCGCGCTGCACCTCGATCGTCGGCGGCTCGGCTTCGGCGGGCAGCTCGGAGCGGACTTGTTGCAACCGCGCGGTGACCTCGGCGAGCGCGGCCGTGCTGCTGTGGTTGAGCTTCAACCGCGCCGTCACCGTGCTCACGCCGGCGCGGCTGGTGGACTCGATGTGGTCCACGCCGCTGATCGCGGAAACCGCGCGCTCGATCGGCGTGGTGAGGAAGCCGCGCACCGTCTCGGCGCCGGCTCCGGTGTAAACCGTCGTGATGATCACGGACGAGCTTTCGATCTGCGGGTACTGTTGCACCGGCAGGGTCGAAAGCGCGCGCCAGCCCACGAGGACGATGACGAGGTTGACCACCACGGCGAGCACCGGGTGTTTGATGAATATATCTGTAAAGGAGCGCATAAGTTGCAGTCGTTTGTGGCAGCCTCGCGGCCCCGGCTGCCACGGTGGGAATATATCAGCGCGCGGCGCTCGCGCTCGCGGTTGCCCCGGCCTCGTTCACGATCGCGACGAGGGCGGATTCGCGGAGTTTGAACGAGCCGGAGGCCGCGACCTGCTCGCCGGGTTCGAGGCCGGATTCGATCAGAGCCACTTCGCCGTTTCCCGGGCCGCTTCGCACCGCGCGGGTGAAGGCGCGCGGACGGCCGTCCGCGCCCTCGGCGATGACAAACACCTCGTCGCCGGCCGGGCCGCGCCGCAGGGCGCTCGCGGGAATCGCGACCGCCGCGTGCATGGGTCCGGCGGGCACGCGCACGCGCACGGAAGCGCCGGGACGGGGAGCCGCGGCGGCATCGATGATGCGCGCGCGCGCCGCGGCATTGCGGGTGAGGGGATCGATGCGCGCGTCGAGCGCGACGATGCGTGCCTCGATCGGCTGCGCGCTCGAGGCCGTGACGATTTCGACGACGTCGCCGTGGCGCAGGCCGGCGGCGAGATGCTGCGCGACGTTGAAGTCGACGTAGGCGTCGTCGTCGATGCCCTGCAGGGTCGTCAATTCCGTGCCCGATTCGAGAAACTGGCCGGGATGCACGTCGGCGAGGCCGACGCGCGAGCGAAACGGCGCGCGGATCGTCTTGCGCGCGATGATCGCCTTCGTGCGCTCGATGTGCGCGAGGGCGACGTCGCGCTCGGCGACCGCGCGCTCGACCTCGGCTTCGGGCGCGGCGCGGTTGCGCACGAGGCGCCGCATGCGCTCGAGGTTCGTGGCGGCGAGCGTGGCCTGCGCCTGCAACGCCTTCAGCTCCGCCTCCTCGACGGACACATCGAGGGCGACGAGGACGTCGCCGGCCTCGGCGGTCGCTCCCGGCTCGAGCTTCACCTCGCGCACCGTGCCCGCGAGTTCGTTGCGAAGCGCGATCGAGCGCAACGCGAGGATCGTGCCGATCGAGGTGCTCGTGTCGCGATACGCGCGCTCCATCGCCGTGGCGACGGTGACGGCCTCCATCGGCTCGGGTTGATTCGCGGCCGCGGCCTCGCGTTCCTTGTTCGAGGCGCTTTTCCAGGCGCTGAGCAAAACGCCCGCGCCCACGACGGTGAGCAGCAGCAGCGTGGCGGAAATCCAGTTTCGGTTTTTCATGAGAGTGCGTCCCCGGTTGCGGTCCCGGCGCGGGCGGGGCGCCGGGGAGGAAAGGTGTAGTGGAGTTGCGGATACGCCGGATGCGGCGGGTTGGATTCGGGTTTGTTTCATGGCGTGTGTCGCGGCCGGCTTGTTGACGATCGAGCGCGTGGTTTTGGGACAGGCGCGCCCGACGCGGGAGGGCGCCGATCGTGCCGGAGGAACGACGGGCGCACTATTCGTACGATTACCGTATCGAGCCCGGCCACTTGCTGGATTTCACTGAGCGCGGCTGTGTTCATGTTGTCGCCGGCGTCGTTTGCTTGCCGCGTGCCAACGCGGGGAAATGTCGAAGGCGCGTTGCCGAAGGCCTTTATGCGGAACAATATAAAGACCATTCGACGGGTTCGGATGCCTCGCGCGCGGCGCAACGATTCCTCGTTGTCAACGCGTTCTCGTTGTTCTGGAAAACGAGCGATCGTTGTTGCGGCCCGCGCGGAAACGCGCTTCGTCACGCCGCATGGCCACATCATCCGCGCAGACGTTCCCGGTCGCCGGGCGGCCTCTCTCCCGTCCGGCCGCCAGCCCCGATTCCGGTGGCCGTGAGGCCTTCTATCGCACCGTCCTCGAAAGCCTCGCGGAGGGCGTGATCATCACGGATTCCGACGACCGCATCTTCTACGCGAACGGCGTCGTGTCCGAGATCACCGGATACACGCCCGGGGAGTTGCTCGGGTCGAGGCTGCGCGAGCTGCTCCTCACGAGCACGGCTCCGCGCGTGTCGGAATCATCCGGGGAGTGTCCCGACTTTCCGGAGGTCGAGCTGCGCCGCAAGGACGGTTTCATGGGCTGGGTTCATCTGCGCGCGACGCCTTATCGAAACCAGCGCGGCGAGGTCGGCGGCACGATCATGGCGATGAGCTGCATCCACCGGCAGAAGTGTCTCGAGCTGGAGAATGCCGCGTTGCAGGCGGAGGCGCGCGAGCATTTTGGCTCGATCATCGGCGAGAGCCCGGCCCTGCGGAAAGTGATCTCGCAAATCTCGACTGTCGCGCCGACGGAGGCGAACGTCCTCATCCTGGGCGAATCCGGCACGGGCAAGGAACTCGTCGCCCACGCGATTCACGACACGAGCGCGCGCAAGAACCGCCCGCTCGTGCGCGTGAACTGCGCCTCGATTCCCAAGGAGCTGTTCGAGAGCGAATTCTTCGGCCACGTCCGGGGCGCGTTCACGAGCGCGATCAGGGACCGCGTCGGCCGCTTCGAACTCGCGCACGGCGGCACGCTGTTTCTCGACGAGGTCGGGGAGATCCCGCCCGACCTGCAGAGCAAGCTCTTGCGGGTGCTGCAGGAGGGGCAATTCGAACGGCTCGGCGACGAGCGGACGCGGACCGTCGATGTTCGCGTCATCGCGGCAACCAATCGCGATCTGCTCGCGGAGGCCCGCGCGGGCCGGTTCCGGCTCGATCTTTATTATCGGCTCAGCGTCTTTCCCATCGACGTGCCGGCGTTGCGCGAGCGCGCGGAGGACATCCCCGCGCTGGCGCAGCATTTCTTGCGCGAAGCATCGGCGCGCGTGGCCGTGGCGCCGCCGCCGCGGCTGACGAAGTCCGACTTGCGCAGTTTGCAGAGTTACGACTGGCCTGGAAATGTGCGCGAGTTGCAGAACGTGATCGAACGCGCCGTGATCCTCGCGCGTGGCGGACGGCTCGAGTTTGAACTGCCCCGGCGCGCGGCCGAGGCCCGCGGCGACCACGCGCTCTCCACCTGCCCGGACCATGACGAATCGGAGGATCCGACGCTCGACGAACTCGCCGTGCGCGAGCGCGAGATCGTGGCGCGCGCCTTGCGGCGGAGAAACTGGAAGATCTACGGACCCGATGGCGCCGCGGCGCTGTTGCGCGTCAGGCCGACGACACTCGCCTCGATGATGAAACGCCTCGGGCTGGCGCGGCCGCGATAGGTTTCGCGGCCGCTGCGCGGCCGGCTCACATGCCCTTTTCGACGAAGACGACGCGCTCGTCCTTGATCGTGAGGACGAGGGTGCGGCGATTGGCGGAGCGTTCGCCGAGCATGTCCATGGCGGCGGAGACCATGAGGAGGACGTAGCGGGGGAGATTCGTCTGCTTGTCGGTGTTGGTGACGTAGATGCTCCAGAGTTCGCGCGGCGGGCGGTTGCCGGCGTCCTCCTTCGTCTCGCGCGCGGTGATGCGGAGGTATTTGTCGTAAATGATCTCGTCCACGCTGATGGCGCTGGATCTGTCGCCGGTCCACCCGATGTTGTAGGAGTCGCCCATGATGATCATCGGGGCCTCCATGCCGAAATCGACCTCGATCATCATGTCCGGCTTCGTGCCCTCGGGCGCCTCGAACATGCCCTTGGCGGAGAGCGCGGTGCGGATGTAACCGGCCGCCAGTTCGTAGTAAGTGGCCTCGTCGGAACCGGGCGGCATGCCGTTGACGATGTGATAGCCGAAGCGCGCGCCGGGCGCGGGATCGTTGCGAATCGCCTCCACATAGACGCGCGCCGGCGGAATCGTCCGCACCGTGGCAGTGGCGCAACCCGCGAGGAGGCCCGCGGCGCAGAGGAGAAGCCACGAATGGACGCGTTGTGGGCGCGGCGACGGGACCGGGCGCGAAGCCGGCCGGACCACGGACACGAATTCAGAGGAAGCGGCGCGATTGGCGCCGACGAGTTTTACGGCGCTCTCGTGCGACCGCTTCCGCATCCGGCTCTCCCGCGCGTCTCTCATGCGTGTCTATTCGTGGTTCAACCCGGCGACGATCTCAGAAGGTGTGCATGAAGAGGCCGGAACGGAGCTTCGGCTCGAACCACGTGCTTTTCGGAGGCATGATCTGGCCGGCGTCGGCGATGTCCATGAGCTGGTCGATCGTAACCGGATACAGGGAAAACGCGATCGCGGCGCGGCCGGCGTTCACTTCGTCCTCCAGATATTTCGTGCCGCGGATGCCGCCGGCGAAATCGATGCGCTTGTTGGCGCGCGGGTCGTCGATGCCGAGGAGCGGCGCGAGGACTTGATCCTGCAACAGGCTCACGTCGAGCCGGGAAACCGGATCGGAATCCGCCGGGGCGGCGAGGGCGAGGCGGCGCCATGTTCCGCCGAGGTAGAAGGAAACGCTGCCCGGCGCATCGGGCGCGGGCGCGTCGGTGTCGGAGACCTGCCCGATGGCGGCGAGCTTCGCGAGGAGGTCGTCCTCGCTCAGGCCGCCGAGATCGGCCACGAGGCGGTTGTAGGGCAGGATGCGAAGCTGCGAGGCGGGAAAGAGGACGGTGAGAAACCAGTTATAGTCCTCCTCGCCGGTGTGCGCGGGATTGGCGTCGCGCCGCTCGCGCGCGACCCGGGCGGCGCTGGCGGCGCGGTGATGGCCGTCGGCGACATAGACGGCGGGGACGACGCCGAAGGCCTCGACCAGCGCCCGCGGCTCGAGCACGCGCCAGACGATGTGCCGGATGCCGTCCGGCGCGGTGAAGTCGAAGAACGGCGGCGTGGTCGTGAGATTGGCGACGAGCGCGTCAATTTCCGCCTGGTCGCGATAGGTGAGAAACACGGGCCCGGGATTCGCGGCGAGGAGGCCGGTGAGTTTCGTGCGGTCGTCCTCTTTGTCGCGGCGGGTTTTCTCGTGTTTCTTGATCAAGCCGGCGTCGTAGTCGTCCACGTGGCAGAGCGCGGCGAGTCCGGTCTGCGTGTGCGCGCCCATCTGTTGCCGGTAGAGGTAGAGCGCGGGCTCGTTTTCGCGCTCGAGATGTTTGTCGGCGACGAGCTTGTCGAAGTTGGCCTTGGCGCGGGCATAAACCGGCTCCGAGTAGGGATCGGTCCCGTCGGGAAACTCGAGGTCGGCGCGAACGACCCGGAGCATGCTCGACGGGTTGCCCTCGGCGAGGACGCGCGCCTCGGCGGTCGAGACGACGTCGTAAGGCAGCGAGCCGATGGTTTGGGCGAGTGACGGAACGGGCCGAAGGGCGCGGTAGGAACGGATGCGCATAGAGGCGCGAACGCAGCACAGTCCCCCGGCGATGGCAAGGAGGACGAGTGTCAGGGGGCAGGTGTCAGACGTCAGGAGACAGACTCTGATCTTGTCTCCTGTCGCCTGTCGCCCGTCTCCTGTCTCCCGGCCCCTGATTCCCGCAATGACTCGAAACTTTCCTTTGAGAATTCTCATCCTTGGTCTGGCTCTGGCCGTGCTGGCGCTCAATGCCGCGAGCGCCGCGGCGGGAGGCGGGCACGCGCCCGCGCCCGAGGTGGCGTTTCCCATGCCGCTGGATGCCTACGGCGACGAGAGCGGCCTGTCGCTTTTCCAGGTGCTGGCGCATCGGGCGCGCGTCACGCCGTTCAATCTCTTTGCCACGGCTCTTTTCGCGATGGCGGTCCTGCACACGTTTGCCGCCGGATTCTTTCGCAAGCTCGCGCACAAATACCACGACGAGCACCGGCGCCGGATGGAGAAGCTGAAGGAACGCGCGGCGCTCGAGGGCAGGCCCGTGCAGGAGAACGCGGTCAGTTTCAAGGCCGAGGTTTTCCTCTTTCTCGGCGAGGTGGAGGCGATCTTCGGCTTGTGGGTCGCGCCGCTCGCGATCGGCATCGTCGTCACGCAAGGGCTCGACGTGGCCAAGCACTACCTGAGCGAGGGGGTCAACTACACCGAGCCGATGTTTGTCGTCATCATCATGAGCATGGCGGCGACCCGGCCGGTGATGAAACTCGCCGAGCAGATGATGGCGAAGGTCGCCGGCCTCGGCGGAGGCACTCCCGCTGCCTGGTGGTTTTCGATCCTTTCGCTCGGTCCGATTCTCGGCTCGTTCATCACCGAGCCCGCGGCGATGACGATTTCCGCGCTCCTTCTCGCCTCGCGTTTCTACGACCTCCAGCCGAGCAACAAACTGAAGTACGGCACCATCGGGCTGCTCTTCGTGAGCATCTCGGTCGGCGGCACGCTCACGCACTTCGCCGCTCCTCCCGTGCTCATGGTCGCGGGCAAGTGGGGCTGGGACATTCTCTTCATGCTGGAGCACTACGGATGGAAGACGCTCATCGGAATCCTCGTCTCCACCTCGCTCTACTTCCTCGTGTTTCGAAGTGAACTGAAGGCGCTCGCGAACAAAGCGCCCACGCCGCGATCGAAGGAGGACGGCCGGAAGGCCTCCCCGTGGGCGCAGCAGGACTGGCCGGTCCCGGTCTGGATCACGGCGGTGCACCTGTTTTTCATGGCGTGGACGGTTTACTTCGCGCACTACCCGGCGCTCTTCATCGGCGGCTACCTGTTCTTCATGGCGTTCGTCGAGACGACTTTTCACCATCAGGACACCATCCGCCTCAAGCCGGCGCTGATGGTTGGCTTTTTCCTCGCCGGCCTCGTCATTCACGGCGGGCTTCAGGCCTGGTGGATCGCGCCCGTCCTGGGCAGCCTGAACGAGCTGCCGCTCATGCTCGGCGCGACGGTGCTGACGGCATTCAACGACAACGCCGCGATCACCTATCTCGCCTCGCTCGTGCCGGACTTTTCGGACGGCATGAAATACGCCGTCGTCGCCGGAGCGGTCACTGGCGGCGGGCTCACCGTCATCGCGAACGCGCCGAATCCCGCCGGCCAGTCGATCCTGCAATCCTACTTCGAGGGCGGCGTCTCGCCGCTGAAGCTCGCGCTCGGCGCGCTCGTCCCGACGGTCATCATGGGCCTGGCCTACATGGCGCTGCCTTTCTGACCCGTCCGCCGGGAAGGCCGTTTATTTGTCGCGTACGTTACAAAAAAATGGCTCCGGGGCTTCTTCGTTTTTTTGCGGTTCGATCTCTTCTTACGGGAACAGTCCGCGGGCGGCCTTGGCTTCGGCGACGCGGCCGATGCCGAGGGTCAGCGCGGCGAGGCGGCGGGTGAGGCCGAAGCGGGATTTCTGCTTCTCGACGACTTGTTGCGCGCGATCGAGGATTTCCTCGAGTTTGCGCAGGACCTCGGCCCGGCCCCAGTAGGTGCTCTGGAGATCCTGGATCCATTCGAAGTAGGAAACGATCACGCCGCCGGCGTTGCACAGGATGTCGGGGATGACCTCGATGTCGCCGCGGTCCGCGAGGATGCGGTCGGCTCCGTTGGTCGTCGGCCCGTTCGCCGCCTCGGCGAGGATGCGGCAGCGCAGCCGCGGCGCGTTTTCCTCCGTGATGACGCGCTCCAGGGCGGCCGGGATGAGGACCGTGCAGGGCAGCTCGAGCAGTTGCTCGTTGGAAATCGGCTCGCCGCCATCCCAACCGTGGAGCGTGCGATTGCGCCGCTGGTAGTCGATCGCGCGGGCGACGTCGATGCCATCGGCGCGGTGCCAACCGCCGGTGACGTCGCCGATCGCGATGATTTTTGCGCCGTATTCGGTCATGGCGAGCGCGGCCTCGGCTCCGACGTTGCCGAAGCCCTGCACCACGACCGTCGCGTCGCGCGGGGCGATGCCGAGCAGCCCGAGATACGTCTTCGCCATGTGGGCGACTCCGCGGCCGGTGGCCTCGCGGCGGCCCTCGGAGCCTCCGACGGAGAGCGGTTTTCCGGTCACGATCGCGGGCACGGAGTTGCCGACCTGGATGGAATAGGTGTCCATCATCCACGCCATGACCTGCTCGTTCGTGCCGACGTCCGGGGCCATCACATCGACGTTCGGTCCGATGAAGGGAATCATCTCCTGCATGTAGCGGCGTGAGAGATTCTCGAGTTCGCGCGGGGAAAGGCTGTGCGGATCGACGGCGACGCCGCCCTTGGCTCCGCCGTAGGGCAGGCCGACGAGCGCGCATTTCCAGCTCATCCACATGGCGAGCGCGGCGACCTCGCCGATGTTCACCTTCGGGTGGAAACGCAGCCCGCCCTTCGTCGGGCCGAGGGAAAGGTGATGCTGCACGCGGTAGCCTTCAAAGACCTGGACCGAGCCATCGTCGCGACGGACCGGGAAGATCACGGTGAGGCAGCGTTTGGGATATTTCGTGCGCTCGCGCACGGGCTCCGGGAGATTCACGGCGTCGGCCGCCAGGTCGAATTGCCGGCAGGCCATGCGAAACACATCGGAGTCGTAAAGCGTGGAGAGGGTCGAGCGCTGGCGGGGAGTATTTTGTCCGCTCATGCCATCGACGGTATCGGGGCGCGCGTCGTAGCCAATTGCATTTGGGGAACGACTCGCAAACACTGCGCGCGCTCTGCGGAATCCATGACGATACTCGTGCAAATCGGCCTGTGGCTGCTGCGCAAATGCGGCGTGGCGCTTCTCGTCGTGGTGGCCGGCCTCCTCGCGGGCGGCCTCTATCTTTATCTGCGGGAAAACCTCCGCACCGAGGCGGAGCGGGCCGAGGTCGTGGAGCGTTTGAAAAGCCAGACCGCGCGCCTCGAGGAAACGGCGGCGGCGTTCGAGGCGCAGATGGAGGAAGTCCGCGCCGAGATCCAGAAACAGCGCGACCGGGCGGAAGTCGCGCGCCGGTTGATCGAGAGTTTCGAGGCGATGAACTCGTTTTGGGACTGGATGTTCGGGGCGACCGTGAACGAGGAGGAACTCGAGAAAAAGAAACGGAACGCGGCGACCACGCGCGAGGAGGCGGTCGCGGCGCTGGCCTCGCTCGGCGAACGCCTGGAGGCGATCACCGGCGGGCGCGATTCCGCGCGGGCCGAACTCGAGCGCACGCGCCACGAGATCGAGAAGCTCGAGCTGCACGCGTCTCCGGTTGTCCAATACACGCGCCGCGCTTGGGCCACCTATCGCTGGCCGCTGCTCGTCGCCCTCGGCGCCTATTTTTTCGGGCCGACGTTGTGGAGCGTCGCGGCCTTTTACGGCCTGGCGCCGCTGGTCGCGCGCTCTCGTCCGATCCGTTTGCGCAGGGAGGAGCTTCCGGAGATCGAGGTCACGCGCAGCCGCGTGTCCGAAGGCGTGAATCTCGCGCCGGGGGAGAGCCTGTTCGTGCGCGAGCGTTTCTTGCAGGCTTCGGATGAATCGTTGAAACGGAAAACCCGCTTCGTGCTCGATTGGAGCATTCCGCTCACGTGCGCGGCGACGGGTCTGATCGAACTGGTGGAACTGACCAACGCCGAAGCGGAGGGCGCGGCGGTGGCGACCGTCTCCACCCAGGACGACACGGCGATCGAGCTGAGCGTGGTGAGCATCCCCGAGGGCTCGGGGCTGGTGTTGCGCCCGAGTTTTCTCGCCGGGCTCATCCTGCCGGCCGGCGGCCGCCTGCGGGTGACGCGTTACTGGCGGCTGTTTCACCTGCAGGCGTGGGTCACGCTGCAGTTCCGCTACTTCGAGTTTCGCGGGCCGTGCCGGCTGGTCGTGGCCGGGAGCCGCGGCATCCGCGCGGAGTCGCTCGCCGGCGGAGCGACGGTGGCGACGCCGCGCGGGCGCCGCACCAATCAGGATTCCACCATCGGCTTCACGCCGGACCTGGCGTATCGATCCGTGCGCGCCGAGACCTTCTGGTCGTATTACCGCAAACGGAATCCGCTCTTCGACGACATCTTTCAGGGCCGCGGGACATTCCTCTGCCAGGAGATTCCGACCGGCGCGCCTGGCGCGAGCGTGCGGCGTTTCTGGGAGTCGTTCTGGGGCTCGCTGTTGAAAGTCTTCGGGCTCTGAGCCGTCGTTGTCGCAAACGAAGCGCGAAAAATAGTTCCCGCTTTTTTTCGAATCAATGGAACCGGGCCGCGCTTTTTCCGCTCCATGATCCGTCACCCCTCAGCGGTCACTTTCGGGAAGGCGCGGGAATTCCCGCGCCTTTAAAGTGGAACCGGGCGCCAACAGCGGACATCAGCTTGCCAACCTATGACCGTGGAGTTGGCGCCCGGAGCCGAAAGTAATCAGAGGCGGGAGATCTGCGAAGCGGCTTCGCGTCTCCACTCATGTCGAAGAGAAGAGTATCTGCTTTGGCGGCATTTGCGAATGTTAATCACGCTGTGGAGCAGAAGTTGATGGCTGAAAGTCGTTGCAGTTTTTGCGCGCCGCGGAAGAGCCGGAGCCCGTCCGCGATTGTGCTGCGAAGGATTGTGCATCGCGCGTGCCGGAATCCTGATTTCGATCGCGCTCTCCCTCGGGAAACACCGGCAAAACGCGTCCGCGGGCCGATGGATTTCTGTTAGAGATCCGTGCAACCTGCGCCGCGTCCGAAGCGCGGGCGCTGCGCTTTGCAGAGTGATTTGTTGCCGGCCGGAGCGGCTTTGTCTTTGCCGGTTGAAGTGGCCGGGTCGAGCATGCGCGCATGGAGATTGGCGCTCTTTTCGATTGGGATGGTGTGATCATCGACTCCTCGGCTCACCACGAGGCGAGCTGGGAGCGGCTCGCGGTCGAGGAGCGTCGCGCGCTGCCGCCGGATCACTTCAAGAAAGGCTTCGGAATGAAGAACGAAGTCATCATTCCGAAACTGCTCGCCTGGGCGACGGACTCCGAGGAGGTGCGCCGGCTGTCGTTGCGCAAGGAGGCGTTGTATCGCGAGATCGTCGGCGAGCGCGGCATCGAGCCGCTGCCGGGCGTGCGCGAGTTTCTCGAGCGCCTGCGCGACGCCGGCATGCCGTGCGCGATCGCATCGTCCACGCATCGTGAGAACATCGACCTCTCGCTCGCGAAGATGGGGCTGGAGGAGTTTTTCACGGCGATCGTCACGGCCGAGGATGTCTCGCATGGCAAGCCGCACCCGGAGCCGTACCTGACCGCCGCGGCGAAGATCGGGCGGACGCCGGCGCGGTGCATCGTTTTCGAGGACGCGCTCATGGGCATCGACTCGGGCCTCGCGGCCGGCGCGAAAGTTGTGGCCGTGACGACGACAAACACCCGCGACATTCTCGCGACGAGCGGCGCGCACCGGATCGTCGATCGACTCGACGAACTGGCGTTGGTTGACCTCGTGACGCTCATCGGTTGATTCCCGTTCACTTTCACAGCCACAAAAACGCGCAGGAATCGCGAAATGCAGAACTGCTTCTGGGCGCCTTCCGAGCTTTTTTGCGGCTATTCTTCTCTTTGCCCGGGCTCGCCCTGACTTCGTCTCTCCGACATGCTTTTCAAACTCGAGGCCGACTACGAGCCGACCGGCGACCAGCCGCAGGCGATCGAGAAGCTCGTCCAGTCGATCAACGCCGGCAATCGCTGGCAGACGCTCCTCGGCGTCACCGGCTCGGGCAAGACCTACACGATGGCGAACGTCATCGCGCGCTGCGAGCGGCCCGTGTTGATCATCTCGCACAACAAGACCCTCGCCGCGCAGCTTTACTCGGAGTTCAAGGGGTTCTTCCCGGAGAACGCGGTCGAGTATTTCGTCAGTTACTACGACTACTACCAGCCCGAGGCTTACGTGCCGCAGACGGACACGTTCATTGAGAAGGATTCCTCGATCAACGACGAGATCGACCGTCTCCGCATCTCGGCCACGAGTTCGCTCATCAGCCGGCGCGACGTCATCGTGGTCGCGAGCGTGTCGTGCATCTACGGCCTCGGCTCGCCGGAGGATTTTCTCGCCATGATGATCCCGCTCGAAGTCGGGATGACGCTCGCGCGCGACGCGTTTCTCACCCGGCTGGTCGAGAACCTTTACGATCGAAACGACGTGGCGCTCGCGCGCGGACGGTTTCGCGTGCGCGGCGATGTGGTCGATGTCATGCCGGCGTATCTCGAGACGGGCCTGCGCGTCGAATTCTGGGGCGACACGGTCGAGAGCCTGCGCGAGTTCGATCCGCTCACGGGCGAAATGGGCCGGCCGCTCGACCGCTTCCACCTTTATCCGGCGAACCAGTTCGTCACGCCCAAGGACAAACTCGATCTCGCCGTCGGCGCGATCAAGTCCGAGCTGGCCGAGCGCATCGATTATTTCGAGAAAAAAGGCGCGCTGCTCGAGGCGCAACGCATCGCGATGCGCACGAACTACGATCTCGAGATGATGCAGGAACTCGGTTTCTGCAGCGGGATCGAGAACTACTCGCGCCATCTTTCCGGGCGCAACCCGGGCGATCGTCCGTTCTGCCTCATCGATTTCTTTCCGAAGGATTTCATCCTCATGATCGACGAGAGCCACGTGACCGTGCCGCAGATCGGCGGGATGTACGCGGGCGATCGCTCGCGCAAGGAGACGCTGGTCAACTTCGGTTTCCGGCTCCCGTCGGCGCTCGACAACCGTCCGCTCAACTCGGACGAGTTTCGAAAACTCACGGGCCAGACGCTGTTCGTTTCCGCCACGCCGTCGGCCTACGAGATAAACCAGTCCGCCGTCGTCGCGGAGCAGGTGATCCGGCCGACGGGCCTGCTCGATCCGGAGATCACGCTGCGTCCCACGCGGGGGCAGGTCGAGGATCTCATCGGCGAGATCAATCGCGCCGTCGCCGCGGGTGAGCGCGTGCTCGTCACGACGCTGACCAAACGCCTCTCGGAAGACCTCACCGCCTATGTGCGCGACGCCGGCATCCGCGTCGAATACCTGCACTCCGACATCGACGCGATCGAGCGCGTCGAGATCCTGCGCCGCCTGCGCCTGGGCGAGTTCGACGTGCTCATCGGCATCAATCTCCTGCGCGAGGGGCTCGACCTGCCGGAGGTCGCGCTCGTCGCCGTGCTCGACGCGGACAAGGAGGGATTTCTCCGCAGCCGCACCAGCCTCATCCAGACCTCGGGCCGGGCCGCTCGCCACGAGAAGGGGCGCGTCATCTTCTACGCGGACACCATCACCGACTCGATCCGCGACACCATCGACGTCACCAACTACCGCCGCGAGAAACAGATGGCCTACAACGCCGGGCACGGCATCACGCCGCGCAGCGTGAAGCGCGGCGTGCAGGCCAGTTTGCACATGGCCGACCACGACCGCGAAAAGGACGCCGCCGCCGTGGCGGAGGCGGTGGGCGACGAGGACGTGGCGGCGGTCATCGCGCAATTGGAGGATGAGATGCAGGAGGCGGCCAACGCGCTTGAATTCGAGCGCGCCGCGCTTCTGCGCGACCAGGTGAACGCGCTCAAGTCGGGCGACTTCCGCCAGCCCGCCGGCGCGGGACGTTCGCGCCCGCGCGGCTACGCCCGCGCGAAGGGCCGGGGAAAGCGACGCTGAAAGGGCGCGCCGACAAGGCAGAGGGGAGGCAACTCAGCCGGGAGCGATCCGGTTGCGCCAGTAGTCAGGGCGGCGTTTGAAATGAGCAACCGCGAGAATGAGGACACGGTCCGATCGTTCGACGTAGATCAGAGCGTAAGGGAAAGTCTGTCGGAAATGACGGCGTGGCGCCATGTCGCCACGGAGGGAAGCGATGCGGCGATTCTGCGATCTCCAGGCTGAGCCGCAGGACTTCCTCGTAGAATCGCTGGCCGAGTCCGGGTCTCTTTTGCGCGTAATCCGCGATCGCCGCGGCAAACTCTTCGTCCGCTTCCGGATGGAAGACGCACGGTTTCACTCGCCGAGGATCTTGCGGGCGCGGGCAAACACGTGCTCAGCGGGGACTCCTTTGACCCTGCCACTGTCGAGATCCTCGAGCCGGCGCTTCGTTTCTTCGGCCCAATCTTCTTCCACGGCCGCATCGAACTCGAACGGAATCTTGTCGAGCACCCAGTCTCGCAACTCCGCGCGGTCTTCTGGTGGGAGCTGCATGATCGCGGATTGGATCTCGGCGAGCCTCGTCATGAGCGTGAGAGACTGGTGTTGGTGATGGGTTTGGCAAGCGATCGCCGCCGCCTGCGGCCCAAATGGCCCCTTCGACCCACTCGCGAACAGTTCTCGAAGTATCATGGGATACAAGCTCTCGAGGCGCTGCTTGGCTGGGCGCATCACTTTTAAGAATCACGGAGAGCGATGCATGGCTCTGTGTCCTCCGCTTCGCGCTCTGTGACAAAGATCGGATTCCCTGAAGTTGCGGCCCGGCGCGGTTGTGATCTCTTGGTTCGTTCGAAGCGGAGGCAATCGGATATGAAAATCGGGATCATCGGCGCGGGCGGCATTGGCACGGCGCACGCGCGTCAGTTCATCGAGGCCGGCTTCGAAGTCGTCCTCAGCAACAGCCGCGGGCCGGAATCGCTGGCGGCGCGGGTTCGCGAACTCGGTTCCCGCGCCTCGGCGGGGTGGGTGAAGGACGCCGCGGCTTGCGACATCGTGGTGGTGGCCGTGACATGGAAACAGCTTCCCGACGCGCTCGGCGGCCTGCCGCCTTGGAACGGACGCATCGTCGTCGACGCGACCAATCCGATCCTCATGCCGGAGTTCTCGCCCGCCGACCTGGGCGGCCGGGCCTCGAGCGAGGTTTTCGCCGAACTCGTTCCCGGCGCGCGCGTGGTCAAGGCGGGCAACACGCTCCCGCCCGAGATTCTCGCCGCCGATCCGCGCGTCGAGGGCGGACGCCGCGTGCTCTTCATGTCGGGCGACGACGCCGGCGCGAAAAAGGAATACGCCGGCGTGCTCGAGGCCATCGGCTTCGCCGTCGTCGATCTCGGCGATCTCGTATCCGGCGCGCGGATACAGCAGTTTCCAGGCGGGCCGCTTCCCGGCCTCGATCTGATCAGGCGGCCGTAGCAAGCGACTGGAGTAGTGTTCGCGATATTGCGTGGGCAATTCGGGCGTGTGTGTGCGAGAGGCGCGCGGATGCGACTAAAAGCGGCGATTTATCGCCGCTTTCAGGACCAACGATTTTGCGAACACCGCACCAGGATTCCTCACCGGCGCCGCTGGCGGCCGGGGCTTTGTCCGTAGCGGGCGCGGAAGGCGCGGCCGAAGGTGTTCAAGCTGGCGAAGCCGCTGGCGAGCGCGATCTCCTCGACCGGGAGCGAGGTCGCGTCGAGCATGGCGCGCGCGTGCTCGAGCCGGAGCCGCCGCAGCACCGCGCCCGGCGGCTCGCCGTAGCGGATGTGAAACGCCCGGATGAAGTGCTCGCGGCTCACGCCGCACGCCGCCGCCACCTGCTTCAGGTTGACCGGCGAGCGGAAGCGGTTGCGCAGGTAGTGGGAGCCGTACTCGATCGGATCGTGTATCCGCGTGGCGGACACCTGCTCGCGATAGAGGGCGATGAGCATGCGGAAGAGCAGCTCCGATTCCTGCCAGGCGTCCTCGAACGTCCGCTTGCGAAAGCGTTCCAGCGCCTCGTCGAAATGCTGCGCCGCGGCCGATCCTTCCGGCAGGTTGACCACCGCGCCGAAATCCTGGCGCAACCGGTCGAAGATCGAGCGCAGCGCCGGCGTCGGCGGGAAGCCGAGAAAGCGCAGGCGATACGGCGCCGTGGCTTCCGGCGGATAGCCATAGCGCGAGCGCTCGCGGTGCGTGAACAACATCGCGCGCCCGGGCAAAACGAGCTGCCGGCCCTGCGCGTTTTCGAAGAAGCCCGCGCCCGAGAGCGTTCGTTGCACGACGAGGGTGTCGATGCCGCCGCGCCGGCTGTTGTCGTAGAAGTAGGAACGATCGACGCGCCGCTCTTCGGCGGCGCCGAGCACGCGGGCAAAGGTGGATTCGGTCACGATGGACTTGTCACAAAATGCACGGTCGGAATCAATATATTGGGATCTTCACCTCGCGCGCTCCGGTCGATGATCGCCGCGCTCCTCCGCATTGCCCCTTTATTCCACTTCCCATGAGCAAACGCCAGACTGCCCGCGGCTCCGGACACGCCGCCCACACGCGGAACGCCGCCCAACGCGGCCTCCAAGGTCGTTTCGACCGATCGATCAAGCTGACCTTTCTCGGCGCCGGCAGTTTCTTCGCGCCGAACCTCGTCAACGATCTCGTCCGCGCCCCCGGCAATCGCGGCGGCACGATCGCGCTCGTCGACATCGACGCGGCGCGGCTGTCGCTTTCGGCGCGGTTGATCCGCAGGCTCGTGGCCGCGCATGCGCCGGCGGACGCGAGGTGGAAGGTCGTGGCCTCGGTCGAGCGGCGCGAGGCGCTCGCCGGCTCCGACTATATCGTCAATTGCATCGAGGTCAGCGGCCGCGAGTGCGTGGAGTTCGACAACGACATCCCGCTGCGTTACGGCGTCGATCAGTGCATCGGCGACACGATCGGCCCGGGCGGGTTGTTCAAGGCGCTGCGGACGATTCCGGTGTGGCTCGATGTGTTGCGCGATTGCGAGGAACTCTGCCCGCGCGCGCTCGTGCTCAATTACACCAACCCGATGGCGATGATGTGCCTCGCCGCCGGGCGGATGTCGTCGATGCGCGTGGTCGGGTTGTGTCACTCCGTGCAGGGCACGAGTCAGTTGCTGGCCGACCTTGCCGGAGTGCCGATCGCGGAAATGGACTGGCAATGCGCCGGCATCAACCACCTCGCGTGGTTCACGAAACTCGAGCATCGCGGCCGCGATCTTTATCCGCGATTGCGCGAACAGTTCGCGCGCGACATCGCCGCGGGCATCCGCGAATACGACGACGGCCTCGCCGCGCAGGACGCGACCGACAACAGGCACGGCGCGCGGGCGGATGTGCGTTACCGGCAGGAGGAGCTGATTCGCAAGGACATGTGCCTGCACTTCGGCGCCTTCATCACCGAGAGTTCGGGGCACCTTTCCGAGTATCTTCCGTATTACCGCAAGAGCGAAGCGGGCCGGAAACTGCTGCGGCTCGGCTATCACGGCGGCTCGCGTTTCTACGCCTCCAACTGGCCGCGCTGGCGCGACGAGCAGGACGCGCAGCGGCGCGCGATGCTGGCCGGGCGCGAGTCGATGGAGCGGGAGCGCTCGTGGGAATACGCGTCGTGGATCATCGAGGCGCGGGAGAAGAACGCGCCGTTTCGCATCCACGGGAATGTGATGAACAGCCACGGCGGGGCCGGACAACTCATCACCAACCTGCCGGCCGACGGCTGCGTCGAAGTCGCCTGCCTGATCGACGGGAACGGCGTGCAGCCGACGCGTTGCGGCGCGCTGCCGCGGCAGATGGCGGCGCTCTGCGCGAGCAACATGAGCGTCTTCGATCTCGGCGCCCAGGCGGCGATCGAGCGCAGCGTGGAGATGGCGGCGCACGCGCTCATGCTCGATCCGCTGACCGCGGCCGTCTGCACGCCCGCGCAGATCAAGGCGATGACGCTCGAGCTGTTCGAGGCGGAGAAGGCCTTCCTGCCCGGGTATCGCTGAGCGACAGGTGGTCGCCCGCGTCGCTCGCACGGGCGGGGACGCTCGCGTCCACCTTGCCAGGGTCGCGATTCGAGTCTTTTAAAGACGATCATGTCCGCAGCGTCCCCGCGCGCCCCGACCCGGGCCAGCGTTCCGTTTCACGTCATGACCAAGCCCATGGGGCCGGTCTGCAATCTCGATTGCGCGTATTGTTTCTACCTCGAGAAGACGAAGCTCTATCCGGAGGCGCACAATTTCCGGATGAGCGACGAGGTGCTCGAGCGCTACATTTGCGACACCATCGCGTCGCATCCGGGAAACGAGGTCGGCTTTGCGTGGCAGGGCGGCGAGCCGACGCTTCTCGGCGTCGGCTATTTTCAAAAGGTGATCGAACTGCAGCGGCGTTACGCCGATGGCCGGCCGATCACCAACGCGCTGCAGACAAACGGGACGTTGCTCGACGACACATGGGGCGGCTTCCTCCGCGAGCACGCGTTTCTCGTCGGGATCAGCATCGACGGCCCGCGCGAGCTGCACGACGCCTACCGTGTCGATCGCGGCGGCAGGCCCACGTTCGATCGGGTGATGGCGGGCCTCGAATGCCTGAAGCGCAACCGGGTCGAGTTCAACACCCTCACGGTCGTGAATCGCAAAAACTCACGCCATGCGCGCGAGGTTTATCAGTTTCTGAGGCGCGCGGGATCGCCGTTCATGCAGTTCATTCCGCTGGTCGAGCGCGTGCCCGCGGAGAACAACCCGCTGGGTCTCGCGCTCGCGGAGCCGCCGGTGGCGGACGAGAATGTGGTCCAGTCCACGCGCATCACGCCGTGGAGCCTGCGGCCGGAGCATTACGGCGAGTTTCTCGTCACGCTCTTCGATGAGTGGATCCGGCGGGACGTCGGCCGCGTCTTCGTGCAGCTCTTCGATGTCACCCTCGGCAACTGGGTGGGCGCGCCCCCGGGTTTGTGCCTGTTCGCCGAGACGTGCGGCACGGCCCTGGCGATCGAGCACAACGGCGACGTTTTCTCCTGCGACCACTATGTCTATCCGGGCCACCGGATTGGAAACGTGATGCATGAATCGCTCGGTGAAATGGTCGATTCGGCGCGCCAGCGGAAGTTCGGTCGTGACAAATCGGATACGCTGCCGCGCTGGTGCCGCGAGTGCGACGTGCGCTTCGCCTGTCACGGGGAATGCCCGAAACACCGCTTCCTGCGCGCGCCGGACGGCGAGCCGGGGTTGAATTATCTCTGCGCCGCCTACAAGCGCTTCTTCCATCACGTCGCGCCCTACATGGACGAGATGGCGCGCCTCTTGCGCGCCGGCCAGGCGCCGGCCGGCGTCATGGCGTTCGCGAATCGGATCGCGAAGCGCCGTCGCTGAGAAGGTGGCCGCGCGCGTCCCGCGCGTGTCGCGCGACGTTTTCGTGGCTCTGCCCGCGTGAGCGACGGGAATCAGCCGAGGACGAGCAGGGGCTTCTCGAGGATCTCGCGCAGGGCGGCGAGGAATTGCGCGCCGATGGCTCCGTCCACCACGCGGTGATCGCAGGAGAGGGTGAGGGACATGCGCTGTCCGACCACGATCTCGCCCTTCTCGTTCACGACGGGTTTCTTGACCGTCGCGCCGACGGCGAGGATCGCGCCGTTGGGCGGATTGATGATGGCGGAGAAACGATCGATCCCGAACATCCCGAGGTTCGAGACGCAGAACGTGCCGCCGGTGAACTCGGCGGGCTGGAGCTTCTTCGCCTTCGCCTTGATCGCGAGGGCGCGGGCTTCGACGCTGATCTGGAAGAGCGATTTCTTGTGCGCGTCGAAGACGACCGGCGTGATCAGGCCGTCGTCGATCGCGACGGCAAACGAGACGTTGGCCGCGGCGTGCTGGCGGATGGCGTTGCCCTCCCACGACGTGTTGGCGGCGGGCACCTTGCGCAGGGCGTGGGCGCAGGCCTTGAGGATGAAGTCGTTCACGCTCACCTTGGAGCCTTCGCCGAAGGCGGCGTTGACCTGCTGGCGCAGCGTCATGAGCGGGCCGGCGTCGATCTCGACCTCGAGGTAGAAGTGCGGGATCTGGGTCTTCGATTCGAGCAGGCGCTTGGCGATCGTCGCGCGCATGTTCGAGACCTGAACGCTCTTGCCTTCCTGGATCGGCGTGTCGGCGGTGCCGACGAACGGCGCGGCTGGCGCCTTGCCTTTCGCGGGCGCGGCCGGCGCGGGACTCGTCGCGGGAGCGGCGGGCGGCCTCGGTTTTTGCGCGGCGGCGAGGACGTCGGCCTTCACGATGCGGCCGCCGGGTCCGCTGCCGGCGAGATCGGAGATGTCGATTCCTTTTTCGTCCGCGAGTTTGCGGGCGAGGGGTGAAATCCGGATGCGGCCGCCCGCTTCGCCCGTCTTTGCCGGCTCGGGCTCGGCGGCCTTTTCCTCCTTCGCGGCGGGCGCCTGGGGGGGCGGGGGCGTGGCCGGCTTTTCGGCGTCCTCGTCCGTTTCGTCCTCCGCCTTTTCGTTCTCCCCGCCGTCGGTTTTCTCCGCGGCCTTTTCCTTCTTCTTCTCGGGCGCGTCCACCTTTTCGCCCTTCTTGCCCACCGCGCAGATCGGATCGCCGACGGCGACCTGCTCGCCCGCGCTGATGAAGTGTTTCAACACCACGCCTTCATCGAAGACCTCCATCTCCATCGTGGCCTTGTCGGTCTCGATCTCGGCGATCTTGTCGCCGGAGGTGACAGTGTCGCCTTCGTTCTTGAGCCAGGTGACGAGGGTGCCCACCGACATCGTGTCGCTGAGCTTGGGCATTTCGATGATGGTCGCCATGTATGGTCAGGGGACGGGAGTCAGTGGTCGGGGTCAGTTTGAAAAGCGAATAGCCTGCGGCTTGTTTGCCTAAAGGATCGTCAGCGCGGTCTGGACGATGCGGGCGGCGTCGGGGATCTGGAGTTTTTCCAAGGGCATCGAATAAACCTGCGGGGTGTCGAGGGCGGAGACGCGTTTGACCGGCGCGTCGAGGTGGTCGAAGGCTTTTTCCTGGATGAGAAACGCGATCTGCGCATCGACGCCGCAGAACGGCTTGTTCTCCTCGATGAGCACGACGCGGTTCGTCTTGCGCACGGTCTCGAGGATCGCGTCCTCGTCGAGCGGGCGGATGGAGCGGAGGTCGAGCACCTCGGCGGAGATGTCGTGCTCGGCCTGGAGAATTTCGGCCGCCTTCAACGCGCTGATCGTGGCGCGGCCGTGGGCGATGAGCGAGATGTCCGTGCCCGCGCGCTTGATGTCGGCCTTGCCGAGCGGGATGACGTATTCCTCCTCCGGCACCTCCCACTTCTCGTTGTAGAGGATGGTGTTTTCCATCACGTACACCGGATCGTTGTCGCGGATGGCGGCCTTCATCAGGCCCTTGGCGTCGTAGGCTGTCGCGGGACACACGACCTTGAGGCCGGGCGTGTTGGCGATGAAATTCTCGGGTGTGTGCGAGTGCGTGGCTCCGACGGCCGTGCCGCCGTTGGCCGGGCCGCGGATGACGATCGGGCACTTGATCAACCCGCCGGACATGTAGCGGATGTTGGCGGCGTTGTTCATCAACTGGTCGAAGGCCACGTAGGCGAACGACCAGAACATCAGTTCCATGACCGGCCGGACGCCGAGCATCGAGGCGCCGATGCCGAGGCCGATGAAACCGGCTTCGCTGATCGGCGTGTCGACGATCCGCTTCGGGCCGAACTTGTCGAGGAGGCCCTCGGTGACCTTGTAGGAGCCGTTGTATTCGGCGACTTCCTCGCCGATGATGACGACGTTTTCATCGCGCTGCAGCTCTTCGGCGAGCGCGTCGTTGAGGGCCTTGCGGTAGGTGATGAGAGGCACGTGAAGTCCGATTTGAGATCTGAAATCTGAGATTTGAGATTCGCGCGGCGGCGCGGCGGGTCAGTCGTTGAAGAAGAGTTTGCCCTGCGAGGTCCGTTGCTCGGGGTTGTCCACTTCCCAATACACGTCGCGGAAAATCTCCTCCTCCGGGGGGAACGGGCTCTCGTTGGCGAACTTCGCCGCGGCTTCGGCCTCGTCGCGCGCCTCCTGGAAGATCTTCTCGACGCCGGCCTCGTCGATCGTGCCGTCCGCGATGAGGTCGGCCTGGAAGAGGTTCAGCGGATCGTGGTTCTTCTTGTAGTCCTCGACCTCGGCCTTGTCGCGATACTTCTCCGGGTCGGACATGGAGTGCCCGCGGTAGCGGTAGGTGTCCATCTCGAGCAGGGTGGGGCGGGATTTTTCGTGCGCGCGCTGCATCGCCTCCCAGGTCTTGGCGCGAACCTCGTAGATGTCGGCGCCGTTGAGGACATCCCAATCCATGTCGTAACCCTCGGCCCGCCGCGCGAGGGGAACGGCGGCGGAGGAGCGGGCGAGGGAGGTGCCCATCGAGTAGCCGTTGTTCTCGATCACGAACACCACCGGCAGCGACCAGAGCGAGGCGAGGTTGAGCGCCTCGGCGAACGCGCCCTGGTTGACCGCGCCGTCGCCCAGGAAACAGAGGCACGCGCCCTTCCTGCCCTGGTATTTCAAGGCGTAGGCGATGCCGGCTCCGAGCGGGGTCTGGCCGCCGACGATGCCGTGGCCGCCCCAGTAATTCTTGTCCGGCGCGAAAAAGTGCATCGAGCCGCCCTTGCCCTTCGAGCAGCCGGTGTATTTGCCGAGCAGCTCGGCCATGCACTCGTTCATCGACATCCCGACGGCGAGGCCGTGGCCGTGGTTGCGGTAGGCGGTGATGTAGTGGTCGTCCTTCCCGCGGAGCGAAACGGTGCCGACCGCGATCGCCTCCTGGCCGATGTACAAGTGGAGAAATCCCCCGATCTTGCCCTGCTGGTAGGTGCGCAGCGTGCGCTCTTCGAACCGGCGGATGCGCACCATTTCCCGAAAGAGATGAATGCGTTCCGCGGGCTTGAGCTGCTGGTTGATCGGCGCGTCCTTGCTGGACATGCCGGCCGCGGGACTTTTCCCGGGCTTTTCGGCGACGGCGGATGATTTCTTACTCACGGCGTGATGGCAAAATGGGACGTAATGATCTGAAACCGAATGACCTTGGGGTGCGGGTATCGGTTATCAAGTCGATACTCGTGTTTCCCGGCTCGCGAAACCGCGAGCCGGGAAACACGAGAGTCGAAAGTCTGAAAGTCGAAGGTCGAAAGTCGGGGACTTCAGACTTTAGACCTTAGACTTGTGACGTCCGCTGGATCTCTTCGACGTGGACGACCAGCCTGCTGCCTGGCGCGCAATCCGCGCGCAGGGCGACGAAACCTTCGCGATGCCGGTCGTAGATCGGCCAGAGCGCTGTCCGGTCGGTTTCGGGGAGGGCCAGCGTGTCGATCTGCGCGCGCGGGAAAAAGCCGAAGCGCCCTTCGTCTATCGCTGGCGGCAGCGCCTCGATCTGTTTTCGGGCCTCGAAGAGAAACAGGAGCCAGTGCGCGCCGCCTTCGTAGGCGCGTTCGGCGATCATGGCGAAGAGGTGAAAATCCTCCGGCGCGAGCCGCAACCCGGCTTCCTCGCGCGTCTCGCGCGCGGCGCACTCGTGGGGCGACTCGCCGGTTGCGGTTTCGAGTTTTCCGCCGAGCGGGCTCCACAGGCCGGCATTGGGCGCCTTGGCGCGTTCGATCAGGAGGTGGTCGCCCGCGGCGTTGCGGAGGAAGACGAGGACGGCGAGCTTGTGAGGCAGGGGATTGGTCACGGCATTGGCGGTGAAGGATTCGGGCCGCGCAGGCAAGAATGGCGGCGACGGCGGGAGATGATCGGAGCGGAGTCGTCCCCTCGATCGTTCTCGTTCTCGTAATCTTTCTCGTTCTCTCCTTCCGATGCGTCGAAAGGCGAGAGAACGAGAAAGATTGCGAGAACGAGAATGATTTTGAATCAGCCGCGGGGGCCGTGAAGGGGCAAAGGGGGTGCAGTTGGAAGTGATGGGTGAAGCTTGCTCTATGTGAGCGCGTTTTAAGATGCACAAGCGTTCAGCCGTGTGCTGGATGCTGGGGATGGACCCTGCCACAGAAGATAAACACAGGGCGGAGAAACTCTCTGCGGAATTTCTGGCGCACCCGCAGTTGATCGGGCCGGTGGAGGCGTTGCTGGCGAAGCTTGAGGGGGAGACCGCGCTGGGTAGCAGTGCAGACGAGATCGAGGAACGGGTGATCACCCAGATTCGCGCCTTGGGGCAGGCGAGCCTGCAGCGCTGGGCGGAACAAGCCAGCGCGACCGCGCGTCCGGCGGGCCAGGCCGCCGGGCAGGCTCACCGCCACAGTAAAAAAACTCTGGTGGATGAGCACGCTGGGCCGCAGGTGGCGCGGCCGGCCGGCTGGGCCGCCGGCGCCTTCCTCCACGGCATCGGTGATGGCGCCGAGTGGATCGCCGAACAGTTCCGCCAACACTTCGCTGCCCATGGCCGCTACACGCTCGATCTCTACCATGTCTGCGACTATCTCAGCGCCTGGCCGCCCGAGCCGGCCCAGGCGGCCAGCTTTGTGTCGGATGCGCGCGAGCAGCTCCGGCACAAC
>CAZFCY010000011.1:8090-46422 GCA_964517665.1 uncultured Opitutaceae bacterium | reverse complement strand
CGAGGCGCCTTCGGGAATCGTGGCCGGGTCGTTGAGGAAAATCCGCTCCGACTCGATCTGCCCGCTCGCGAGCAGCTTCTCGCGAATCGCCTGTGCCCGCGCGGCCGACAAGGCTTCGAAGTCCGCGTCTGAGAGCTCGATCGTGCCGGCGACGCGCCCGCGGATTTCTTCGATCGACAACGGCGGCGCGTCGATCGAGGCCTCGGCATCGGCGACGACCGGCGCTTCGTCCGGCGCGGCGAGCGCCGACGCTTCGCTCTTTGCCCCATCGCCGCCGCCGAAAAGGCCGCGGAAGAGCCGCGTCACCACGCCGGGTTTTTCATCCTCCCCGGCCCTGGTTTCGCCATCGCCGGCCGCAGTCGGCGCGGGACTCCCGTCCCCGGGCTCGCCCGCCGGCGCGGCGGGGTCGACCGCGCGCGCGGCATCCTCCGGAAACAATCCCACAAAAACCGCGCGCAACAACGCCTCCCTTTCCTCCGGCGCGATGGTCACGCTTTCCGCCGAAGCCGCGACCGGGGCGGGCGTCGCCTGCGCATCTTCTCCTTTCGCGGATGAACTCGCGGAGGCCGGAGCCACGGCGGAAAGCTGCTTCGCCTTTTCGGCGCGCAGCAGTCCGGCAAGGCGCTGCTCGAGCAAGCCCGGCCGATCGCCTTCGGGCGCGGAAGGGGCGTTGATCTCGAGGCGCAACGCCGGTCGCTCGAAGAGCGCCCTGGCCAGCAGATCGAGTTTCTTCGCGGCTTCCTCGCCCGGCTCCGCGGAAGCGGACGCGAAATCGACGTAGCTCAGGTCAGCGTCCTGCGCGCCGCCGCCGAGCAATCCGCCGAGCATCTTGAACGGCGAAGTCGCGGCCTTGAGGACGATGTTGCCGATCGCCTGCCACACCACGCGCCCGTACTTGAAATCGGGATCGTCGAGGTTGCCGCGCACAGGCACGTCGAGATTGATTTTTCCTTCGCGGTCGCGCAGGAGGGCGAGCGCGAGCCCGATCGGCAGCTTCATCGCATTCGGGCTCTCCACTTTTTCGCCGAGATAAAACTGGTCGAAGACGATCCGGTTTTCCCCCTCGAGGACGCTCTGCGAAACCTTGTATCCGAGGTCCACGTTCAGCTTCCCCTTCTGGATCTTCTGGCCGATGAACTGTCCCGAGTAGGCGGAGAAGATCGACAGGTCGATATTGCTGAAGGCGACGGTGATGTCGCTGTGCTTGTCCTCCGCCAGCGGATTGATGCTGCCCGAGATGCGCAACGGCGCCGCGCCGTCGAGCGAGGCGCTCAGATCCACATCCGCGCGCGCCATGTTCTCGGACGAGAGGCCTTTGATCGTTCCTCCAAAATCGCGCAGCTCGGTCGAGAAGCCGCTTCCGACGGACTCGTCGCGCACACGCACGGCGCCGCCCGTGATGGTGACGAGATCCAGCTTCGCCTCGAACGGCAGCGGCTGATTCGTCGCCTCGGCCACCGCTTCGCTCGCGCTTCTCTCGACCGGCGCGACCACCGTGCCGGCTTCGACCGCGGGCGCCTCCGCCGCGTCCGGTTCCACCTTCACCGCTGTGAGATCGGGCGATTCCTTTCCGAGCGCGGCCATGACGTTGATCGTTCCGTCCTTCGCGATCGAGAGATTCGCGAGCGGCTCGACGATCGCCAGCTCGGTGGCGGAAAACGCCATGGGCTCCAGCGTGGCGCGGGAACCTTTCACCTCGACGGATTTCCAGGCCACAAGCGGCGTGCCGAGCGCGCCGTCCACTGTATCCAGATTCTGGATCGAGACATCGCCCGCCCACGCCAGCTCCAGCGGTCCATCCGGCCCCTGCGCCATGTCGGCGTGGCCGGTCACGTTGAGAACGCCATCGCGGATGCGCACGTCGGCCTGGGGCTCGACGAAGGGATCGAGCGGCGCGAGTTCGAAGCCGGCGATGTTCACATCCATCGCGGCCGCGAGCGGACGCGGGCGAACCGTGCCGTTGACCGCGATGGTCCCGCCCTCGTCCCAACGCATCTTCGCCTCCACGCCCACCTCCTGGTCCATGTCGGTGCCGGCGTTTGTCGCCGTCATCTCGATCTGATCGAGCAGGAGCACGGCCGGCCGCGGATTGGAGCGATCGGTCACCTGGACGCGTGAATCCACAATCTGGATACGCGCGACCCGCGCGCTCGGCGCGGGCCCGGCGTCGGGTTCCGTTTCGGCTGGCGCGGCGGCAGGCTCTTCAGCCGCCGGCGGAAGCCAGTCGAGCAGGTCGATCGTGCCGTCGGCGCGCCGCTCGACGCGGGCGTTCAGGCCGCTCAGGGTCACGCGCTCCACCTCGGCGGTTCGCGCCACCGCGTCGGTCGCCGGCGCGACGAGTTCCAGCTTCGCAAACTCGACCGCGGGCTCGTCCGCGCCGGGGAAACCGAGCGAGAGATTGTCGATCGCCGCCGTGGTGTCCGTGAGCCGCATGACCGGCGTCTCGCCAAGGGCGATCTCGTAGCGCGTCGCAAACGACACCGTGCCGCCGCGCACTTCCGCGCGAAACAGGTCCCCGGCGAGCGGCGCATGCTTCGGCAGTGAAAGGCCGGCGAACTCGATCATTCCCGACGAGCCAGGCGGCTCCACGCTCACCGTCCCGGTCCAGCCGAAGGTTTCCCCGGTGTCGGTGGAGCCCTGGAGCGTGTACGGGCTCTCGGCGTCCGGCCGCGTGGTGAGGCCGGTCAGCTCGAAGGTCATCGGCCCCACGACCGTGGCGAAGGGCTCGCGATGCGAATCGTCGGTGAAGGACAGCGCCCAGCTCTGGATCGTCAACCGGCCCAGCCCGATCCGCGGCAGCGGTTTCTTCTCCGGCCCGGGCTCGGCGGGCTCTTTCGCGCCTCCCTCGAGCAGATCCGCGATGTTGATCCGGCCCTCCGCGTCGATCGCGATGCGCTGCCTCGGCTCGATCAGCTCGACGTCGCCCACGCGCCATTCCCAGCGGAAGAGCGAGGTCAACGGGTCGAAGTTCACGTATCCACGTTTCCATGACGCGAGTTCGGCGCCGTCGTGATCGGCCACCCGCAACCCTTCCACGGCGATGGAAAAGACGAGCGGGTTCATCCGGACCCGCTCGACCGTCACCGTCCGTTTCAAAGCCGCGCCGGCCTTGTCCTCGATCTGCCCGCGAATGATCGGCGGCAGAACGAAGAAACCGACGACGGCATAGATCACAAACACCACCGCCGCGGCAATCAGCCACCGGCGAGAACGGGAACTGTTTTTGGCCACGGCTGGTTTCTAAACCCGGATGGCGCCGCAAATCAATCGCGCGGTGCGGGCCCGGCCCGGCGGGCGGTCGGCGCGGCTCCCCGCGGGATCGAATCGCCCATCGCTCCCGGGCGTTGCGCTCGCGCGCGAGGCCATTTCGGTTGGCAAGGTCGGGGGCAGGCTGTTGTCTCGACCCTTTCGCCATGCGCCACGTGATGTTCATCTGCTCCGGGAATTATTATCGCAGCCGTTTCGCCGAGGCCGTGTTCAACCACCATGCCGGCGAACGCGACCTGGAATGGCGGGCGTTTTCACGCGGGCTGGCCACACACCTCGTCGCCGACCTCGGGAAACTCTCGATTCATACCCGGTTTGCCCTCGATGCCCGAGGGATCGCGCTCGCGCACACGGGCGAGCGCCCGACTCCGCTCACGGTGGCGGATCTCGAGCGGACGGAAAAACCGATCGCCCTGAAGGAGGCCGAGCATCGCGCGATGATGCGCGAGCAGTTCCGGGACTGGGAAAACCGGATCGAATACTGGCACGTCCACGATCTCGATGGCGCGACTCCCGAGGAGGCGTTGCCCGAGATCGAGGAGAAGGTTTTGCGCCTCGTCGATGAGCTGGCCCGGGCGGCCGAGACTTCTCGCGCGCGATGAAGGTCGAAGTGTTCGCCCTCTGCGACGCCGCCGTCGATTACGCGGGAAAGCTCAGCCTGCTGGGCGCCTTCGACGGCATCCACGCGCACCAGGCGCCCGTCATCCATCCCCAGTGCGCGATCGCCCTGCGCATCCGCGTGGCGCGTCCGGAGGAGGGGAAACACCAGATCGTGCTCAACTTCATCGATGCCGACGGCAAAAACGTGATGCCGAGCGTGAACGGGAATTTCGACGTCCGCATGCCGGTCGAGCGTGACTCGCTCGCCGTCAATCTCGTGTTGAACATCCATCAGTTGCGCTTCGAACAGTTCGGCGATTACGCCGTGGATCTTTCGATCGACGGCCGCCCTGAAGCCTCGCTCCCTTTGGTCGTGGTGAGACATCCCGCGAGCGCCGGCTGACCCGCGGGCCGCCTCCTGCGCTCTTATCCCCTTACGCCCTTAAAAAACTTACCAGCATGAGTGCATGCCCTTGTGGATCCGGACTGGAATATGACGCCTGTTGCGGCGCGGTGATCTCCGGCGCGCAACCCGCCGCCACCGCCGAGGCCTTGATGCGGTCGCGCTACACCGCCTTCGTCGTTCGCGCCTACGATCATTTGCGGGACACGCTGACCGAGGAACAGCGCGCGGATTTCTCCGCCGAGGAGGTCCAAAAGTGGGCGGAAAACTCCGAGTGGCTCGGTTTTACGATCCTTAACAAGGTCAAGGGCGAAGCCGGCGACGACGAGGGGCTTGTCGAGTTCTCCGCCCGTTTCCGCGCCGGCGGAAAGGAGCATGAGCACGTCGAGGCGAGCCAGTTCGTCCGCCGCGAGGGAAAGTGGTATTATGCCGGGATGCTCGAGACCAAGGGCGAGACCATCCGTCGCGAGACCCCCAAGATCGGCCGCAACGACCCCTGCCCTTGCGGCAGCGGAAAGAAATACAAGCGCTGCTGCGGCGCCGCGGCCTGAAGCCACCCGGATTGGCAGGCGTCCGATCGATCGCCCCGATACCTGATAGGGGCATCCCTTAGCCACTGATCCGGGCCGTTCTCTGATGTGTGGCAAAATGCATTCGATAGAATGGACGGCGTTGGGGGAGTTAAGGAATTGGCGCTGGCCCGTCTGCCGCAGGTCCTTCGGACTGCACGATGCAGAGGCTGGCGCCAATTCATTGTACGCCCCTCGCGATCGGGGTTCATCGCTTAACGCCGCAAAGGAAAAGGCGGCGTCGGCCCGCGCCGATCGCCGCCTTCAATAGAGAGCTTTCGAAAAGACCCGGGCTTACCTCGAGGCAGTCTCCTGCTCGTTCCCGTAAACGATCGGAAGCTTCACACTGCTCGCATGCGCCTTGCCGTCCCGGATCTGCGGCAGGAACTGCCAGTACTTCAGAGCGGTGAGGGCCGCCTGGTCGAAGTCGGTGCCGGAAGACTCCGTCACCACGGGATCCTTCACCTGGCCCTCCTCGGTCACGGTGAAATTCAGCATGACGCGCAACGGCTTGACCTCGCCCTCGGGCCGCCGAAAGGCCGGCGTCACGCGGATCAGCGGCGTCACGGAGACGTTTGCAGGCTCGCGCCGGCCATCCTTGCCGATGGCGTAGAAGGTTCCGTCGATATACGAGAGCGGCGCAAGGGGAGAATAGATGGAAAGATCCCCGCTCCCGTATTCGGAGATGAACGGCACGGGAAACGGCGCCTTCACCGGCACGGGCTTTCCATCCACCCGGGCCGGAATGAAACGCCAGTCCTTCGCCGCCGCGACCGCGTAGTCGCGAAACGCGGGCGCCGTCGCCGCGAGCACTTCCACGTTCGTCACCTCGCCGGTTTCACTGATGGAAAGACTCAGGTCGATGCGGCCCTCCATGCCCTGCATGCGCTTCGAAAGCGGGTAGAACGGCGGGTAAAACACCACCATCTCCGCCGGTTGCACGGAGGCTGCGTCGTCCGCCCCGGCAGGCGCGGGGGTTTTGCTCCCGACAGCCGGAGGCCTGGTCGCGGCCACGCCACCGGACGGCTGCAGGGTCGAGGACGGCTCGGAGGGCGCGTCCGTCACGCCGGGAAGATTGAGGCGGATGGTCGGCTCGTTGTCCTCCACAACCGCCGAGGCGGGCGGCGCGAGGGAAACGGCCGAAGCTCCGGCCCCAGGCGTCGGGACGGTTTCAGCAGGAGCGGACTCGTCTTTTTTCGAGCACCCGGAAAGCGCCGCCCCAAGGACGACTGCGGTTACAAACAGAGGGAAACGAAGCATGTGGGGAAAACGGAAAGGACAATTCGAGCCGCTGGCCAAGTCAAGTGGAGCGCAGGTCGTTTTCGCTCGAATCGGAAGTTTCCTACACGACGCGCGCAGCGAGTCCAACTTTACCGCGCGACCTTCGAAGGGTCAGCCGGAAAATCGGACCTGAACCAGCGGGCAACGAGGAGAACAAAGGGGCGGAATTCAGTCTTCGTTCTCCTCGTTGCCTTCTGTGCGCCGCTGCCGCACCGCCTCGAACAGCGTCACCATCGCCGCCATCGCGACGTTCAACGAATCCGCCTGCCCCGCCATCGGAATCCGCGCCCGCGCGTCGCAAGCCTCCAGCCATGTCGCGCTCAGCCCGAACTGCTCGCTCCCCATCACGATCGCGACCGCGCCCGTGAGCCGGCAATCGTAGATCACCTGCGCGGCCCCGGGGGTCGTCGCGATCGTCCGCACCCCGCGCGCCCGGAGAAAATCGATCACTTCCGGCGTCGTCCCGAACGCCACCGGCGCCGCGAACAACACCCCGGTGGACGAGCGCACGACGTTGGGATTGAACAGATCCGTGACCGGGTCGCACACGATCACCGCGTCCACCCCCGCCGCATCCGCGCTGCGCAGAATCGTCCCGAGATTGCCCGGTTTCTCGATCGCCTCCACGACGAGCAGAAACGGCTCCGCCGGCAGCTTCAGATCGCCCGGCGAAAACCGCCACTGGTCGGCCACCGCGAGCAAACCCTCCGGCCGTTCGCGGTACGCCACCCTGGCAAACGCGATCCTCCCCAACTCGACCAGCTCCGCGCCCGCCTCCGCGGCCTGTGCCAGCAGCGCATCCTCGTTCTCGCCCAGAAACCATTCGCGACAGAAATAAACCTCCCGCAACCGCGCCCGCCGCTCGAGCGCGCGCTGGATCGCCCGGTAGCCTTCGAGGAGAAACACCTTCTGCTCATCCCGCGGCCCCCGATCGCGCAGCCGCGCGAGATTCTTCACCCGCGGATTCTGCAGACTCGTGATCACCCCCCAGACCGAAGCGCCCCGCCCCCGCCCTGAAAAGGCAATTCCCCGGGCGGCTTTCATCGGACCGATCGGGTCCCATCCGCCGGATCGGTCGCATAGTTTCTCGACGCGCGGCGCGGGCCGGGTTCGATGGCTGCGCGCGTGAGATCCAAAAAGACCACCACCCACGACGGACCGTTTCCGCGAGGAACCGAAATCGAGCTCGAGATCACGACCCTCACCAACATGGGCCAGGGCCTCGGCCGCGTGCCGCTGCCGGATCTCGCAACGCCAGCCGCGCCGCCCGCGGCCGACGACACGCCGGCTCCCGCGTCGGAAACGCGGGTTCCGTCGTCCGGCTGGGTCGTGCTCGTGCCGTTCGCGTTGCCGGGCGAGCGCGTCCGCGCGCGGGTCTGGCGCAACCAGCGCAACTTTTCCGACGCCGACCTCGTCGCCGTCCTCGAGCCCTCGCCGCGCCGCCGCGAGGCGCCCTGCCCGCTCTTCACGGACTGCGGCGGCTGCCAGTATCAGAATCTTGAATACAGCGAACAGCTCGCCTGGAAACAACGGCAGGTGGCCGAACTCCTGCGCCACATGGCGCGGGTGGAGTTCCCGGTCAATCCCGTCATCGGCTCGCCGCGCGAATACGGCTACCGATCGAAGATCACGCCGCACTTCGCGCGCCCGCGCCCGGATCATCCGATGAACATCGGCTTCCTGCGCGCGGGAAGCCGCCAGGCGATCATCGATGTTCCGAAGTGTCTGCTCGCGACCGGCGCGATCAACGACCGCCTCGCCGCCGAACGCGAGCGGCTGCGCGCGAAGCGCGAATCCTTCCGCGCCGGCGCCACGCTGCTCCTGCGCCAGTCGGCCGACGGCGTCGTGACCGATCCGGCCGCGATCATCCGCGAGCGCGTGGAGGGGATCGACCTGCGCTTTCCCGCGGGCGAGTTCTTCCAGAACAACCCCTTCCTGCTCGAAGCCTTCACCCGCCACGTGCGCGAGCGGGCGGCGGGCGACGGCGCGCGCTATCTCGTCGACGCCTACTGTGGCAGCGGTCTCTTCTGTCTCACGGCCGCGCGCGCGTTCGAGCAGGCGATCGGGATCGAGATCAACGATGTATCCATAAAATGGGCACGCGAGAACGCCGCCGCGAACGGACTCGCCAACGCCAGCTTCGTCACCGGCGACGCCGCCGCGATCTTCGAGCAGGTCGTCTTTCCTCCGGGGCAGACCGCCGTCGTGATCGACCCGCCGCGCCGCGGCTCGGACGAGGCGTTTCTCGACCAGCTCGCGCGCTTCGGCCCGCGCACGGTCGTCTATGTTTCCTGCAATCCCGCCACGCAGATGCGGGATCTTCCGCGGTTGTTGAACGCCGGCTACGCGATCCGCGACGCGCAGCCCTTCGATCTCTTTCCGCAGACGAAGCACCTGGAGTGCGTCATGACGCTGTCCCGGCCATAGCCTGGCGGACGCGCGCGGCCACCTGCAATCAACCCACCACCGCCCGCCAGCACACGGCGACGAGCGCGCAAAGCCCGAAGCCGATCGCCGTGGGCATCGCGGCGGAAAGCGCCGTCCATTTCCACGAATGGGTTTCCTTGTAGATCGTGTAGAGCGTGGTGCTGCAGGGATTGTGGCAGAGGCTGAACAACATCAGGCACACGCCCGTGAGCACGGTCCATCCCGCGCCGGTGAGCAGCGCGCGCACGCTGGCGTCGTCGGTCTCGAACATCACCCCCGCGCCGCCGCCGATCTCGGGCTGGCCGGTGAGGAGAACGGTGAGCATGAGCACGCTCGGGATGACGATCTCGTTGGCCGGGATCGCGATGATATAGGCGAGCAGGATCACGCCGTTGAGCCCGAAGAAAACCGCCATCGGATCGAGCCCGCCGACCACCCACGAGGCGATGCTGCGCTCGCCGACGACGACGTTTGCCACCAGCCAGATGAGCGCGCCCGCGGGCATGGCGAAGACCACCGCGCGCCAGAGCACGAAAAGCGTGCGATCGATGAGCGAAGTGTAGAGCGTGCGCAGCACGTTCGGCGGCCGGTAGGGCGGAAGCTCGAGGCTGAAGGTCGAGGCCTCGCCGCGCAGCACGGTGCGGCTCAAGGCCCACGAGGTCGCGAGCGTGAGCGCCAGCCCGAGCATCGCGATCGCGAAGACGGCGAGGGTCGCGGTGAATCCCGCGAACGCCGCCGGCGCGAGCGCGCCCAAAAAGATCGTGGCGATGAGGATCTGCGTCGGCCAGCGGCCGTTGCAGAGGGCGAAGTTGTTCGTGATGATCGCGATCAGGCGCTCGCGCGGCGAGTCGATGACACGCGTGGCGATGACGCCGGCGGCGTTGCAACCGTATCCCATCGCCATGGTCAGCGCCTGCTTCCCGTGCGCGCCGACGCGATGAAAGATCCGGTCGAGGTTGAAGGCGACGCGCGGCAGGTATCCCAGATCCTCCAACAAAGTGAAGAGGGGAAAGAAGATCGCCATCGGCGGCAGCATGACGCTGACGACCCAGGCGGTCGCGAGGTACATGCCGTCCACCAATATCCCCGCGAGCCAGGGCCAGAGGTGCGCGTGCGCGAGTTCCCGCAGCGCCGGATAGATGGTGTCCACGAGCAGCGTCGCGAGCAGGCTGCTCGGGACATTGGCGCCGCTGATCGTGAGCCAGAGCACGATGGCAAACGCCAGCGCCATGATCGGCAGGCCGGTCCACGGGCCGGTGATCAAGCGATCGATGCGGTGCTGCCAGTCGAGCCGGCGCGATGAACCGCGGCGGCCGACCGAGCGCTCGGCGATGCGCGCGGCCTCGCCGTAAATCGCCTCGGTGAGACTGTCGTGAACGTTGCGCGGCATCCGCCAGCGCTGTTCCTCGATGGAGCGAACGATGTCCGCGGGCGCGCTCATGCGGTCGCGGCGGCCGCGCCGAGGGACGCGGCATGATCGTTGGAAAGCTGGCCCACCTCGCCGCGAGCCACGAGATCCGCGACGACGCGATCACCCTCGATCAGCCGCAGCGCGATCCACTGCGCGTTCGGCAGCGAGGGAAACGCCTCCTTCAGGCGGCGCGTGACGTCGGCGAGCAGCTCGCGCAGGCCGGGCACGTCGAGTTTCAAGCGATACGGTTTGCACACGACCTCGCCGGTCGCGACGGCGTCGATCTCGTGGAGCAGGTTGTCGATCCCTTCGCCGCTGCGCGCCGAACAGGGCACGACGGGAATGCCGAGATCGGAGGCGAGTCCGCGCGGATCGACGATCAGGCCGTTCGCGCGCGCCTCGTCCATCAGATTCAGGCACAACACCGCGCGATCGGTCACCTGGAGGACCTGCAGCGCGAGGTTGAGGTTGCGCTCGAGCGCGTTCGCGTCGGCCACGATGACTGTCACATCCGGCCGGCCGAAGAGCAGGAACTCGCGCGCCACCGTCTCGTCGGGGCTGGCCGAGCGCAGCGAATAGGTGCCGGGAAGATCGACGATCTTGTATCGACGATTTGAATACGCGAAGCCGCCCTCGGCGCGCGCGATGGTCTTGCCCGGCCAGTTGCCGGTGTGCTGGCGCAATCCGGTGAGGCGGTTGAAGACCGTGCTCTTGCCCGTGTTGGGATTGCCCGCGAGGGCGACGACATAATCCCATTTGTCGAGCCGCAGGCCGAGCTTTTCGAGATGGCCGCGGGCGACCGAGCAGGACTCGCAGGCGGAGGGAGGACACGCGGAACTCATGAGGCGGTTGTTTCGATGGGTTGGACGAGCACCTGCTCCGCCTGCTGGCGGCGCAGGCCGATGAGCGTGCCGCGCACGCGATAGGCGACGGGTCCGTCGAAGATGCCGTGCAGCATCGGCTGTATCCGGCTTCCCGGCACAAGCCCGAGGTCGAGCATGCGCGAGCGTTCCGCGCCGATGCACCCGGGCAGCAGCGCCACGACCCGGGCCGAGCCGCCGATCTTGATGTCGGCCAGCCGGCAGGCGTCTTCCGGAACGGGCGGCTCGGCCGGGAGCCGGGAGCGCACACGCACGAGCGCGGCCAGCTCGAGCGCGAGCATCTGGGTCCGGCCCTCGATGTTCAGCTCGCAACCCCAGTGCAGGCTGCGCAGCAGGATGAACCGCATGCCGGCAAACACACCCGCGGTGGCCAGCCGGTCGAAGAGCGACGCCGGCTCGTCCTCCACGTGCGTGATCACGCCCGGCTCGCCCGCGTGCCACGAGAGCAATGGCTCGCCTTCCGCCTCGGGCAGGAGACCCTCGCGCGTCGGAATCGGATCGCCGTGAGGATCGAAACGCGGGTTGTCCAGCTCGTCCGCCAGCCGGTTGACCTCGTCGCGCGAGAGCTTGTGCTCCTCCGCGTGGGCCACCTCGTGCCAGCGCGCCGGCGGCACGCTCGATTTCCGCGCGAGGTGCGTCTCGATCAGCCGGTGCGCGCGCATGACGAGCACCGCCACTTCGCGGCCCGCGGGCGTGAGCCGCCACGCGTGCGCGACGTTCTCGATCAGCCCGGCCGCGCGGCCTCCGGCAAGCGCCTGGAGGGTCTCCTCGCGCGTCATGCCGCCGTGGCCGAAGAGCCGGTCTTCCGAGGCTTTTTCGCCGCGATACTCGCACTCGAGCAACTCCCGGAGGACATCCTCGATCTGCCTCCGCTCGACCGCGCGAAATCGCGCGAGGCTTCCTCCCGTCGAGGCGGATGCGGAGGCGCGGTCACGGCGCGTGGATGGCGTTTCGGCAGTCATGGGAAAATGAACATCACGTCTTTGATTAATCAAAGTGCGACCTTCGTCAATTCAAACCTCGCGTCGGTGTTTCCCTTCCCCACCATGTCGACGTCAACCCCATCACCGCATGGCCACGAGCACGGTCGAGAATTACATCAAACACATTTATCACCTGGACCAGTCGTCGACCCACACCGGACTCGTCGCCATGGGCGAGCTGGCCGCCGCGTTGGGCGTGGTCCCTGGAACCGCGACGAGCATGATCAAAACACTCGCCGACGCCGGCCTCGTCCTCTACGAGCCCCGCGCCGGCGTCCGCCTCACCGAGTCGGGCCAGAAGCTCGCGCTGCACGTCCTGCGCCGCCACCGCCTGGTGGAACTCTTCCTCGTCAAAACACTCGGCATGGACTGGGCGGAGATTCACGACGAGGCCGAGCACCTCGAGCACGTCATCTCCGACCGCGTCCTCGACCGGATCGATGCGCTCCTCGGTTGCCCGAAGTTCGATCCGCACGGGGACGAGATTCCAGACGCGACCGGCGAAATGGCGACGCGCGCGCTCGTGCCGTTGAGCGAAGTCGGGCTGGACGACGAGAAGACGGTCGCGCGCATCGCCGACCAGGCGGACGCATTTTTGCAGTTCATCGACAACCACGATCTCCGCCCGGGCCGCGGCGTGCGTGTGGTCGATCGGGACGAGCAGGCCGGTGTTCTGCGGGCGCGGCTCGACAACGGTCGCGAGGTCTCGCTCGGCCTCGCCGCGGCAAACAAAATCCAGGTCGAGGCCTGAGCGCGGCATGTCGGAACGGCCCTCCGGACCCGGCGAGAGAAACACGGCGCAGGCGTCCCTCGATGGCGAGGGCGATGCGGACGTGGTCAATGTCGCGCGCTTCCTTCCCGCCATGGCCGCGCGACAGCCGGATGTGCCCGCCCTGCGGGTGCCGCGAGGTCGCGACCCCGGCGGCGCGATCCGTTATCTCGATCTCACCTTCGCCCAGCTCGACGCGGAAACCGACGCGTGGGCGCGCCGCCTCACCGCCGCCGGCATCGTTCGCGGAACCCGCGTGCTGCTGCTCGTCACTCCGGGCCTTTCGCTCATCGCGCTGTGTTTTGCCCTCTTCAAGACCGGCGCCGTGCCCGTCGTGATCGATCCCGGCATGGGCCTGAAGGCGTTTCTCCGCTGCGTCGTCCGCACCCGCCCGGAGGCGATGGTCGCGATCCCGCGCGGCATCTGGGTGGCGCGCGTGTTTCGCGGAGCGTTTGTCAGCGCGCGCGTCCGCCTCGCCGTGCGTCCGCACCAGCCGCTCACACTCGGTGGCGCGCCGGGCGCGCTTTCCCCTTTCGCCCTCGCGCCCACGCGCGGCGATGACCTCGCCGCGATCCTCTTCACCTCCGGCTCCACCGGCGCGCCCAAGGGCGTCTGCTACGAACACGGGATGTTCGAGGCGCAGGTCCGCGCCGTCCGCGACGCCTACGGAATCGAGCCGGGCGAGGTCGATCTGCCGATGCTTCCGGTTTTCGCTCTTTTCAATCCCGCGCTCGGCGTCACCACCGTCGTGCCGGAAATGAATCCGAGCCGCCCCGCGACCGTCGATCCCGCGAAGATCGTGCGGGCGATCCGGCAATGCGGCGTCACCACCAGCTTCGGCTCGCCCGTGCTCTGGCGAAAGATCGGCGACCACTGCCTTCGCCACGGCATCACCCTGCCCGGCATGCGCCGCATCCTCATGGCGGGCGCCCCCGTGCCGCCGGCGTTGATGGCCGACTTTCAAAAAATCCTGCCCAACGGCCACGCGCATTCACCCTACGGCGCGACTGAGGCCCTGCCTGTCACGACAATCTCCGATCGCGAGGTTCTCGAGTTTTCCGCGGAACTGACCCGAAAAGGCCACGGCACGTGCGTCGGTCGTCCCGTGCCCGGGGTGGATGTCCGCGTCATCCGCCAGACGAGCGATCCCATCGCCTCATGGAGCGACACGCGGCAACTTCCCGTCGGCGAGATCGGCGAAATCGTCGTCCGCGGCCCGGCCGTGACGAAAGCCTACCATCAACTTCCCGATGCGACCGCGATGGCGAAGATCCCGGCGGCGCCGGAATCTGAAATCTCAAATCTCAGATCTGAAATCCCGGCGCGCCTCGCGCGCCGGCCCTGGCATCGCATGGGGGACGTCGGTTGCTTCGACGCCGAAGGCCGCCTGTGGTTCTGCGGCCGAAAAGCGGAGCGGGTCGCCGCCGCCGCGGGCGCGCTCTACACCGAGCGTTGCGAGCCTGTCTTCAACCAACACCCGCGAGTCGCGCGCGCCGCGCTCATCCAGATCGGCCCGCCCGGCGGCGAGGAGGCCGCGCTCGTGGTCGAGCCGCGCGCCGGTTGCTGGCCGCGCACGCGCCTGGCCCGGCTCCATTTCGCCGAGGAACTGCGCGAACTCGGCCTCGCCTGCGAAACCACCCGCGACATCGTCCTGTTCTTCTTCCACCGCAGGTTTCCAGTCGATGTCCGCCACAACGCCAAAATCCACCGCCTCGCCCTCACCCGCCACTTCGCCGCCCGCCGCCCCATCCGCACCGCATGATCCCGCCCCCTCAAAAGCCGAGATACTGTAACGTACGTTACAGAAAAATGGTTTTTGAGAGCCCGGGCGGGAGGAGGGTTTCGTGGTGAGCAAGGTGTTGGTGACAGGGGCGAGCGGGTTTGTCGGGGGCGGGCTGGCGCGGCGATTGCTGGCGGAGGGGCGCGAGGTCCGCGTGTTGAGCCGGTCGGCGATGCCGGAGTTGGAGGCGGCGGGCGCGGAGGTGGCGCGGGCCGACGTGGCCGACGCCGCCACGGTGGCGCGGGCGTGCGAAGGCGGCGTGGGGACGGTGTTTCACGTCGCGGCCAAGGTCGACATCTGGGGCCGGGGCGCGGATTTCGAGCGCACGAACATCGACGGCACGCGACACGTGATCGAGGCCTGCCGGCGCGCGGGCGTGCCGCGGCTGGTTTTCACCAGCTCTCCGAGCGTGGTTTTCAACAACGCCGACCTGGCGGGGGCCGACGAGTCGCTGCCGCGCGGCACGGAGTTTCCCGCGCACTATCCGCGCACGAAGGCGATCGCGGAGGAGATCGCGCTGGCGGCGAACGAGCCGGGACGCCTCGCGGTCACCTCGCTGCGCCCGCATCTGGTCTGGGGCGTCGGCGACAAGAACCTCCTGCCTCGCGTCGTCGCGCGCGCCCGGGCCGGACGACTGCGGATCGTCGGAGACGGGCGCAACCGGGTCGATCTCACGCACATCGACAACGTGATCGACGCGCACCTGCTGGCGGAGGCGGCGCTCGCGCGGCCCGATTCACCCGCGGCCGGGCGCGCGTATTTCATCACCAACGGCGAGCCCGTCGTGCTTTGGGAATGGATCAACGACGTGCTGCTCCGGCTCGGCCTGCCCGCGGTGAAGCGGCGCGTCAGTCTCGCCGCCGCGCGCCGGCTGGGCGCCGTGTGCGAGCTGGCGTGGGGCGCGTTGCGCCTGGGCGGCGAGCCGCCGATGACGCGTTTCCTCGCATCCGAGCTGGCCAAGGATCACTGGTTCGACATCACGGCGGCGCGGCGCGACCTCGGTTACGAACCACGCATCTCGATGGCGGTCGGAACCACGACGCTCATCCCGTGGCTGCGGAACCCAGCTTCTTGACGCCGGCGGCTACAAGACGTCTGGCTCAGGCCGACGCGGCGGACAGGCTGCGGCGATAGCGGAGCAGCCGGTACTCGCGCGGATCGGCGAAACCGAGCCGGGCGGCGAGGCGGCGCGAAGGCTCGTTGTCCGCATCGCAACTCCAGTAGGTCGAGAAGCCGATCTTCTCGCATGCGTCGATGAGGTGCGCGCAGACCGCGCCGGCAAAGCCCCTCCCGCGGTGGTCGCCGTGCGTGATGGTGGCGATCTCGACCCGGTCCAGCCCCCAGAAACACGAGTAAGCCTCGGACACGATCCGGTCGTCGATCATGAGGCAGAAGCCGACGCCGTGGAGAAGAAACTCCGCGATCGAGCCGGAGGCGAGCGCCGCCTCCTCGCGCCACAGGCAGCGATTCATCAGCTTCGCGTCGATCCGCACCACGCGCGCGCCGGCCGGGATGCGCTGCTGCGCCTCGCGAAGCCGCGCGCCCGCGAAGTCGATCCGCTGGCGATACTCCAGCCGCGCGACGCTGTGATCCGGCGTGGGCGAAGCCGGCAACCGGCCGCCCGGCCAGACGACGTGCAGGAACTGATCGCGCCGCAAGTTCCACAACGCCTCGTGGATGAAGGGCGCCGCCGGTTTTCCGCCGAAGAAAACGAAGCTGTAGTTCATCGCCACCACGCAGGCCCGCGGATCGTTTATCCGATCGAGAAACGCGCGACCGGGCGCGCGGCCATCGAAGAAGGCGTGCAGCATGGGCGCGTTCGGCGGCGGATCGGCAAAAAAGGAACGCAGCTCGGCGAACTGCTCGGGTTGAACGGGAAACATGGGCGGGACGAGCCCGCGGAAACGCCGGCTGTTTCCTGAGCAACGACCGGCCCGATGCGGCGCTTAAGAACCGAAAAACGCGGGAGCAACCTCAGCTCGTGGCAGCCGACGTCGAGGCTGGTTCCGCGAGCGAACACGAGAGACTTCAGCGCCAGCCTCCGACACCGGCCGCTACAAACCCGATGGAAACGCTCCCGGCGGCGGCTCCGTCGCGACGTAAGCCCAGACGAGCGCGAGTGTCTCAGGCGCGCGCTCCGCGGCACGCACCCTCGCGGGGACGGCGCATCGCTGGTAGGCGCCTTCCCGGCCAGGCGTGCAATCCTCCCATCGATCGATTGGCGGCCAGGCGAGCGCGGCGTCGCGGAAGAAGAGCACTTCGCCGTTTATCCACGAAGCATCGCCGGAGCCTCCGCGATCGACGACGGCCGGTTTCAGGCGCGCGCGCCGGATCTCGTCGGCCGCGGCGTCGGATGTCGCGCGCAGGCGCGCGTCCTCCGCCGGCACGACGAGCAACAGGTAACCCGAAGGCAGGCGCCACAACCGGCCGCGCACGCGGGCGCGGCGCCAATGCATCACGCCGCGACAGAAGCGCGCGTGCTCCGGCTGGTCGTGTCGAAGCGTGCCGTAGACGAACAACTCCGTCGCAGGCGGCGCGCAGGCGGAGTCTTGGGCGTTGTCATCGAGAGCCACTGGCTTCAAGAGATTCCCTCACTGATGAAGATCAACGCCGGACTCACACCCAAACGGCTCGGTCGCAAGATCGATCGCGTCTTTGAACTCGCCGCGTCCAAGGTCGCCGCGCTCGACAAGGCATGGGATCCGACGCGAGGCACGCCTGTATTCACCATCCGGGGACGCTACACCTCGCGTGGCTGGACCGAGTGGACGCAGGGCTTCCAGTTTGGAAACGCCATCCTCGTCTTCGACGCCACGGGCGACGAAGCGCTGTTGAAACTCGGCCGCGAGCGCACCGTGCGCCACATGGCCTCGCACGTCTCGCACATCGGCGTGCACGACCACGGCTTCAACAACGTCTCGACCTACGGAAACCTGCGCCGCCTCATGCTCGAAGGCCGCATGCCCTACAACCAGGGCGAGATGGATTTCTACGAGCTCGCCTTGAAAGTCTCCGGCGCGGTGCAGGCCGCGCGCTGGTCCACGACCGCCTGCGGCACGGGCTATATCTATTCCTTCAACGGCCCGCATTCGCTCTTCTCCGACACGATCCGCTCGTTGCGCGCGCTCGTCGTCGCGGACCGGCTCGGGCACGCGCTCATGGGCGAGGGCGACAAGCCCGTCAACCTCCTCGCGCGCGCCGCGGAGCACGCGAAGACGACCTCGCGATTCAACGTTTACTACGGCGAGGAGCGCGATGCCTACGACGTCGCCGGGCGCGTGGTGCACGAATCGATCTTCAACCGCAACGACGGCGCCTACCGCTGCCCGAGCACCCAGCAGGGCTACTCGCCGTTCACCACCTGGACGCGCGGCGCGGCGTGGATCATCTGCGGCGCGGCCGAGCAACTCGAGTTTCTCCAGACCTTGAAAAACGCCGATTTCGAAGCCGCCGGCGCGGGCGCGCGCAAGGAACTCGAGAGCGTTCTCCTGCGCATGGCCGTCGCCACCTCGGATCACTATATCGACAACTATTCGTGCCGCGACGGCATTCCCTACTGGGACGACGGCGCGCCCAACATCCACCGGCTCGGCGACTACACGCGGAAACCCTCCGATCCGTTCAACGAGTGGGAACCGGTGGACAGCTCCGCCGCCGCGATCGCCGCGCAGGGTTTCATCCGCCTCGGAAACTACCTCGGAACGAAGGGCGACAAACGCGCCTCGCGCTACCTCCAGGCGGGCCTCACCGTCGCCGCCACCCTGTGCGACGAGCCCTACCTCTCCACCGACGCGAAACATCAGGGCCTGCTCCTCCATTCCGTCTATCACCGGCCCAACGGCTGGGATTATATTCCACGCAACCAGAAGGTCCCCTGCGGCGAATCGTGCATGTGGGGCGATTACCACCTGCTCGAACTCGCGCTCCTCATCAAACGCATGGCCACCGGCGGCGAATACCTCACGTTCTTTTGACCAAGGATTCTTGAAAGCGCGTCCCACCCAGAAAAGGCGGCCCGAAACGCCGGGCCGCAAAGCGCCTCGTCGAGCGCCGGCGAGCCGCGCCTCGGGCGACCTGCTGCTGTTGCTCAACGAAAATCCCGACCCGGTGCTCGTGGTCGACGCGAAGGGGACCGTCCTTTTTTCCAACCGCCGCGCGCGGCAGCTCCTGCGCGACGGCGCGGCGCTCGAGGGCCAGCCCTCCCCGCTTCCCGGCGGGCCGGGCGAGACGTCCTCCCTCCTTCTTCCCGGTCCGGCGAGCCACGCGCTGCGCTTCGAGCGTTTCGCCTCGCCGGTCAAGTGGGCGCGGGCGCAGGCCTGGATGGTCACGCTGCGCGACACCTCCGGCGTGGTCGCGATCGAGCAGCAGCTCACGCGCGTCAACCGCCTCTACTCCGCCCTCGGCCAGACCGCGCGCGCCTGCGGGCGGACGACCCGCGACATCGAACTCTTCGAGGACGTCTGCCGGATCGCGGTGGCCTTCGGCGGATTCAAGCTCTCGCGCGTCGCCCGCGCGAACGCCACGCGCGAAGAGATGGCCGACGTCGCCTCGGCCGGCGGGGGCACGAGCTTCCTCAGCGAATGGCGGTCGAGCCTCGACCCATCCACGCCCGACGGCCAAAGCCCCGCGGCCCGGACGCTGCGGCTCGGCGTGCCTTATGTCTGCAACGACCTGCTCGCCGATCCCATCGCGCAGTCCTGGCACGAGCTGGCGCGGCGAAACAATCTCGCGAGCATGGCCGCCTATCCGATCAACGTCGGCGGCAACACCGACGCCGTCTGGATCGTTTACGCGGGCGAGACCGGTTTCTTCGACAGCACGCTCTTGAACCTCCTCGGCCAGATGGCGGCCGAGATCGGCGCCGCGCTCGAGCGGCTCGCCGGCCGGGAGGCGCGCCGCCGGGCCGAACGCGCGCTGGCCGACAGCGAGGCGCTCTTCCGCCAGATGGCGGAGGCGAATCGCCACGTCTTCTGGATGCGGGATATGGAAACGCATCAGCTCCTCTACGTTTCCCCCGCCTTCGAGGTCATTTTCGGCCGCCCCCTCTCCGACGCGCCGAAGGATTACGCGGCGTGGCTCGCGCTCCTCCATCCGGAGGATCGCCCCCGCTTCGAGGGGATGCTCAGGAAGGGAAAATCCGACCGCACGACAAAACACCGCTACCGCATCCTGCGGCCCGACGGAACCATCCGCTGGGTGGAGGACGAGATCATCCCGATCCACGAGGACGGCCGCATGGTCCGCATCTCCGGCAACCTTTCCGACATCACCGAACAGCTCGTCGCGAACCGCCAGGTGGAGTTTTTCCGCGAACTCGTTTCCACCTCGAGCGACGGCTTTTTCATCCTTCGTCCCGACATGCACTGGCGCGTGGTGTTCATCAATCGCGCCGGGGCCGCGCACCTCGGCCACGCGCCGGACGCGCTCCAGCAGATGAGCATCTGGGAATGGGACGCGACGCTCACTCCTGAAGCCTGCCGCGCCACGTGGGAGGTGCTCGCGCACCAGCAGACGGCGCGATTCGAGTCGATCCACCGGCGCGCCGACGGTTCGACCGTGAAGGTCGAGATGGTGCTCAACCGGCTCGCGCACCAAGGCGACGTTTTCCTCGCCGGCTGGTTTCGGGACATCTCGCGCCGCGCGCAGGCGGAGGCGGAGTTGCGCGAGAGCGAGGAGCGTTTCCACTCCGTCTTCGACGAGGCCGCGGACGCGCTCGTCATCCTCGAGGCCCGAAGCCTGCGCGTCCTCGACTGCAACCGCCGCGCGCTCGAGATCTTCGACGCCTCCGACAAGACGCGCCTGCTCGGGCTCGATGGCAACACACTCCAGGTCCATCCCTTTTCGAATCACCAGTTGCGCAACCTCCTCGCGCGCGCCGAGACGGGCAAGGCGCTGCATCGCGAGCTGGAATTCACCTCGTTGAAAGGCCGCCGCTTCTGGGCGACGATCGCCGCGCGAAAGATCTCGCAGGCCGGCCGCACGCTCATCCTCGTGCGCATGACGGACGCCACCGAGCGCCGGCGCGTCGCCGAGCTGCTCGCCGAATCCCAGCGCGTCGCGCGCATGGGCGGGTGGGAATACCGCATCGACGAGAATCAACTCACCTGGACCGACGGCGTTTATCACATCCACGACCTCGAGCCGGGCTCTCCCATCGACATCGAGAAGACGCTCGGCTTCTACGCGCCCGAGGGGCGCCCGAGGGTGACGGCGGCGTTTCGCGAAGCGGTCCGGCACGGCACGGCCTTCAAGCTCGAGCTTCGCCTCGTGACCGCCGCGCAACGCGAGATCTGGGTGCGCGTCGGAGGCAGCGCCGACATGTCCGAAGGCCGGCCGTGGCGCCTGCACGGCATGCTCCGCGACGTCACCGAAGAGCACGCCGCGCGCGCCGCCCTGGAGGAGCGCGAGGAGCGGCTGATCGAGCAGGCCATGCTCCTCGACGAGGCAAATGACGCCATCATCCTCCGATCCCTCCCGGGCCGCGTGCGCCATTGGAATCGCGGCGCGGAACGCCTCCTCGGCTGGACCGCCGCGGAGGTGGCGCAGATCGGCTCGAGCGACTTTCTTTTCAAGGATCCCTCCGCCGTCCATCAACACACGCGCGCGGTCATCGCCGAGGGAAGCTGGCACGGCGAACTCGAACTCGCGACCAAGACCGCGGGTGTCGTCACGGTTGAATCCCGCTGGACCCTCATCCGCGACAAGTCCGGCCAGCCCGTGTCCGTGCTCTCGATCAGCACCGACATCACCGAGCGCAAGCGCATGGAGGCCTCCTTCATCCGCACGCAGCGGCTGGAGAGCATCGGCACCATCTCCGGCGGCATCGCGCACGATCTCAACAACATCCTTTCCCCCATCCTGCTCTCCTCCGACCTGCTGCGTCTCCAGCTCGCGGACGCGCCCGAGGCCGGGCTCGTCGACACCATCTCCGCCAGCGCGAGGCGCGGGGCCGAGGTGGTGCGGCAGATCCTCTCCTTCTCCCGCGGCGTGAACAGCGGCGCGGTCGCGGTCGACGTGCGGCCGTTGATCGAGGACATCGGCCGGCTCGTGCGGGAAACCTTCCCTCGCAACATCCGCTTCGAATCCTCGAGCCCCCGCGGCATCCATCTCGTGCGCGCCGATCCCACGCAGATGCACCAGGTGCTGCTCAATCTCTGCGTCAACGCCCGCGACGCCATGCCCGACGGCGGCGTCATCCGCATCGAGGCCGCCAACGTGAACGGCCCCGGCGACGAGCCGCGCGCGAAGGCGTTCCCTTCGATTCGTATCCAGATTTCGGACACGGGGGCGGGAATCCCGCCGGAGATTCGCGAGCGGATCTTCGAGCCGTTGCTCACCGCCAGGCCCGAAGGCAGGGACGCCGGCCGCGGGCTGCCCGTCGTCGCCGACATCCTCCAGCGCCACGGCGGCTCGATCGACGTCCGCAGCGAACCCGGAAAGGGCGCGACCTTCACCGTCCTTCTTCCCGCGACTCAAAGCGGATCCGGCGCGAAGGACAACGACGTCATCCACCGCCTGCCCATGGGCCGCGGCGAGACCGTGCTCGTGATCGACGACGAGAAAAGCGTGTGCTCGATGATGCGGCAGAGCCTGGAATCATCCGGCTATCGCGTGATCACGGCCGGCGACGGCTCGGTCGGCGTCGCGAGGTTCACGCAGAATCGCTCCGACATCGCCCTCGTGGTGACCGATCTGATGATGCCCGTGATGGATGGAAACCTCGTCATCCAGACCCTGCGCAACCTTGCCCCGGAACTGCGGATCATCGCGATGAGCGGAGCGGCCGAAGCGACCGGGCCGGGAGACGGCAAAGCGGAGCCCGGCCGGCCGGTTCATTTTCTCCTCAAGCCCTTCACGATGGAGACGCTGCTCGTCGCCGTGCGCAACGCGCTCGACGCTCCCGCCCGGGGCGGCGGGGGATGAAGTTTAAGTTGAAGTAGCGCGCGGGTTCGCACTTGAAACTTAAACTTCATCCCCCCCTTACGGATAGATCCAGACGGCGCGGCTGCGCTCGCGGAAGGCCGCGGCCTCCGCCTCCCACGCGTCCACGAAGGCGCGCACATCCACCCGGCCGCCGTCGCGGCGCAACGCCAGCCACCATGCGGACGAGCCGACGTGGCGATTGAAGACCTGCTCCTCCGCCTTCGAGGCCGCGCGAAAGGGATTCGTTCCGTTCCACACGCAGGCGAGCCGCATCATGTGAAAACTCAGCTCGGTGAGCCGGACGGCATCCCAGTCCGTGATGTCGACGACCGTGCCGTGGAGTTTCTTTCCGTCGCTGCCCGGCACCTCGACCTTGCGAAAACCGAGACCCGGGATCCCGAGCGCGGAAAGCTCCTCCACGAGCTGGCCCGCCGGCTTGCCGCGAAAGCCCAGGCCGCGAAACGGCTGCTCCCGCCCGACGCCGTGCGTCCATCCGCCGAGGATGCAGCCGAGGCCCGTCATCGGGTAGCCCTCGACTGTATCCACATTCTGGATATACGGCGAGGTCGGCCACCAGCGCAGGCCGGTGTCGGCCCAGCGCATGGCGCGTTTCCAGCCGCGCATGGGCACGACGACGAGTCGCGCGGAGGCGCGCTGCCCGGCGTCGATCTTCAGCACGTTCTCCGATGCCAGCGCGAGCCGCGCGAGTTCGCCGATGGTCAGCCCGTGGACGTAGGGAACGGGAAACGCCCCCACGTAGCTGCGCCATTCGTCGTCCACCATCGGGCCGCTGACCTTCACCCCGCCGAGCGGGTTCGGGCGATCGAGCACGACCACTTCGACGCCGGCGAGCACACAGGCCTCGAGCGCCTCGCGCATCGCGGAGATGAAGGTGTAGGATCGCGTCCCGATGTCCTGCAGGTCGATCACGAGCGCGTCGAATTCCTTCAACAACCGGGCCGTCGGCCGGCGCGCGTTTCCATAAAGTGAATACACCGGCAACCCGGTCTGCGGGTGCGCGTGGTCCTTGATGATGGCGGAGGCAGGCGCCTTTCCGTCGAGCCCGTGCTCGGCGGCGAAGAGCGCGACGAGATTCACCTGTGGCGCGCGATGCAGCACCGACCACGTGGGCTCGCCACCGCGGCTGCGCGCCGCGTCGTGCGTGAGCAGGCCCACGCGTTTGCCGGCGAGCGGGGCGAAATGCTGGCCGGCCAGCACGTCCACCCCGAGCATGACGGGAAACGGCGGTGGTGGCGGCGCGGGGGCTGTCTCCACGGGCGGCGGCGCAGGCGCGAGCGCCACCGGCGCCGGCCGGCGCGAAGGCGTCGTGGAGCACGCGCCGGCGATGACCACGAGGGCGCCGCAGGCCGCCCACCACCCATAAGTCCCATGGGTCATAGAGGTCTTGTCGGCTCCATGGGACTCACGGCGGGCGCGCTCCCGGCCTCCTGCGCGTCGAGATACGCCCGCAGTTCGGCGGCGAGCTTCGGGCCGATGCCTTCGACCTCCTGAAGCGATTGCGTGGACGCGAGGCGGATGCGATCGATCGAGCCGAAGTGGGCGAGCAACGCCTTGCGGCGCACGGCGCCGAAACCGTCGAAGTCGTCGAGGACGGATTCCCGGATGCGCTTGGAGCGGAGGTCGGCGTTGAAGGTATTGGCGAAACGATGCGCCTCGTCGCGCAGGCGTTGCAGAAGCTGGAGCCCGCCGTGGTCGAGCGGAAGGTTGAGCGGTTCGCGGCCGTCGCTGAAGATGATCGTCTCGCGCTTCTTCGCGAGGCCGACGAGCGGCGGCGGCGCGAGATCGAGCGCGAGAAATGCCTTCAAGGCCGCGCCGACCTGGCCCGCGCCGCCGTCGATCACGACGAGATCGGGAAACGGTTTCCCCTCCTGGGCGAGCCGCCGGTAACGCCGGCCGACGACCTCCTCCATGGCGCGAAAATCGTCGTTGCCCACGAAGCTCTTGATCTTGAAGCGCCGGTACTGGCCCTTGTCCGGGCGACCGTCGGTGAAATGGACGAGCGAGGCCACGACGAACGTTCCGGAGATGTGCGAGATGTCGAAGCACTCGAGATGTCGCGGCAGTCCGGGCAGGCCGACCGCCTCCCGCAGCAGCCGCAACGCTTCCTCGTCGCCGGCTGGCGTGTGCGGCGTGCGAACAAACTTCCTCGTGCGCGAGAGCGTTTTCTCGAGCGCGAAGACGACGTCGCGCAACTCCGCCGCCCGCTCGAACTCGTGCGCGGCGGCGGCTCGTTTCATCTCTTCGGTCAGCTCGGCGAGCCACTCGCGGCTCCGCCCTTCGAGAAACTCGGCCGCCGGCTCGAGCCGCGCGCGGTAATCGTCGACCGAAACCTCGTTAGCGTGGCCGTAGATCTCCTGGCGCACGTCGTCGTAAAGCCGGTAGCGCCCGTCCGGCAGGCGCTGCGGATTGGCGTCGCCGAGGATGACGCCGAAACGCCGGCGCATCTCCGCGAGTGTTTTCCGCAGGAATCCGGAATGGGCGAACGGCCCGAAGTAGCGGGCGCGATCCTCCTTCTTGAAGCGCACGAGCCCGAAGCGCGGGATGTCGGCCGACTCGTCCACACGCACGAGGAGGAAGCGTTTGTCGTCGGTGAAGTCGGTGTTGTACTTCGGCTTGTAGTCCTTGATCAGGCGGCCCTCGAGCAGCAGCGCCTCCGGCTCGGACTTCACCTCGATGACCTCGAAATCGTAAATCATGGCGATCAGCGCGCGGATCTTCGGGTGCAGGACCATCGAGCGCGAGGGCTGAAAGTACGAGGAGACGCGCCGTTTCAGGTCCTTCGCCTTGCCCACGTAGATGATGCGCCCGAGCCGGTCTTTCATGAGATACACGCCCGGCCCGTGAGGCAGGCGGCGGACTCTCTCTTTCAGGTTCACCGGTTCGGACGCTGGCATTTTCTTGAAACTAGCCTAGGTTGCTCCCTTGCCAAGCGCGCCGCTCCGCGGCGCCTGTGGCCGATCTGGTCTGCTGACAATGCCCGAACCCAAACGCGTTGAACTCATCTCCACCGGCGAGGAGCTGCTCCTCGGCCTCACCGCGAACAGCCACCTGACTTTTGTCGGCCAGCAACTGGCGAAACGCGGGCTCATGCTCACGCGCAATGTCGTCGTGGGCGACGATGCCGCCTCGATCTGCGAGCAGTTTCGCGAGAGCTGGGCGCGCGCCGATCTCGTCGTCACCACCGGCGGCCTTGGCCCGACCAGCGACGACCGCACGCGCGAGGCGCTTGCCGGCCTGCTCGGCCGGCGCCTGATCCTGGATCCCGAAATCGAGGCGACGATCCGCCGGCGCTTCGCCGCCTTCGGACGGAAGATGACACCCAACAACCTGAAGCAGGCCTACCGCCTCGAGGGTTCGGAAGTGTTGCCCAACGCCCACGGCACCGCGCCGGGCATCTGGGTCGAGCAGGACGGAAAGATCCTCGCCATGCTCCCCGGCCCGCCGGGCGAGCTGATGCCGATGTTCGAGGAGGAGGTCATGCCGCGGCTGGTGGCGCGGGGTTTCTTTCCCGGCGATCAGGGCTACATCCAGTTGCGCACAGCCGGCGTCGGCGAATCGGCGCTCGAGACGCTGTTGCAGCCGATCTTCGCGGAGGCTCCGGAGCTGGGCGTGTCTTTTTGCGCGCACCAGGGCGCGGTCGATTTGCGCCTCAGCTCGCCCGACGGGCGCTATTCGCGCTCGCAGATCCAGATCATCGCGAATCGATGCCGGGAGCGGCTCGGCTACGACTTCGTCACCTTTGGCGACGATTCCCTCGTGAAGATCGTCTCCGACCTCCTGCGCAACAGCGAGCAGGACATCGCCATCGCCGAGTCCTGCACCGGCGGCCTCCTTTCCAACGCGTTCACCGATCTCTGCGGCGCCTCGAAGTTTTTCTGCGGCGGCATCATCTGCTACAGCAACGACTGCAAGGTCCAGCTCCTCGACGTGCCCGAGTGCCTGCTCAAGCAGCACGGCGCGGTCAGCGCCGAGGCCGCCGCCGCGATGGCCTCCGGCGTGGCCGAGATCCTCGAGGCGGACTTCGGCCTCGCCGTCACCGGATTCGCCGGCCCCTGCGGCGGCACGAAGGAAAATCCCGTCGGCACGATCTACCTCGGCCTGCACACGCCCAACGGCGTGTGGTCGCGCCGCATCAGCTATCCGGGCTCGCGGCGCGCGGTGAAACAACGCGCGGTCAACGCCGCCCTCGACTGGCTCCGCCGCGAACTCATCCGCTCCCGCATCAACCACGCCGGCAGCCAACTGGAGCCCACCGAGGATCCCGCGCGCGCCGAGGCGCGGCGGTTGATGGAGTTCGGGAACAGTTGAGGCCGCGGCCTCGTATCCAGGAAGCAAATACGCGGCCGCGGCTGCCTTGTTGGATCGAGGCCGGGCGCCGGAGTTGTGTCGGATTCATCCGACAGAAGCATGACCGCTTCGGAGCCCGAAATCCCGGCCATGGGTTGCGAAAACAAAAGACCTCCCGGATTCGAGGTCCGGGAGGTCTGAGAATTGAAAAGCTTCTGCAAAGCGGCGCCGGGGCGCTACCTTTTCTTGTCCCGCTCGGGCTCCTTGGGGAACTCGGGAATCTGGACGATTGAACTGGTGTCCATTTTGGCCGCGATGAGCCCGGCCGCGCGCTGGATTTCTAGCTCGGCATTGCGGCGCTCGACTTCCGCCAGTTCGACCTGGCGGGCGGCCTCGAAGGCTGCCGCCTCGGCTTCGAGCCGGGCGCGGCGGGTCTCCGCGAGCTGCGCCTCGAGCATGCCTTTTTCGTTGGCCATCTTGTCGATGTCCGCCTGGCGCTCGGCTGTCTCGTCGCGAATGGCCTGATCTTTCTCCTCTTGCTTGCGGCGTCGTTCCTCCGCCTTGGCGGCATCTTCCTTCGCCTTCTCCTCGGAGCGCCTGCGGTTCTCTTCGGCGGCGAGCTTCTGCGCCCGCTCTCGCGCGGCTTCCTTTTCAGCGATTTCCTGCTGGATCCGCTGCTCTTCCTGGGCCTGCTCGATCTTGTACCCCTTGTTGAAGTAGAAGAAGTATCCGAGGAAAAGCAGGGTCATCAAGACCGGCCAGATGATGTAATTCTTGTTCATGGGTTCCGGATTCTGGCGTGATTATCTCTTCTTGGACGCGGCGGCCGCCTCCGCGGCGGCGATGGCGGCGCGGGCTTTCTCGGCCTCCTCGATCTTGTCGACCAAACCGAGAAAATGCTTCTTCTGCCCCCTGGCGTTATCGACATAGGTCATGAGGAACTCGCGCTCGGCCTCGTAGGCCTGCTTCTTCTCGAGCGCAGCCTGGAGGAGGCGTTTCTCGCGCTCCACTTCCTCGCCCACGTCTTTGACCTCCACCTTGAGACGGCTTTGATCGGTCTTGGCGCGCTCGAGGGCAAAGCGCTCTTCTTCGCGCCTGGCTTCCTCGGCTTCGCGCCTGGCCTTCGCTTCCTCGGCTTCCGCCTTGCGAAGATTGGCGTTCCTGGTCGCATCCTCGATCGCTCTCAGGCGGTTGGCGCGCTCCTCGGCAAGCTTGTCCTGCCTTTGCTGCTCCTCTATCCTGGCCTGTTCCGCGATCTTGGCCTCATAGCCTTTCTTGTACTGGAAGGTGAAGATCGCGAACGCGATGAGCGCGATAAAGGGGATGCCGATATACCACTTATTCATTGTGACGAAGCTGATGTGAGATTGTTGCCGGCGGCCTGCGCTTGCTCGCGCTCCAAGGCGTCGGTGAGGGAGGATTGAAGGCCGGTGAATTCACCACGGAGCTGGGCATCCTCGCCGATCAGAGGCTCGGCCTTGGCCATGAGTTCCAAGCCTTCCTGATACTGCCTCAGTTCGTAGCAAATATAGGCCGCGAACATATAAAGCCGCGCCGGATCGTCGAGACCGCCTTTCTCCAGGGCGATCTTGAGGTGCTCGAGCGCCTTCGGCTTGTCGTCCATGCCCCAATAAAGATTGCAGATCGAGGTGTGGAGCTTGCCGGCGGAGTCCGGGAACTGGGCGGCGGCGCGCTTGTAAGCATCGATCGCCTTGAACTCCTGAAAAGTCTGCTGATAGGAGGCGGCCAGCAATTCCCAGTTGTTCAGCAGGTTCTCGATCGAGCCGTCCGCGAGCCCCTTTTCGAGAATCTCGGCGACGCGATCGAAGCGCTGCAGGTTGTAATGGAGGGCGACATAGGCCGCGTTCTGCTGGGGTGTGTCGAGGATGCCCAGCTTCTGCGCCCGCTCGATCGTGACGATTGCACGAAGCGATTCGCCCTCGTTGACATACAACCCGTAGAGCTGCTGCCAGTATTGCCTGTTTTCCGGCCACTTCTCGACCATGATCTCGAATAGCTCGGTCGCCTTGTCCGTCTGGCCGAGCAATTGGTGCGAGATGGCCAGCAGCCGATAGAGCGGCTCGGTGGGATAGGGAAAGAGCTGCATCGCCCGGCTGACCACATCGAGCGATTTCTGGACGGCTTCCTTGTCGACCGAGCCGTCGTCGCTCTGGGCGTGCTGGAGCATGACCGAGCAATAGAAGATCACTTTTTCGGGCTGCCATGTCGGCGACCGATCGAGCCAGGTTTTGCCCAGCTCCGCCGCTTTCACATAGTTGCCCACGCTGAGGTAGAGCTGGGCGACGAGAAACTGGAAGTCGAGCAACCGCGCCTCGTCCTGATAGCCGAGGCGAATGACGGTTTCCATCAGAGGAATGGCGGCGGCATAATCGCTTCCGCCCTCGGTGTTTCGCTGGAGCAGCACCTGGGCGAGAATGAGGCTCCCCATCGCGGTGTCGTAGGAGTCCGGCTGCGCGTCCGCCAGGACCTTCTGGAGAATGGGAACGGCCTCGTTCCATTTGCTTTCGTCGAGCAGCGGCTGGACCTTCGCGAAGGCCTCCGAAGTGGCATTCGAAAGCTGGCGCGGCCGGTCGGTGTCTTCGCTGTCGCGATCCTGGGCGCCAGACTCGGGCGCCGTCGCGGCGAGCAGCCCGAGGCCGAGAGCGGCCAGACAGGCGCTCCGGGCGAGTCGGCGGATGGAAGGTGGATAAAAATTCACGGCTCGAAGGCGTCGGCGGTTAACCCTCGTTCAAGGTGAACGAGAAGGGCTGTTTCATCTTGGTGTTTACGTTCTTGCCGCTCTTCTTGCCGGGACGGAACCGCCACTTGCGGATGGCCTGCAGCGACGCGTCCTCGAACTCGGGGCTCGTCGACCGAATGATATAGGCGTCGCGAACGTTGCCGCCGGTATCGACGATGAAGCCGACCTCGACGGTGCCGGTCGTGCCGGAGCGTTTCATCTCGTAGGGATACTGGGGTGGCGGCTGGTAGGTCGGCTGCGGAATCTGGTCGAGGTCCGAAATATCGAAGAGGTTGGCGATGCGGCCGCTTCCGATGTTGCGGTTGACCGGAACGGTGATCGCGGCGCTGGAGGTCGCCATGTTCGGCGGCGGGGGCGGCTGCAGAATCTGTTGAAACGGCGTGTCGACCGTCACGATCGAGGGCACGTCCTGCTGCATCGGGGGGGCGAACTCCGGCGGCGGCTCGTCCGTCTGCTCGCCTTCGACGATGTCCGGCTCGATCGGCTCGAGGTCCGGCATCTCGAGGATTTCCACGACAGGTGGCGGGGGAGCCTCGACGACTTTAACTTCCTTCTCCGGGAAGATGTATTGCCCGAAGAGAACGAACCCGTGGATGAGGAACGAGGCGATGAGTCCGATGATGAGGTCTCTATTCATGGCTGTTTACCCCTGTGACATCAGCGACCGGTCGGCCGGGTGCGGGTCTCGACCGAGACCTTGTCGATCCCGGCCGCGCGCGCCGCGTCGAGGACTTCGATCGCCGGCCCATACAAGGCCTGATCGTCGCCGGCCACAAGGACGCGGGGATCGGGCTCGTTGGCGACGTAATCCTGCAAAAGCGGCATGAGGTCGCGTTTGTCGATGACTTCCTGGTTCCAATAAAGCGTGCCTTGAGCGGAAACCTGGATGGTGACGATCGGCGGCGGCTCCTTGGTCGGATCAGGCGGCACGGCCTTGGGCAGATCGATGGGAATCGCGCCGATGCGATTGAGCGAAAGGGTGAACAGCACGAAAGTCGCGAGCAGGAAGAAGATCACATCGATCAAAGGGATGATCTCGATGCGAGGCTTCTTGGGGACTCTCCTTTTAATGGCGGGCATGACGGATTCTCCGTTGGCGGATGGCGCGGGTCAGGAACCGGAGCCGGATTCCGGCGGCATGATGCGGGTTTCGATGAAGATCCTTTCGAAGCCGGCCTTGCGCGCTTCGTCGAAGACGTAAACCGCCTGGCTGAACGTGGCGCCCGAGTCGCCGTTGATCATGATGCGACCGTCCGGTTCTTCCTGGTAAAACCTCTGCAAGTGCTCGATAAACTCGGCAAGGGTGACGTCTTCCTTGTCCCAGGCGAGGTTGCCCTCGGCGGTCACCGTGACGGTGTGTGAATTCGCCGTGTCGCGCGGCTCGGCCGTGATCACCTCGGGCAGCGGCACGGGAAGCCCCTCGGACTTGTTGAGCGAAAGCGTGAAGAGAACGAACGTCGCCAGGAGGAAGAAGATCACATCGATCAGCGGAATGATCTCGATGCGCGCCTTCTTGATCGGGCGGTCTGAGCTTGAGCCATGCATAGGGCAGCCTGCTTCCGAACCGGCCGCTCAGGCGGCGGGCGCGCTGGTACCGTTTTTCTTGAAGATGGGCTCGAGCGCGTTGAAGACGTCCTCCACCTCGTGGCGGGCCTGCTCGACGCGGGCATTCATGTAGTTGAGGGGGAAGAGGCCGAGAATGGCGACCGCGAGGCCGCACATCGTGGCGATGAGCGCCTCACCCACGCCACCGGTGATCTTCGAGGCCGAGCCGGCGATGTCGCCGCCCTCGCCGAGAGCGCCGAAGGTCGCCATCATGCCCGTGACGGTTCCGAGAAGACCGAGGAGCGGAGCGGCGGTGACCACCGTGTCGATGATCGGAAGCCCTTGGGAAAAGCGGGTCAGCTCGCGGCTGGAGGCGCGGATGTAGGCGTCGGCAAACGAGCCGTGCCGCTCCTGAAGCGCCTCGGTGATCGAGCGGGCGATGTAGTCCCTGCTGCCGCGACCCAGCTTGATCGCGGCCTCGGCATTCCCGGCTTCGCACTCGCGAATCATCTTCTCGACCAGCTCCGGGTCGCGCAACCGGCTCTCTCGCATGATGAAGAGCACGCGCTCGATCGACACCGTCAAACCGAGGAACGACACGAGAGCAATCGGCCACATGATCGGGCCACCGTGGAGGAAGAGCTCCATGGGCCCGAGATTCATGAGTTCGAAGAAGGCGAGGATGGGTGGATGCATAATCAATCAGTTGAGGTGAAGGTTCAGGAATAAGACGTTGCGTGTTTTGAAAGCGGAGAAGCGCCGGTGAGGCGCGTGGGTCTGGAGGGAAAGGGAATCACAGGTGCGCCTCCGCGGAGGGGGCGCGTGCGAAATGAGAAATTGCGGATATGCGGGCCGTCAGGTTCCAAGGGGGGCAGGAATCCGAGGCGGGAAAGAGTGCCACTTTGCTCAGGAAGGCGGGAAGTGCGCAAGCTCGCTTTACAACGGATCGGGCAAGTTTTTGCGCGCCTGCGGGAGCGACGGAAAGCCGCGCGTTCGCAGTCGCCTTCAGCCCCGGAATCTTTGCGCGATTCCGGAGGCGGGGAGTATGTGTTGGGAGAGAGTTGATTGGGAGACCTTGTCAGAAAATCGAGCCGGGCATAATCCTGCGATAGGGACGCCGGTCAACCTTAGTTGTTCAAATTTTTCCTCGTATTCCTCGATCGTAACACGGAGCGCCGTAGGAATCCGGAGGTCGCGCCATCCCGGCGTTTCCGGATCGATCGGATCCGCGGTGAAGCGGGCGTGTGGGTTTCATTTTCCGGAAATATAGCTCATTTTCCCCATGAATAAAGATGGCGGAGAGCCGAAGCTCCCCGCCATCGGAAGAAAGGCCGGCGACGCGGCGCCGGACGCGTCAGGCGTCAGTTGAGCAAACCCGGGTTGTCGGTGGTGGAGACCGATTTTCCCTCCGCGATCGAGGCGAACTCGCCCTTGGTCACGTTCAGGGTGTAGCGATCCTCCGCCGAGTCGAACTGCAGCGCGCTCACCGGGACGGCCACGAGGTTGTCGCCAACCCCCATGATTCCGCCGACCGAGATGATGGCGTGCGGCTCATCCAATCCGACCATCGACTTCGCGGACGCCCAGGTGTCGTCAGCCGCGCGGTCCAGGGAACTCGTGGCGGCATCCACGGCGCCGCCCGCGGTGGAGCCGGTCGTGTTCAGCGGCTGATTGCTGCTCGTGCTGCGAAGGGTCGAGGCGCTGGTGTCGTCCGAGCCGTATGACAACGGAGCCACGCTGTCGGCGCTCGCGGCGGCTTGCGCCATCCGGGCCGCCTCGAAGTCGCTGCTCACCGTGAGGTCGGAGATGTCGCCGAGCTTCTCGCCGTCGCTGCCGTAAACGACCTGGCCGATCACGTCCTTCGCGGTCGTCTGGCCTTTGAGCGCGTCCTTCGAGATGCGGCGAAACTCGGCTGTGCCGGTGGAGGCGCCCATCGCGCCTATCGACGAGCGGTAGTCCTTGTGTTGCTTGTCCTTCTTCAAGTCCTTGCCGGCCTCGGCCGTCGGCGGGGTCGTGGTGGTCATGCCTTGCGCGACGAGGAATGCCGGCGCGACGAGAGTGATGCCCGCGAGGAGCAGTGTGTTGGTGGTCATGTGTTTCATGTTTGTTCGAGGGCCGTGGATTGTTTTTGGGAGCCTGTTGGGAGGCCGATGCACCGTGCACCGGCTGTCTGGCTCTGGCTGGCATTCACCATGCCACGAGGCGGAAAAGGTCGTTAGCCCTTCCCGCGCAGGAACTAAGCGAAACCACGCTGCGCGCCGGACCCGCGCTCGAACCAGCGAAGCGCAAGACGGATGCCGTCAGGCCGGGCGATAAGCATGGCCCGCGCGACACGCGGCTTGCCACGACGGCATGGCGACCGTTTCGATGTCCACGATGCCCTCCCGCGGTCCCAAGCGATTCGTCTTCGTATGCGGCCCCGACGACTATCTCGTCAGCCGGATCGGTCGCGATCGCTTCGAAAAGGCGGCGGCGGGAATGGACGAGTTTTCCCGCGAGGTGATCAGTGGCTTCACGGCCAACGTCGGCGAGGTCGAGGCGGTGGTGAAACAGTTTCGCGAGGCCGCGCAGACGCTCGGCCTTTTCGGCGGACGGCGCGCGGTCTGGCTCAAGGACGTGAACTTCCTCGCGGATTCCGTGACCGGGCGCGCGGAGGGGACCTTGAAACTCGTCGGGGATCTGCAGGAGCTGCTGGAGAAGATCGATCCGGCGGAGGTCGCGGTCGTCATCACCGCGTCGCCGGTGGACCGGCGGCGCAGTTTCCCGAAATGGTGCGAGGCGAACAGCGACTTCGAGCTGGCGGGCGAGAGCGGCGGGCGCGGCGGCGGCTCCGTCAACTGGCGCGCCCTCGCCGACGAGGAGTGCGCGCGCTTCGGCGTGACGCTCGCGGGGGACGCGCTCGAGCTGCTGGTCGCGAAGACCGCCGGCAACGCGCGCCTCTTCATCGGCGAGATCCAGAAGCTCGCGACCTGGCTCGACGAACCGGGAGGCGCGATCGCGGAAAAGCACGTCGAGGAACTCGTGCCGGCTTTTGGCGAGGGCGATTTCTTCGAGGCGACCGAGGCGTTTTTCTCGCGCAACATCACGTGGACGCTCGCCGCGCTCCGCCGCCATTTTTTCACCGGCCAGAACGCGCGCCCGGTCATCGCTTCCCTCCAGAACCGCAACCGCATCCTCATCCAACTGCGCGCGCTCGTCTTCGGCGGCGAAGTCTCCCTCGGGTCGCGCGGCGTGGACAAGGGCGCGCTCGATCGCGCGGCGCAAAACTACGCCGCGCTCTACGGCGAGGCCGCGGCGGAGAAGACGCCGTTCAACATCTTCACCCAGAACGCATGGTATCTCGGCAAGCTCGCCGGCGATCCCAAAAAGCTTCCGCCGCTTCGCGTGCTCATCGACCACCAGTTCGAGATCGCGCGCGCCTTCGAGGAGGTCATCGCGCGGCCGGACGAGCAGGAGGAAGTGCTGAGCGCGATGGCCATCCGCTGCCTCGCCTGAGCCATGCAGGTCGTCGCCCTCCAGTACGACATCAAGTGGGAGAACCGGGCCGCGAACCACGACACCGTCCGCCGGATGCTGGCGCAGGCGCGGCCCGGGCCCGGCACGTTGATCGTGCTTCCGGAAATGGGCCTCACGGGCTTCAGCATGGCGCCGGAAAAAGTGGCCGACGGGCCCGAACGCGAGACCGAGCGGATGCTCCGCGCCCTTGCGCGGGAGCATCGCGCGCCCGTCCTCGGCGGCATGGTGACGCGCGCGCCCGACGGCCGCGGGCGCAACGAAGCGTTGCTCGCCGATCCCGACGGCGGGGTGGCGGCGCGCTACGCGAAGATCCATCCGTTCAGCCACACGGGCGAGCATCGCCGCTACGAAGCGGGCGCGGAGGTCGTGGTGGCCTCGTGCGGCGGCTTTCAACTGGCGCCCTTCGTGTGTTACGACCTGCGCTTTCCGGAGGTTTTTCGCACCGCGGCGCGGCGCGGCGCCACGCTCTTGGTCGTCATCGCCAACTGGCCGGAGGCGCGCCATGCCCACTGGCGCGCCCTGCTCCAGGCGCGGGCGATCGAAAACCAGTGCTGGGTCGTCGGCGTGAATCGCTGCGGCCGCGATCCGAAATTCAACTACCGTGGCGGCTCGGTCGTGATCGATCCGTTCGGCGCGATCACCGCCGAGGCGGGCGAGGAGGAGCGCGCGCTCCGGGCCTCGCTCGACCCCGCCGCGGTGGCGCGCCTGCGCGAAGCGTTTCCCGTGCTCGACGACCTGAAGCCGGAACGCACGCTGCCCTGAAACGCCCCGCACAAGGTGTGTTGCGCTCGCCAGCCGGGTCGGTTTTTTTCCCGAAATGCAATTGCGTCCCGCCTCCCTCCTTCGCCCCGCGACCGCCGGGATTTTTGCCGCGCTCCTCATCCTCCCCAGCGTCGCCCCCGCCGGCCCGCGCGCCGAGTTCACGCTGGAAGAGGAACAGGCCATACACGAAAGATGGCCCACCGCGATCGAGACGCCCTCCGGCATGCGCTATGTCGTCCTGGAAGAGGGCTCCGGCCCGAAGCCGCGCACGCGCCAGCGCCTCGCCGCGCTTTACGAGGGATCGCTTTTCGACGGAACGGTGTTCGACAAGAAACTGGATCCGGCCGACCCGTTCGAATTCATCATCGGCGCCAACCAGGTGATCGAAGGCTGGGAGGAGGCGTTCATGGGCATGCGCGCGGGCGAAAAGCGGATCCTCATCATCCCCTACCCGCTCGCGTATGGCCTGCGCGGTCGTCCACCCGACATCCCCAACCGGGCCACGCTCGTCTTCACCGTCGAACTGCTCTCGATCGAGTGAGGGGCCGGGACCGCGGCCATCGATGCGCCTCGAGGCTCGACCCTCCGCGCCGCGCATCCAGGAACGGGTGACGCGATGAAACGCCCGGCCGCGTCAGCGCTCGAGTTGGCGGGGGGATACGCGCTGATCGGCGCGCTGTGGGTTCTGCTTTCGGATCACGCGTTGGAATCCCTCGCGGGCGACGCGGCGCGGGCGCAGGACTGGCAGGTTTACAAGGACTGGCTCTTCATCGTGGCGAGCGCCGGCCTGCTCTTCGTCTTCGCGCGGCGGCAGGGCGAACGCCGCGCCCGCCTCGAATCCGAACTCCTGGCCGAACGCGCGCGCTGTCAAACCCTTCTGGACGGCGTGAACGCGCAAGAGCAGACCGATGCCGCGGCCACCGACAGCGAACGACTCTTCCGGACCATCTTCGAGCATGCCGCCATCGGCATCGCGCAGGTCGGCCCCGATGGCCGCATGCTTCGCGCCAACGCGCACTTCTGCTCGCTCGTCGGCCGGACCGAGCGCGCCCTGCAAAAATCGACTTTCGTCGATATCACGCACCCCGACGATCTCGAGGCCGACCTCAACCTCGTCACGCGCTGCCTCGCCGGGGAGATCGAACGCTACTCGATCGAGAAACGCTACGTGCATCCGGACGGCCGCGCCGTCTGGGTGAGCCTTTTCGCCGCGCTCGTCCGCGATGAAAAGGGCCAGCCCACGTATTTCGTCGCCGTCGCCACCGACATCAACTGGCGCAAGACGGTCGAGGAGGCGCTCGCCGACAGCCGGCAGCGGCTTCAGTCGGCGATCGAGATCGCCCGGCTCGGCTTCTGGGAGTTCAACCTGGAGACGAGGAGGATGTACTATTCGCACGAGGCGATCGCGCAGTTGGGCATGAGCGACGGCGAGGTCTCGACCAGCCCGGACGAATACCGCAGCCGGGTGCATCCCGACGACCGCGCGCGCCTCGAATCCATGCGCCAGTCGATGCTCTTCGGCGCCGGGGAGGCCGCGGAGGGCGAGTTTCGCTTCCAACACAAGGACGGCTCGTACCGGGATGTCCACGTGCGCACCGTCCTGTTGCGCGGCCCCGACGGGCGGCCGACCCGCCTGCTCGGCACCAACATCGACGTCACGCCCACGCGCGACAGCGAGCGGCTGATCCGCCGCCTCTCCGCCCGCATCCTTCGATTGCAGGACACGGAACGCCGCCGCATCGCGCGCCAGCTTCACGAAACCACCGCCCAGAATCTCGCCGCCCTCAACATGAACCTCGCGCGCCTCGGCCGCATGTCGGCCCGGCCCGGCCATGATCCCCGCGAGACGATCGACGAGTGCATCGCCCTCACGGATACATGCGTGCAGGAGATCCGCACCCTCGCCTACCTCCTGCACCCGCCCCTGCTCGACGACTTCGGGCTCGAGCGCGCCACCGTCGATTACGTGCAGGGGTTCTCCCAACGCAGCGGCATCCCCACCGACATGCGGGTCGAGGGCCGGATCGAGCGGCTGCCCGACGAGATCGAGTTGATCCTTTTCCGCATCCTCCAGGAAAGCCTGACCAACGTCGTGCGCCACTCCGGCTGCGCCCGGGCCCGCGTGGAGCTTCTGCGGACCGGGCGCACGATCGAGCTGGAGGTCTCCGACAACGGCCGCGGCATCTCGCCGGAAAACCTCGAGCGCCTGCGCGCGGGCGCCCCGCTCGGCGTCGGCGTCACCGGCATGAGCGAACGCCTCGAACAGATCGGCGGCCGGCTCGAGATCCGTTCGTCGCCCGCCGGAACCATTGTCCGCGCCGTGGTTCCTATTCCGGGTCGGGACGAAGCGACTCCGCACAACGAGCATTGCCAGGAAGAGCCCGCTCGTGACTGAATAAAATGCTTCGGCCCCCGACCACGCCCGAACCGCCCATGAGCACTGCCAGAATCGCCATCGCCGACGACCACGAACTTGTGCGCAAGGGTCTGCGCATGACCGTGGCGGAGCGCGATGGCTGGACGGTCTGCGGCGAAGCCTCCTCCGGTCGCGAAGCCGTCGAACTCGCGAAACGCACGCGCCCGGATGTGATCATCCTCGATTTCGCGATGCCCGAGATGAACGGCATCGAAGCCGCGCGACGCATCCGCGCGGAGACGCCCGGGACGGAGGTGCTCATGCTCACGATGCACGAGACCGAGAGCCTCGTGCGCGACGCCCTCGCCTGCGGCGTGCGCGGGTTCATCCTCAAGTCCGACGCCGGCCGGCTGCTCGAGGAGGCGCTCGAATCGTTGTTGCAGAAAAAACCCTTCTTCACCGGGCGGGTCTCCCAGCTCATCCTCCAGCGCTACCTCGGCCCTCCGGAAGAAACCGACGAGGAGACGGGACTCGCCTCGCGCCTCAGCCCGCGGGAACGCGAGGTGACGCAGCTCATCGCCGAGGGCTTCAGCACGAAGGAAGCGGCCGCGCGCCTCGGCATCAGCCCGAAGACAGCCGAGACGCACCGCACCAACATCATGCGCAAGCTGAACCTCCACTCGGTCACCGAACTCGTCCGCTTCGCCATCCGCAACAAACTCGTCGAGGCCTGACCAGTCTTCCCCTTGCGCAGGGAATGTTTCGGGCGCATCGTATCTCGCACGTTGCA
>CAZFCY010000011.1:0-7990 GCA_964517665.1 uncultured Opitutaceae bacterium | reverse complement strand
CCGAAAATCAGTGCGCGCGCGTGGTTGGAAAACCAGCCGCCTCGAGTTGCGCGCGCACGGAATCCAGGTGGGCGCGATCGCGCGTCTCGACCGTGACGATCGCCCGCACGGCGGCGACATCGGCTCCGGCGAAGGCGCGGTCGTGCGCGACGTCCTTGATGCTCGCGCCGGCTTGCGCGATCGCCTGCGCGAGCGCGGCGAGTCCGCCGGGGCGGTCGCTGATCGTGACGATGAAACGCCCGAGGCGCCCGTCGGCGACGAGGCCCTTTTCGATCACGCGGCTGAGGATGGCCGGATCGATGTTTCCTCCGCAGAAGAGCAGCGCGGTTTTTTTGCCCGCCAGCTCCGGAAGCGTGCCCGCGAGAAACGCCGCGAGCGGCGCGGCGCCGGCGCCTTCGACGACGAGTTTCTCGTGCTCGACGATGCGCAGGATCGCGAGCGCGAGGTCGTCCTCGGTCACGCGCACGACCTTGTCCACACGATCGCGCGCCAGTTCGAAGGCGTTTTCTCCCACGATGGAAACGGCGAGACCATCGGCGAGTGTATGGCCGCACTGGATGCGCACCGGCCGGCCGGCGTCGAGCGCGGGCTGGAAACTGGCGGTCGCGACGGCTTCGACGCCGATGACCCGCGCGGATGGTTTCAATGCCTTGACGGCCACGGCCACGCCCGCGATCAGGCCGGCGCCGCCGATGGGGCAGACGATCGCCTCGACGTCGGGAACCTGCTCGAGAATTTCGAGCGCGATCGTGCCCTGCCCGGCGATGATGGCGGGATCGTCGTAGCCGTGGATGTAGGCATAGCCATGCGCCGCCGCGAGCGCGTCGGCCTTCTCGCGCGCATCCTGAAACGATTTGCCGTCGAGCACCACGCGCGCGCCGAGACGCTCGCAGGTCGCCACCTTGATCAGCGGCGCGAAACGCGGCATCACGACGGTGACGGGAATGCCGAGAAGCGCGCCATGGTAGGCGAGCCCGAGCGCGTGGTTGCCGGCGGAGGCCGCGACCACGCCACGGCGGCGGCGTTCGGCATCGAGCAGGAGAAGGGCGTTGCGCGCGCCGCGCTCCTTGAAGCTTCCGGTGCGCTGCAGGTTGTCGAGTTTGCAGAAAATCCGCGCGCCGGTGATCTCGGAAAGGGGGATCGACTCGAGGCACGACGTGCGCGCCACGGCGTCGCCGATGCGCCGGCGGGCGGCGAGGATGTCTTCCAACGCGACGGGCATGAGAAACGGGAGCATGCCGGGTCGCGGTTGTTTGGAAACCATGAAGGTGAAGCAAACCGCCCGGGTCTGGGTTCTTCGTTTCTTCGCGCTTCACTCTCCGCAGGCGCGGATGCCCGCTTCACAAAAGCTTCGTCTTCCAGCTTTGGATCCTGTTGGTTGCCCCGAAGCGGCTGCCTCGAAACGCGCCGCGCAGGACGCATGATGTACCAGGTAACTTTCAGCGATCAAAGCATGCACGAGCTGAACAAGCTCGATAAGCTCGTGCAGATGGAGGTCATCACGCCGCTCGGCGCCCTGACCGCGGCGGATCTGGCCAATCCGCGCGAGCCGCTGGGCCGCTTCAAACGCGGGCGGCGCACGTTCTACCGCCTGCGGTCGGGCGAGCACCGGATCTATTTCCACGTCGATGGGGACTCGCTCCACACCGACTACATTCTGCACAGCAATACGCTCACCGACTTCGTCTTTCGCACGAAACTGCCCATTTCGGAGGAGCAGATGGTGGAGCAGCACAACTCGTTCTGGAAGTATCTCGAAACGCTCAAACGCTGAAGGCGCCCATGTCCGAAAGCTCCGGTCCTGACCGCGAATCCCACCCCCTCGACAGCGCGCAGGCGAGCCGGATCTACCTGCTGCCCAACCTGATGACGGCGGGCAATCTCTTCTGCGGGTTCATCGCCATCATCCGCTGCATCCAGGCGCGGTTCGCCGTCATGGTCGGCGAACTCGACACCCCGCAACAGCTCTACAACGAGGCCGTCTGGTTCATCATCGGCGCGGTCGTCTTCGACTCGCTCGACGGCCGCCTCGCCCGGCTCGGCGGGCGCGAATCGCTCTTCGGCAAGGAGTTCGACTCGATCGCGGACATCGTCTCGTTCGGCGTCGCGCCGGCCCTGCTCGTGGTGTTCCTCATCATCTCGCCGGAACTCAACGAGCACTTCCGGCTCGGCGGCGTCCTCATCGGTTTCATCTACCTGCTCTGCGCGGGCGTGCGGCTGGCGCGGTTCAACGTCATCACGCACCCGCTGGTTTACACCAACCAGGCGCAGTACGACACGAAGGATTTCGTCGGCCTGCCCGTGCCGGCGGCGGCGGGGATGATCGGCTCGCTCGTGCTCATGATCAACGCCGTGGACGACCTGCAAAACTGGGTCTATTCGCTGCCCCCGCTCATGCTCCTGATCGCGTTCCTCATGGTCAGCACGATCCGCTACCCGAGCTTCAAGCAGGTCGGCTGGCACACGCGGGCGCGCTTCGGCACCTTCGTGGCGTTTCTGATCGTAGCCGCGATCATCTTTTTCTTCCGTCAATACGCGCTCGTCCTGCTCTTTCTCGCCTACCTTTCCTTCGGAATCGTGAGGCATCTGCTCATGATCCAGCGGCGGCGGCGGCGCTTGCGCAGCCTGGCCGAGGAGCGTCGCGCGAAAGAGGAAAACACCGTGGCAAAACCCGATGTGAACAAACCGTAAACGGCGATGGAACAACCGGCCGGGAACAAAGAAGTTTTTGACATCCCGGCCTCCCCAACCATTCCGGCCCGAAGTTTTCCACAAAACAGACGCTTTCTTAACTACTGGACATTAACCGCTTGCCGACAGCCACGCGTTGCTCACAGACCATAATACTACGGCTGACATTTACCTCTCTTTTCCATCACAACCATAGGTGTTGTTTGCTTTCCTAAAAACCTCCTAGATTGGCCGACACATGAAGTTCAAAGTTAACCGGGACCACTTCAGCAACGGGCTTGCGCAAGTCCTCAACGTCGTCGGCACCCGGCCCACGATGCCGGTGTTGAGCAACGTGCTCATCGAAGCCGAGGGCGATCACCTCGATCTCACGACGACGAATCTCGATCTCGGCATCCGCTGCCGGATCAAGGCCAGCGTCTCCCAGACGGGGTCGATCACGCTTCCGGTTCGCCGGCTCGCCAGCATCGTGCGCGAGCTGCCGAGCCTCGACGTGCAGGTCGACGCCGGCTCGAACAACCAGGTGAAAATCGCCTCGGGCGGTTCGAACTTTCGCATCATGGGCATCCCCCGGGACGACTTTCCGCCGCTCCCGGAGTTTGCCGACGAACACAGCTTCACCCTCGAGCAGGGCGTGCTCGGGCAGATGCTCGGCAGCGTTTCCTACGCCCAGTCGGCCGACGAGAGCCGCTACTTCCTCAACGGCGTTTATTTCCATTTCCACGATGGCAAACTCACGCTTGTCGCGACCGACGGCCGGCGTCTCGCCAAGGTGGATCGCGAGATGGATTTCGGTGGCGCGGCCGGCGGCAGCCTGATCCTTCCGGCGAAGACCGTGGCCGAACTCGCGCGCCTGCTCTCGAAGGAGGAAAAGTTCACCGTCTCGCTCGCCTTCAACGATCGCCGCGTCGCATTTCGCATCGAGGTGGCCGACGAGGCCAGCGGTCTGATCGACCAGGTGCAGTTGATCTCCAAGGTCGTCGAGGGCAACTATCCGAATTACCAGCAGGTCATTCCGAAGGAGGTCCACCAGCGCGTGAAGGTGGAGCGCGAACTCTTCCTCCAGTGCGTCCATCGCGCCGCCCTCGTCACGAGCGACAAGTCGAACTCGGTCAAGGTCAAGCTGAGCAACAACCTGCTCGAGATCACCGCGGCCAGCCCCGACTTCGGCGAGGCGCACGAGTCGCTCGCGGTCGAATACGACGGCCCGGACATCCAGGTGGCGTTCAACCCTGGCTTCATCATGGATCCGCTCCGCGCCGTGACCAAAGACCAGCTCAGCTTCGAGCTGAAGGACGAGGTCAGCCCCGGCGTGTTCAAGACCGACGGCAGTTTCCTCTGCGTGATCATGCCCGTGCGGCTTTGATCGATCGCGCGCCGCGGCCTTGATTTTCGGATCTTGAACGCGCCTTCGCCGGTTTTCGTCCAATCACCCTGAATGGAACTCGCGTTTTCCATCGTCCTCGGCGGCCTCTTCGCCCTGGTGATGAGTTTTCTCAACCGGACCATCGCCTCGCCCGTGGTGGCGATCCTCAACCGGTGGCTGCGCTGGCTTTCCTTCTCCCTCGCGATCGCCTGGCTCACGCACTACATCGGCTGGTCGGGCCGGCCCTTCTGGGTGCTCGCGATGACGTCCTTCCTGCTCTGGCTGCTGATGGAGACACTCTACAACTGGTTCGCCATCAGCGCGCTCAGCCAGAGCCCGATCCCGCTCTTTCCGAAGTTTTCCGTGAACAAAAGCGGCGAGGAATGGCCTGCCCTCAAGCGTGTCATCGGCGTGCGCGACTGGCTCCGGCGCAACAAATTCACCCAGGTGCAGGCCCTGCTCGCGGATATCGGCAACGGCATCCATCTGCGCATCTCCATCTATCAGGATCCGGAAGCCAGGGTGCGCGTGCAGGTGATCTTCATTCCGGTCAACGCCGCCGCCATGACCGTCTGCTACTCGATCAGCTCTGAGACCGAGAGCGGCATGCGCTACACGACCGACAACCTCTTCCTTCCCTTCGGCGGATTCTATCCGGAGGACTGGTCGGTGGAACGCCGGCCATGGACGCGCCGGCTGCCCAACCTGATCAAAAAACATCTGCGCCGCATGGCCGAGGACGGGCAGACGCTCGCCTCGTGGGAAAGCAACCCGCTCGACGACCTGAACAACCAGCAGCGCGACCTCGACCGGTTGAACACGGAACTCGGTTTTCTTTTCCCCCAGGCCATGCGCGAAGAGTACGGCAAGATGACCTTCGAGGGCCGCTACCGCGTCTGGAAGGAAGTCTGGTTTCTCAACTACCTCGGCCTGCCGCAGCGCTACTGATCCGTGGCCCCGCCGGCGCGGGACGTCCCGATCTTCGGGCGTGTATCGGCTTTCTGGATACGGCCTGGCCCGGCCGGAAACGACGGGCGAAGCGGGGCGCACGGCATGAAGAAGCCGGCGCAACAGCCACGCAGGGTTGCCCACAGCGCCGCCGGATCGCGTCGCAACCAACTGCGTCCACGCCATTGATTGGTCAGCATCCGTCCGATGCGTTGCGGGGCGTGTCGCCAGAAAACATCGCGCCGCACATGGCGGCGCCAGAGCCAGAGTCGGTTGCGAAACAGGTAGTAGGCGTAGCGCGGAGCGGCGTGCGACAGACTCGCGCCGCCCTTGTGGAGCACGATCGAGCGACCGGCATAACGCACCTCGTGGCCCGCGTCCCGGGCTTGCAGGCACAGATCCAACTCCTCGGAGAGATGAAAGAAACGCTCGTCGAAGCCACCCAACCCGGCGAAGACCGCGCCTCGCATCATGAAGGCGGCGCCGAACACGGCGTCACAGGCGTGATCCGTGGCGAAGCTCGCGTCGTAGTCCTCCTCCACGCCGCGAAAGCTCTCGTGGAGCGTCTCGCGGTCGAGCGACCAGCCGGCAATCTGCATCACGGCAGGGCGGGCGAAGTGGACCAGGATGGAGCCTGCCACCGCCACTCCGGGGGCGCTCAACGTGGCTTCGCAAGCCTCCCAGAATCCGGCGGTGACGACGGTGTCGTCGTTGAGAAAATAGAGCAGGGGCGCGCCGAGCGAGAGCGCATGAGCGGCGCCGATGTTGTTGCCTCCCGCGTAACCTCCGTTGGCGCATGCGCGCAAGATGTGAACATCGTCGAACCGCGCGGCGATGCCGTGTGCAAGCGGTTGCGGCGACGCGTTGTCCACGACCACGATCGCGACCTCGCGCGGAAGGTGCGCGCGCAAGGAGTCGATGCACGCGGGCAGCTCCGTGTCGCGACCGTAGGCAACGATGACGACAGCTCCGCGGCGGGCCGTGTCGACTGAGGGGAATTGGACGACTTCGGCGCGCACGTTCAGAGAAGCAGCGGGTGGCGGAAGCGCACGGTGCCGCGAAGGCTGCCCACCCGCAGACCCATCCGCAAGGCCCACGCCGCCATCCTTTCGCGGTTTCCGATCGCGCGCGGGAGATCGCGCGCGACCATGCCGGGCAGCCCCCACAAGCGCAGCCAGACCCACGGGGAGACGCGAGCGGAGCGCAGCCCGTGCGCGGCGTATTTGCGAAACAGCGCGGGGTAATATTCTCCGTAGACGCGCGCCTGCCGGTAGATGTCGCGCAACCGCGACCGGAGGCGATAGTGAACCACGGCTTCCGGGGCGAAGCGCAGCGATGCTCCGGCCAGTTGCGCGCGCCAGCAGTAGTCCTGGTCCTCCTGGGCGACGAGGGTTTCGTCGAAGCCTCCGATGCGTTCGTGGAGGTCGCGCCGCACACCGAGATTGGCCGAGGCAGCCCATGGCAGGAAGTCGTCGGGAGCGACCCCGTGCTCGAGGTGTTGGAGCCACGGCCGCGTTTTCAGGATCCACGGCTCGTTGATCTCGCGCGCGACAAGTGGCCCACCGACAAGTTCGTGCCGCTCCAGCGCCGCATCGATCGCCGCGAGCCAGCCCGGCGAGACGACGTCGTCGGAGTCGCAGAAGGCGAGGCGCGCGCCGCTGGATTCGAGCACACCGTGGTTGCGGGCGTATGCCGCCCCGCGACGGCCGGCGGCATCGATCACGCGCAGGTTGGGCAATCGCCCGGCAAAACCCGCGACGATTGCACGGGTGTCGTCTCGAGAGCCGTTGTCGGCCACGATCACCTCCCACTCGTCTTCGAACCTCTGGGCCGCGAGGGCCGCAAGCTGTTCCGCAATCGTCGCCGCGCCATCCCGCGCCGGCATGACCACGCTGATCCTCATGCCGCGGAACTCGCGACCGGAGAATCGGAAGGAATGGATGTGTCCGGGAAAAGGCTCATGGGTTCGACCAGCATGCGGGAATATATGGAGGGTTCGTCCTACGGAACGCCGAACCGGAACCTTAGGCTCCCCTTCAGTCGTCCCAGGTGCGTGCCCGCCTCGAACAGAAGCTGCACCCGCGCCGGGCGGGTGCGCATGTGCCCGGGCATGCGCATGAGGGTGCGCTTCCATTTGCGGGCGGCGTTGCAGAACGTCATCCTTTCGTGCGGACAGCCGTTGCGCGCGTGCTTGCGGACGAGGCATACATACCACTCCGCGTAAAACACCGCCTGCCGGAAGATGCCGGGGAGCGAGTGCCGGAGCCGGTAGTTTACGATCGCGCGCGGCTCGAAGCACAGCTTCCGGCCGCCGAGCTGCACGCGCCATGAAAAATCGATGTCCTCCGAGGCCAGCATCGTCTCGTCGAAACCGCCCACCGCGTCGAACGCCTCGCGCGTGACGCCAATGTTCGCGCCGATGGCCAAAGGCATCCAGCCGGCGGTCGGCGGTCGTTCCGATGGATCTTCGTGCAGGCTCATTCTCGAATCCACGACCCACGGTTCGTTGAGCGAGGTGTAGAGCACGGGGCCGGTCACGAGGGCGTGCCGGCGCAAAGACTCGCTCATGGCCGCGAGCCACTCGGGGCCGACGATGTCGTCGCCATCGCAGAACGCCAGACGGTCGCCCCGGGCATGGGCGACCGCGAGATTGCGGGCAAACGATGCGCCGGCGCGTTCGGAAGCATCGACCACGCGCAACCCGGGCAGACGCCGTCGCGCCGGGTGGTCGAGAGCGATGGCGGCAGTGCCGTCGCGCGAGCCGTTGTCGGCAATGATGATTTCCACGAGGTCCGCGGGCGGCTGGCTGGCGAGCGCCTCGATCTGGCGGCCGAGGGTGGCGGCGGCGTTGCGGCAGGGAATGACGACACTAAGCCCCGGGTTCATTGCGCGTCGATCCATGGAAACTGCGATGGGGCTGCGAGCCGCGCACCGATTTCAGGTTTCATTTCGGCGAGGGCGGCAAACACGCGCAGCCGTTCGGCC
>CAZFCY010000010.1:1236-55231 GCA_964517665.1 uncultured Opitutaceae bacterium | reverse complement strand
CCGAAGCGGGCGCGACCGCCACGCGGCGCAGCACGGCGCGCACGCGCGCGGTGAGTTCGCGCGGGCTGAACGGTTTCACGATGTAATCGTCGGCGCCGATCTCGAGGCCGACGACGCGATCGATCTCGCCGCTGCGCGAGGTGAGAAAGATGACCGGTGTGCGCGGGCCGCCCGCGCGGCGGTGAAGCTCGCGGCAAAAGTCGAAGCCGTTGCCATCGGGCAGTCCGACATCGAGGATGACCAGCGCGACCGTCCCGGCGGCGAAGGAAGCGCGGGCCTGCTCGAGCGTCGGACGCCAGTCCGGCTCGAAACCCTCCGTGCGCAATGCGTAGGTGATCGCATCGGCGATGGCCGGCTCGTCTTCCACGACGAGAATGCGCGCGGCCGGACGGACGGAAGACGATGGGGGCACGGGCGTCGAAAATCGAAGGTCGGGAGTCGAAAGTCGATTCCAGTCTCCTGATTTTCCGCGCCTGATCCCGACCCTCCCGGGCCGGGCCACGAGGCAAGGCGCGGCGAAGGCTCGCTTTCGCGCCCCGGCTATTTCGCGCGCAGGCTCTGGCGGAAGTGCTCGGTCGGGAAGTGTTTTCCGGGGCAGAGCGTGTGCCGGGGATGGATCAGGCGGTGTGTCGTGAAGGCGGTGTAACTCAGGCCGGTTCGCTGCATCAACGCCCGGACGAGCGCCTCGAGGCTTTCCATCTGGCGGCGGGTGGGCGGACGCGACTCAAAATCCCCCACGAGGCAGATGCCGATCGAGATGTGGTTGAGTTCCTGGCTGGCGACGTGGCCGCCATCGAGCTGTTCGTTCCAGCGCCGGCCAACGAAGATCGAGCCGTCGGTCATGCCCCGGCCGTTTCCGATCACGAAATGATAGGCGAGGCCATTTTCCATGTGGCGCTCCTCGCGATGGTAGCGATCCATGCCCTTGCCGGAACCGACGCTCGTGCCGCTGTGGTGGATGACGATGTTTTTCCAACGCCCGCGATCGACCTTCGCGGAGTCGATCGCGGCGCGGATGGCGACCGGCAGCCGGTGGCGCGGGTCGGATGTGGCGGGCGCGGCGGCGGCGGGTCGTTTGGCCGGCTCGCTTTCCGCCAGGGCCGTATCCGAAGCGGGGATGCGCAGCACCTGACCGGGCGAGATGAGATCGGGATTTTTCAAGGTGTTCGCCGCGCGGATGTCGGCGAGCGCGACCTTGTAACGACTGGCGATGACCGCGAGCGACTCGCCCTTCTTGACGCTGTGCTCGATGAAGGCGGGCGCGCCTTGCGGGATCCTCAGCTTCTGGCCGGGGTGGAGGAGATCGGCGTCGCGCAGATTGTTCGCGCGGGCAAGATCGCGCACCGTGACCCCGTAGGCCGCCGCGATCGACGAAAGCGTGTCCCGCCGCTGCACCGTGTGGACCTGCCCCGGCGTGCCGGGATCCGCCGCGGGCGGGACGGTGGCGGCCGCGACGTTCGGAACGAGCAGGACCTGGCCGCGGCGCACGAAGTCGGCGTTGCGCAGATTGTTGGCCGCGATGAGGTCGTCGACAGGCACGCGGTAGAGCGCGGCGATCGACGAAAGCGTCTCGCCCGAGGAGACTGTGTGCGAGCCCGTCCAGGTCGCGCCCGGGTTGTCGGGCACGATGAGTTTCTGGCCTCGCCGGACCATGTCCGCATCGCGCAAGCGGTTGGCGCGAGCGAGTTCGGCGACCGTGACGCCGTACTTCGCCGCGATCGAGGAGAGTGTCTCGCCTCGTTGCACGACGTGCGCGCGCGCCGCCTCCGCGAAGGACGCCGTGAACAGGCCGAACGCCAACACGCCGATGACCAGCCGCAGCATGAGGAGGGGCCGTTTCACGATTGGCGAGACCGTGACCCGATGCCGGCGCAAGGTGGAATCCGATCCCCGGGCGGATGAAAGCGGGCTCCACCATTCGAGGATCTCTCGTCCACCGGGGAGGGGTGTTTCGATGGAGTCGTCACAGGGTGAAGCAAACCGCGTTGCGGCCGCGACGGAAAGAAAAAGCGGCTCAACGGCCGGCGGCTTTTCCGGATGCTTTCTTCGCGGCGGGCTTTTTCTTTTTCGCGGCGAGCAGCCGGCGCAACTTCGGGCGGTGTTCCGTGGCGATGATATAGCCGATGCAGTTTTTCGAGCCGCACCGGCAGGGATGATCCTGCCACTGCTCGAAGTCGTAGCCGTAGTCGTAGGAGAGTTCCTCGCCCTCCACGATGCGCTTGCGGGCGACGATCCAGATGTGCCCGCGCAGCACGCGCGGCTCGCAGTTGGGGCTGCAGGAGTGGTTGATCAGGCGCGCGTGATTCCACGGGACGTTGCCGTCGATGTCATGCTTCGCGTTCAACTCGAAAACATAAACCGCGCCCTTGTCGGTGCCGGCGGCTTTTTCGAGCCAGTCGGTCGCGCGTTTCCAACCCTGGGCCTTGGTCAGTCTGGGGCCGACATACTCGATCACGCGCGCGCCTTTCGGGATGTCGCGCGCGGCGAAGAGGCCGCTGGCGTGGATCGAGGAGCGACCCCGCCGCCAGTAGCGGATGCCGTCGAAGGGAAGGACGTCCGTCTTCTTCGGGACTCGGGGGGCGGGCGCCTTCTTCGCGGACCGGGTGGACTTTTTGCGGTTCTTTTTTGTGCTCTTGGGGCTCGTCATTGGGCGCCCAACAATCGACTGCGCGCGGCGTCCTCCGCAAGTCCCGTAATCGCGATCCGCTTCATTCGCGCGGTCGCGCCGGTCACGATCCGGAAAGCCGAGGCGCGGAGGCCGAGCCTGTCGGCGAGAAACGAAACAAGCGCGGCATTGGCCCGGCCTTCGACCGGCGGCGCGCGCAGTTTGACGCGGATGGCGCCGCCGAGTTCACCCACGATCTCGTCGCGCGGCGCGCCCGGCGTGATTTTGAAACTCAACTGGCAGGAAGGCGTGGCGTTCATCGCATGGGACGTTCGTATCGCATCGGCCGGATCATTCGAGGCCGCGAAATTCCAGGTCGTCCTCGTCGAATCCGAGGAAATGGCCGATCTCGTGCAGGAGCGTCACGCGCACTTCCTCGCGAAACGCCGCCTCGTCGCCCTCGGCGAACTCCCAGATGCTCTCGAGAAAGAGAAAGATCTGCGGCGGCATGGGCTCGAGCGATTCGGAGATGTTGTGCGCGTCGCCGACGAACAACCCGAGCGAATCGGGATCGAGCCCGGTGTCGACGAGCGCCTCGCTGATCCACGGCTCGAAGACGAGCGGGAGCGACTCCGCGCGCTCGCGCAATCCAGCCGGCAGGCCGCGAACGGTCGCGCGGGTTTCCTCTTCGGCGATCGTGACGAGTTTCTTCCAGAGGCGGGCATCCATGGCGCAAACTCCAAGAGGCGCGGGACTCGCGGACGGAGCGAACGTTTTCCACGCCCGGGCCAGCCTCCCGGCGACGCCGGCCGGGACAGGCGGCCTCGCAACAGAGGCTTGGTCTCGCGCCGCAGTCGGTGTATGGCACGGCGCATACCTCAGCGCGAAGCGTTGTCGTGCCCCGGTTGTTTCACTTCGCAAGCCCATGAAAACGTTGATCCGCATTGTCGTCGCCCTGCTCGTTGTCCTCGTGGCCGCCGCCGGCGCCTCGTATCTGTTTCCCGGCTCCTATCGCGTCGAGCGTTCCATCGAGATCGACGCGCCCGCGCCGCTGGCGTTTTCCCACGTCGGCGACCTTCGCAAGTGGGCGGCATGGACGCCCTGGAGCGAAATGGATCCGGGAATGACGACGACCTTTTCCGACCCGTCGGTCGGGAAAGGCTCCTGGCAGCAATGGGACGGCCCCGCGATTGGCCAGGGCAAACTCGAAGTCACGGCCTACGAACCGCCCGGCCGGGTGGCTTACGACCTTTATTTTCCCGGCTTCGGCGCGCATTCGCTTGGGGAAATCCTCATCGAGCCATCCGAGTCCGGCGGCGGCGTGCGCGTGACCTGGAGCGATGCGGGCAGCTTCGGCATGAATCCCGTCAATCGATGGGTCGGGCTGTTCTTCGACAACATGATCGGCGGCGATTTCGAGAAGGGGCTCGCGAAGCTGAAGAAGCTCTGCGAAACGCCCGGCGGCACGATCATCACACCGCCGGGCACGATCGCCGCGCCGCCGGCTCCGTGATCGGATGCGACCGGAAACACTCGCCCTCGCCGCCCGCTTGCGCGCGCTCCTGGCCGGCCCGCCGGGATTGACGCTCGCCGTGGCGGAGAGCGTCACCTGCGGGCGGTTGCAGGCCGCGATCGGCTCGGCCTCCGGAGCCTCGGAGTTTTTTCTCGGCGGGATCACGGCCTACGCGATCAGCGAGAAGGCGCGGCATCTCGGCGTGGACCGCGAGGAAGCCGGGCGTTGCGAAGCGGTCAGCGCATCGATCGCGCGCCAGATGGCGCTGGGCGCGTGCAGGCTCTTCGACAGCGAACTCGCCATCGCGACCACCGGCTTCGCCGAGCCGCGCCCCGAACGGGGATTCCCCGCTCCGGCGGCGTTCTTCGCCCTCGCGCGCAAGCACGGTGAGCGCGCGGAAATCGTCCGGGAAGATTTCATCGAACGTCCCGGCGCCACCCGGATCGAGATGCAGGACGAGGTGGTCCTGGCCGCGCTGATCGCCTTGGAGGAGCTTGTTCAAAGCTCCACCACGAGCGGGCGCCGATAAACGGGCGATTCGAATCCGTGCCCATCCGCGCAATCCGTGGTTTCCTCTCTCTGAACTCGCATCGCTGTCGCCCGCCGCTCCGGCGGGTGGTCCAGAAACAACATGTGTTTCGCTCCCGCAGGCTCCACGGAAATCGGCTCGACTCGCGTGCGCCGAGAGCAACGCTGGTGAGCCCGACATCGCCCAGGCCCCTGCGGTTCGCCGCACGAGCGACTCCTCGATTTTCAAACTCAAACCCGCCCGACGCATGCACCTTCGCCGCCTTCTCCCGCTCCTGTTTCTCGCCGTGTCGCCCCTGATCGCCGCCGGCCAGACCGTGGCCGATCGCCTGCGCGAGCTGGACCGCCTGCGCGACGAGGGGATCATCTCGGAAGCGGTCTATGAAAAGCAATGGAACCAGGTGCTCGAGGACGCGTTGAAATCACCGCCGGCGCCATCCTACCCGGGCGTGCCGAAGCTCGCGCTCCCGAAACCGGAGATGAAATGGGAGATCATGCTTTCCGGATCGTGGCTCAGCATCGACGCCGGCACATCCGAGGCCGAAATGCTCAACCTCGACGCCTCGATCGGTTACCGCCTCACCGGGAATCTGGACCTCGTCATCGGTGTCGGCCACCTCAGCGCCGAGATCGATGGCGACGACTTCGAGGCGACCGGCGCCAGCGTCGGGATCGACTTCAACTTGAGCCCGCCGGGAGCCGGCATCGTGCCCTACATCGGCGCCGGCGTTTCGTGGCTCTATTTCGACGCGGAAGGAGTCGGCGATGACGACGACTGGGCATGGGAAGTCCACGCCGGATTTCGCCAGTATATCGGCGACCGCGTGGTCGTGAAATATCAAGCCACGTATCAAAGCTTCTTCGACCTCGATCTCGACGGCATCGTCGCCACCGTCGGCATCGGCATCCGCTTCTGAGAAGCCGGACGACCGCGCGCCGACGCGCTCAGCGCCACGGCAGATTGTCCAGATCGACGTTGCCGCCGCTCAGGATGACGCCGACACGCGAGCCGCTGAAGTAGGCGCGGCCCCGCTCGTCGAGGAGCGCCGCGAGCGCGATGGCGGACGATGGCTCGACGACGAGTTTCATCACCTCCCAGATCCGTCGCATGGCTTGAACACTCGCCGCGTCCGGCACGGCCATGATCGTTTCCAACCGCGAGCGCAGGATGCCGAAGGTCAGCGGACAGAGCGCGCCGCGCAGCCCGTCGCAAATCGTCTCGGGCGTCTGCAGAGCCACGATGGCGCCCGCGCGCAGCGATTGCAGGGCGTCGTCCGCTCCGGCCGGCTCCACGCCGACGACGCGCGTGCCCGGCCGCGCCTCCGTGGCGGCGATCGCCGTGCCGCTCGCCAGCCCGCCGCCGCTGACCGGCACGACGACGAAATCGAGATCGGGAACCTCGGCGAGCAACTCGAGCGCAGCCGTTCCCTGGCCGGCCGCGACGCGCGGATCGTTGTAGGGATGAATGAGCCGGGCGCCCGTTTCCGCCCTCACGCGCGCCGCCGTTTCCTCGCGCGCCCGCAGGCTCGGCCCGCAACGGACCACGCGCGCGCCCAGCCGTCGCGCCGACTCGACCTTGGCCGCGGTCGCGCCCTCGGGAATGACGATGTGCGCCGGAACCCCGCGCAGGCGCGCGGCCATCGCGAGCGCGGCGCCATGATTGCCCGAGGAATGCGCCAGCACGCCGCGCGCCGCCTCGTCGGGGGCGAGCGAGAAAACGGCGTTGCTCGCGCCGCGAAACTTGAACGAGCCGGCGCGCTGGAGGTTCTCGCACTTGAAGAACAGCCGCGCGCCTGCCGCCTCGTCGAAAGTCCGCGAAGTCAGCACCGGCGTCCGATGCGCCAGCGCCGCCAGCCGCTCCGCCGCGGCGCGAACATCATCGATCGAAATCCCCAACGTCGCATCCTCCATGTCCCGCCATCTGCTATCAGCCGCCCGCCGGATGTTGAGCCCGTTCCGCGCCGCACGGCAGGAAGCCCGATTTCTGTAACGTACGTTACAAAATTCCGGTTTCCCGGATGCGGCCGCGCTCGTCCTCGCGCCAGGCGAGGAGGCCCGGATGCCGGCGTTTTTCGAGCGCCTTCCAGAGCGGTTTCGAATCGCGCTTCTGTAGTTGAACTTCGGATACGCCGCTCGCGTCGCAACGCAGCAGGCTCATCACGCCGTTTCCCTCGCGCGGGCGCCCGATGACGCGCCGGCCCTCCGCCAGCCGCGCGGGCTCGCGCCGGTCGAGAACGAGGTGGCTGTAGGGAACACTGCGCAAATCGACGCCGAGCCGCCGGCCGAAGACCGCCCAGCCGCTCTCGGTGAACGCCTCCGTCGGCGGGCGCGCGAAGTGGTGGCACCAATGCCTTTCGTTCTCGGGCGCGCGCAGCCCGCAGGCGCCGTTGTGCGGACACGGCATCCAGCAGTGGAAGAACTTGCGCAGCTCGTCGCGCGCATCGAGCAGCGCCCACGAATCCGCCCGCGTGCCGGGCTCGACCCAGATGACGGCGGACGCCCTCTGCGCGAGGTCGAGCAACGCCGCGCGACCCTGCGCGTCGAGCTCATTGATCACGTGGCTGACGACGAGGATGAACCCGCCGCTTGCGACATGGCCCGCGGGATCGGCGACGGTGATCGGCAGATCGTGCCCCCGGGCGCGAATCGCATCGCGCGCGAAGGCCGTCGCCGCGACCGAGTGATCCCACAACACCACCTCGTCCAGGCACGCGCTGCCGAAATGCGCGAGAAACGACCGCGCCGCGATCGCCGTGCCGCAACCCCAGTCCACCAGCGCGCGCGCGGGCGGCGTCCATCGCGCGGCGATCATTTCCTCCATCACCGCCGACCACTTCCACGCGATGCGGCGACCGAAGGTGAAGTCGTAACTCGCGAGATCGCGCGCGCCCTGCCAGTACGGCCCGGGATTCTCCGCGCGTTGCAAGAACACTTCGCGCAGGCGGTGCAAGGCTGGCCAGTCGACCGATTCCCAATCCACACCGCCATCGGAGGCCGCGACGTGCCCGGAGGCAAGCGTCCACCGGAAAGCCCTCCCCGAAAGGTCGCGTCACAAGCGGCGAAGCCCGGCCTCCGGGTTCGTCGCCCGGGTCAGCGCGAGCGACGGCCTCAGTTCGCGGCGGTGCTCAACAACTCGCGGAGGCCGGGATCGTTGCTCGCGCGGTGCTGGTAGGCGGGATCGAGTTCGATCGCGAGGGCGATGTGCTCGCGCGCCGAGAAGCTGTTTCCCATCTGCGCTTCGTAACGCGCAAGGTTGTAGTGGAAAACGCCCGACACGTGAAACAACGACGGTGACGACTCCCACACCGCCTTCGCTTCGCCGGGCCGGCCGAGCGCCTCGTACGCCTCGCTCGCGAGCACGTAAAACTCGGCGATGCCGGGATAGACTTTCGAAGCGCTGCGGGCGAGCCGCGCCGCCTGCGCGTAGCGGCCGCGGGCGAGCATCACGCGCGCGCGCAACTCGATCACGTCGGCGTAGCAGCGGTGCCTCACGCTCAGGCCATCGAGTTCGCGATTGGCGGCGGCAACCATGCCGAGTTCGAAGTAACCCTGGGCAAAAGACAGGGCCCATTTCAGGCTCTGCGGTTCCGTTTCGAAATCCAATGAAGAGAAAAGCTCCATAGGTCGCCGCGTTTATCGTCTTGGGTCTGAACGCGGATTAGAGCACGCGAAACTTTTTATCATGCGCCCGGAAGATTTCTCAGATCACCCTAGGGCGCTTGGGGTGGTTCGCTGACTGCCGACCGGGAGTTTCGCGTAAATTCCACCATCCCGCGAGTCCCGGCGGACCATCCTTCAGCCCGCGGCGCTTCCAACGCGCAAACCCGGAAGCCAAAATTCTGTCGCGTACGTTACAGAAAACTGGCTTTCTGGCGCGCCGCTCGATTGTCGCTCAGTTGTTCTGGTGGCCGTCGAGGATGATCGCGAGGCCGGGGTCGTTGCCGGCGATGGCGAGGAGCGCGGGCTCGAGCGAGAAGGCCCGGCGCAGGTGCTCGCGGGCGGCGGCGAGGTTTCCCAGGCTTGCCTCGAAACGGGCGACGTGCAGATGCAAAACGCCCGAGCTGCGCACATTCTCCGGCGCGGTTTGCCACAGGGCGTGCCAGGTCTTGCTCTCGCCCATCATGTCGCAGGCGGCCGCGGCATGGACGTAAAACTCCGGGATGTGCGGAAAAAGCCGCACGGCCCGCTCGGCGGCCTCGATGGCATGGGGCCAGCTCCGCTTCGTGAGCAGGATGCGCAGCCGCATGGCCAGCACCTCCGGCTTGTCCTGAAAACGGGCGGCAAGCCTGTCGAGTTCCTTCTCCGCCCGGCCAAGCATCCCCAGCTCGAAATAACCGTTTGCGAACGACAGCCCCCACGCGAGGGTCTGCTGTTCCCGAAGGTCGTTTTCTGTGTGGTTCGTGGCCATGTCTCGAAGAACAATACGCTTTTGCCCCTGCGCTGGTTGCTGAAAGCGTGCCACGGGAACCCCGACGCGGGGATCGGGGCTGGCACGAGGGAGAGGCCGGGCGTCGACGGATTCCGAATGGGCCAGAATGGCGCGGCGGCGTGAGGCGCGCCACGGCCAGGGTGGCGCGGCCCGCAGGCGCGGGTCAGCGCCGATCGGCGTCGGGACGGAAAGCGGCGCTGTTGCGGGAGTCCTCGAAGACCTCGACCTCGGTGAGAAAGGCGCGATCAGCCGTGTGTTCGCGCACGAGCGGGTCGATCGCGTGGAAAACATATTCGGCCAGGCCCTCGCAGGAACAGCTTTCGACCAGCAACACCTTGAAGGCTCCGGGAGCGGCCGCGACGATCGTTTCGCGCAGCGGATCGTCGCGGTTGAACACACAGGCGTGGTCGAACTCCCCGTCGAGCCAGGCGCGGATGAACTTCACCTGGCCGAAATCGACGACGAAGCCGTTCTCGTCCGGGCGATGCGCGCCGAAGGCGAAACGGAAACTCCAGTTGTGCCCGTGCACGAGCGCGCAATGTCCGGCATGCTTGTGCTGACGGTGCGCGAACGGGATGTCGTGATAGATTTTCGAACAGGTGATCATGGCCGACGCCGGGTTTCGGGGTTCGCAGTTTGGGCAGTTTGACGCAATCGGCAAATTTCCGGACAACCGCGCGATGGCGGCGGCAAGCGCGAGACCCTGGCGATTCTGGATGGACACGGGAGGCACGTTCACGGACTGCCTCGCCCTCGCGCCCGATGGCGGGGAACACCGGCTCAAAGTGCTTTCTTCCGGCGCGTTGCGCGCGCGGGTGTCCGCCGCGCCGGCTCCGGGGACGATCGAGCTGGCTGGACTGCCGAAGGTGAACGACGGCTTCTTCAATGGCTACGTCGTCCGCCGCGCTTCCGGAGATGGAACGGGGCGGGTCACGCGCTGGCAGGCGGCGGGCGCGCGCGCGTCGATCGAGGGCGCGGCGTTCGCGGTCGGCGAGGTGGTGGACCTCACCGCGGCGGAGCAGGCGCCGGTGCTGGCGATGCGCATCCTGACCGGCGCGGCGCTCGACGGGAAATTGCCGCCGGTCGAGTTGCGGCTCGCGACGACACGCGGGACCAACGCCCTGCTCGAGGGCAGGGGCGCGCGGCCGGCGCTGTTCGTGACCGCGGGTTTCGCCGACGTGCTGCGGATCGGCGACCAGCGCCGGCCGGATCTGTTCGCGCTCGAAGTGCGCAAACCCGCGCCACTGCACGGGCCGGTCGTGGAGGTGGATGAGCGGCTCGCCGCCGACGGCGGTGTGCTGCGGGCGCTCGATGAGGAGGCGTTGCGCGCGCAGGCGGCGGAACTGCGACGCGCGGGCATCGACGTCGCGGCGGTGGCGTTGCTGCACAGCTATCGCAATCCGGAGCACGAGCGCGCGGTGGCGGCGGCGCTGCGCGCGGCCGGGTTTCGTTTCGTTTCTGTTTCCTCGGAACTGGCTCCCTTGATCCGGATCGTGCCGCGCGCGGAAACGGCGGTGGTCGACGCGCTGCTCTCGCCGGTGATGGAAGACTACCTTTCCGGCGTGGGCAAGGCCGTGGAGGCGGCGCGGTTTTCCGTCATGACCAGCGCCGGAGGCCTCGTGCCGCGGGCGAGTTATCGACCGAAGGACAGCCTCCTGAGCGGTCCGGCCGGCGGCGTGGCGGGCGCGGCGGCGATCGCGCGGCAGGCTGGTTATTCGAAAGTCCTCACCTTCGACATGGGCGGCACGAGCACGGACGTGGCGCGGATCGCGGGCGATTTCGAATACCGCTTTCAACACCACGTCGGCCCCGCGCGAGTCTTCGCGCCGGCTCTGCGGGTCGAAAGCGTGGCCGCGGGCGGCGGCTCGATCTGCGCGTTCGACGGCGCCGCGCTGGTCGTGGGTCCGGCGAGCGCGGGCGCGGATCCGGGCCCCGCGTGTTACGGGGCGGGCGGGCCGCTGACGTTGACCGATGTGAACCTGCTGCTGGGGCGTCTCGATCCGGCGTTGTTCGGATTGCCGGTCTTCGCGGATGCGGCGGAAGCGCGGCTGGAGGAGCTGTTGGCGGCGGTCGAATCGGCCACCGGCCGCCGGCCCGCGCGGGAGGAGACGCTGCGGGGATTTCTCGACATCGCAAACGAGCGCATGGCGGACGCGATCCGGCGCATCTCCGTGCGCGAGGGTTGCGATCCCGCCGAATACGCGCTCCTCGCCTTCGGTGGAGCGGGCGGGCTGCACGCGTGCGCGGTGGCCGGGCGACTGGGGATCGAGACGGTGTTGTTTCCCGCCGACTCCGGCTTGCTGAGCGCTTGCGGGCTGCGCGCGGCCGTGCCGGAACGGTTTCGACAACGCCAGCTTCTGCGCTCATGGAACGACATCGCGGCCGGGCTTCCGTCCGCGCTCGCCGAACTCGGCGCGGAGGCGCGCGCCGCCCTCGCGGCGGACGGAATCGACGAACGGGCGACGCGCGTGCGCCGGGCGGAAATCGAGCTTCGTTTCGCCGGACAGGAATCGGGCCTCGCGCTCGCGGCCGAGCCGTTCGACACGCTCGTCGACCGATTTCATTCCGCCTACGCGCATCGCTTCGGCTATGTGCCGGCTGATCGCGCGGTGGAGGTCGTGACGGCGAGCGTCGTCGCTTCGGGCGTCGGCGAAGCGGCGGGCGAGGAGACGTTTGCCGATGACGCGGCGGATTGCGACGAGCCGCCGGCGCCGCGGACATTTCGTCGCGCGGAGCTGGCCGCGCACGCCGCGCTGCCGGGAAACGCGTTGATCCAGGACCGGTTCAGCACCCTCTTCGTCGCCCCGGGCTGGCGCGCCCGCATCGGCACGGCGGGAACCGTGCGGCTCGCGCGCGCGAGGGCGGCGGGCACGGCGCGGGCAGCGATCCGATCGCGCGTGGTCGAGCTGGAGCTGTTCACCTGCCGGTTTCTCGCGCTGGTCGAGGAGATGGGCGTGCTCCTGCAACGTTGCGCGCTCTCGGTCAACGTGAAGGAGCGGCTCGATTTTTCCTGCGCCCTGCTCGACGCGAACGGCGAACTCGTGGCCAACGCGCCGCACATCCCCGTGCATCTGGGCGCGCTGGGCGAGTGTGTGCGCCGGGTACGCGAGGCGATCGAGTTGCGGGCGGGCGATGTCGCGATCACGAACCACCCGGGTTTCGGCGGGAGTCATCTGCCGGATGTGACGCTGATCGCGCCGGTGCACGACGCCGATGGCGGCTTGATCGGTTACGTGGCCAACCGCGCGCATCACGCCGAGATCGGCGGCATCCGCCCCGGTTCGATGCCACCGGATGCTTCGAACCTCGCGGAAGAAGGCGTCGTCATCGCGCCGCGGTTGCTCGCGCGCGCCGGTCGCGTGGACTGGGACGACATCCGGCGCGTGCTCGCGAGCGGCCCGTTTCCTTCGCGCGCGGTGGAGGAAAACATCGCGGACCTGCACGCCCAGCTCGCCTCGATCCGCCGCGGAGCGGAGGCGCTGGAAACGCTCGCGCTCGAGGCCGGAAGCGCGCGAGCGCGGGAGTTCATGGCGTTGTTGAAAACGCGCTCGGCGGACGCGCTGGCCGAGGCGCTCGCGAGGTTCGGCGGGATCCGGCGCGAGTCGCGGGACGCGCTCGACGATGGTTCGCCGATCGTCGTCGCCTGCCGGCGGGAGGCGGGCCGGATGGTTTTCGATTTCACCGGTTCGGCCGCGGTTCATCCAGGAAACCTCAACGCCACGCCGGCGATCGTGCGCAGCGCGCTCATCTACGTGTTGCGCGTGCTCGCCGGGCGCGACCTGCCGCTCAACGAAGGCCTCATGCGCGATGTGGATCTGCGCATCCCGGAAGGCATGCTCGCGCCGCGTTTCGGCGACGATCCGCGCAACTGCCCGGCCGTCGCGGGCGGAAACGTCGAGACGAGCCAGCGCGTGGTCGACGTGCTCATGCAGGTGCTCGGGCTGGCCGCCTGCAGCCAGGGCACGATGAACAACATTCTCTTCGGCAACGCGCGCTTCAGCTACTATGAAACCGTCGGCGGCGGCTCGGGCGCGGGCCCGGGTTTCGCGGGTTGCGACGCGGTGCATTGCCACATGACCAACACCGCGATCACGGACGCCGAGGTCATGGAGCTGCGGCTGCCGGCGCGCGTCGAGCGCTTCGCGATCCGGCGCGGCTCGGGCGGAGACGGCGAGTTTCGCGGAGGCGACGGCATCGAGCGCCGCATCTGTTTTCTCGAGCCTGTCTCGCTCTCGATCCTGAGCCAGCGTCGCTCCCTCGGCCCGCCGGGCGGCGCCGGTGGCGAGCGCGGCCAGCCGGGCGCCCAATGGATCGAACGCGCGGACGGAACGCGTGAAACCCTCGACGGCATTTCCGGCGTAGAAGCAGGCGCGGGCGATCGGCTCGCGCTTCTGACGCCTGGCGGCGGAGGTTGGGGAAAATCAGGAGACAGGGGGCAGGAGTCGGATCCAGCCTCTGAACCCCGGCCCTTTGTCTCCCGTCCGCTGACTCCTGACATTTAGTCTCGTCTGCGGAACTCGCGTCGGCTCGACTGTTCTACTCTAGTCGCTGAAGCCGGCCCCACCGAACCTGCTATTCGGCTGAAGCAGGACCAGACCAGTCTCCCAATGAAAACTCAGCCGTCGTCCGAACGGTCGCTGGACCGTCGCCGTGTTCCTGCATCGCGCCCGCCGCCACCGCGCTTGTTTCGCTCCGGATCCGTGGCGCCGCGGCATCTCCGGATTCCGCATGATCAGGCTTGTGGCCCGAAGCCGGGGCCGTTTGCTGGACACCTTATGTCCCGTCTGTTCGCCGTGTTGGTGTTGCTCTCCACGATCCTATGCATCGAGGGATATTCGCAGGGTTCCTCCGGTCTCTGGCCGTCCGAGGTCATCGGTGAGTCAAGCGGCGGTTTCTCCTTCAGCGTGCGCCTGCTGGGCAACGCGAAGGTCACCTTTCGCGACCTCGGCACGATCGAATCCACGCTCGATTCCGGCGAACGCTTCGGCGAGCTGACGCGCGCCTATCACGACGGCATCGTCCAGATCGACCAGCGCACGACGAGCGACGGCGTGGATCTGCCGGACGACGGCTACACCTCCTACTGGACCATGCTGAACGACAGCCAGGTGCTGCCCGACCAGAGCGGGATCGCGTTTCACAATTACAGCACCATCAGCGACGGCGCGACGGTGGACGCCGAGTCGGGCCGCAAACCCGGTTTCGACATGGAACTCTCGCGGCGTTTCGGAGGCTACGGCAAACGCATGTCCGACAATCGCCGGCCCGGCTCCTGGGGCGGCTTCCTCGGGCTCGGCCTCACCGACATCAACGCGAAAACCTCCGGCACGATCAACGCCACGCTGCGCTCGATCACCGACGTCTATTCACTCGATGGAGCCACGCCGCCGACCGCCCCCTACACCGCGCCCTCGACCGAGACAGTCACGATCATCGGCCCGGATGGCACGGAAAGCTCCGTCGTGATCAACACCAGCATCCTGCTCGCCAACCAGCCGTTCAGCCGGACGGAAACCAACGAGGTGGGCGCGGCCGCGATCGAAGGCTTCTGGCAGGCCAAGGGCACCTATTTTTCCGCGCGCGCGGGCGCGTGGTCGCGCTTTCACCTCTCCCGGCAGCTCTCGATTCGCGCGAGTGTCGGCGTGAGCTTTTACGTTCTCGGTATCGACATGCGCTACGACGAGCGCATCGACAGCGAAGCCTACGCCGCCGAAATCCGCGCGCAGGAGCAGGGCCAGACGACAAACTACGATGCCATCGGCCTGTTCGGTTCGCTCGATATCGAGCTGTGGCTGACGCGCCGGACAGGGCTCTTCGCCAGCTTCACCTACGAGGGTCTTTCCGACGACCTCGCCCTGACCCTGGGAGGCCGCACCGCGGATATCAAACTGGCCAGCGGCGCCGGCTTCCGCATCGGCCTCACCACCCTGTTCTAACCTCTTTCCCCGCACCCGTATGTCTCGTCTTGCTCTCACCTTCCCGGGCCGGGTCCTTGCCCTGGTGACACTCTTGTCCGGGCTCGCGCTGCCCACGGCCTGGTCCCAGTCCGCCAATCTCAGTTACGATCCAAACGTCGACGGCAACGTGTACGCGATGGCCCGCCAGCCGGATGGAAAACTCCTCATCGCAGGCGGCTTCCTTTCGGTAAACGCAAACCAGCTCGGCGATCCCTCGGACCGCCAGCGCATGGCGCGGTTGAACCCGGATGGCTCGCTCGATCCCGGCTTCCGGGCCGAGTTCGACAACGATGTCTCCTCCATCGTGCTCCAGCCCGACGGCAGGATCGTGGTGGGAGGCAAATTCACGACCGTGCGCTCCGACGCCGCCGCGGATCCGATCGCGCGCAACGGCCTCGCGCGGCTCATGCCCGACGGCCAGCTCGACCTGACCTACGACCCGAATCCGCAGGGCAGCGCCTTTCCGCAGGCCCTCGTCCGCGCGATGGCGCAGCAGGCCGACGGCAGGATCATCATCGGCGGCGGCTTCTCCGGCTTCCAGCCCAACGCCACGGGCGCGATCATCGCGCGCAACCGCATCGCGCGCCTCAACACCGACGGCACCATCGATCCGGCGTTCGACCCGAACGCGAGCAACGTCGTGCTCGCGCTCGCGCTCGCCGCCGACGGACGGATTCTCGTCGGCGGCGGTTTCCTCACCCTGCAGCCCAACGGCGCGGCTGCCCCCGTGGCCATGACGCGGCTGGCGCGGCTCAATGCCGACGGCACGGTGGACACATCGTTTTCCGTTCAGCCGAACAACCGCGTCACCGCGCTCCACGCGCAGGCCGACGGTTCGATCCTCGTCGGCGGCGACTTCCTCACCGTCACGATCGGCTCGGGCGCGGCGACGACCGCGCCTCATCTCTTCCGCCTCGATCCGACGGGCGCGTTCGATGCCGGTTTCGACGTGATTCCAAACGGCCCGGTGAACGCCATCGCGACGCAGGCCGACGGCCGGATCCTGCTGGGCGGAAGTTTCGGAAGCTTCTTCTCCCGTTCGAACAAGAGCACGATCACGAAAAACTTCGTCGCGCGGCTCATGCCCGGCGGTTCGCTCGACTTCTCGTTTTCCGCCGTGCCGACCGCGGCGGTTCACGCCCTCGCGGTGGAGCCGGACGGCTCGATCGTCATCGGCGGGGCCTTCATGCGGGTGCAGGGCGCCGGATCATCCTCCTCGCTTCCGCGCCGCCGCGTCGCGCGCCTGCAACCGAACGGCTCGCTCGACTCCGCCTTCAACGTGAACAACGGCGGCACGATCAACGCCTCCGTTCGCCTCCCGGATGGCGGCGCGATCTACGCGGGCAGTTTTGCCGCCATCGCAGGCGTCACCCGCTCCTACATCGCGCGCGTCACGGCGGCCGGCGAAGTGGACCTGAGTTTCGCGCCGGAATTCAACAACGCGATCAGCGCCATCGGGCTGCAGTCCGACGGCAAGCTCGTGGTCGCCGGCAACTTCACCCGGATCGACGGCGAAACCCGGCAGTTCATCGCGCGGCTCAACGCCGACGGCTCGCTCGATGGCGCCTACGACCCGAAGGCGAACGCCGCCGTCACCGACCTGGTCCTGCAAAGCGACGGCAAGGCGGTCGTCGCCGGCACGTTCACCTCGTTCACGCCGAACGGCGCGACCGAGGCCCAGCCGCGCAACTTCATCGCGCGGCTCAACGCCGACGGCACCGTCGACGCCTTCAATCCCAGCGCGGGAAGCCTCGTCGGCGCGATCGCCCTCCAGCCCGACGGCAAGATCCTCATCGGCGGCCAGTTCACCTCGCTCCGCCCCGGCGGCTCCGGCAACGCCATCGGCCGCTCCTACTTCGCGCGGCTCAACGCCGACGGCACGGTCGATCCGGATTTCAACGTCTCGCTCAACAGCACGGTGGACGCCATCGCGGTGCAGTCCGACGGCAAGATCGTCATCGGCGGGCTCTTCACCGGGCTCGCTCCGAGCGGCGCGACCGAGATCACGGTGCGCAACCGCATCGCGCGGCTCAACGCCGATGGCACGGTGGACACCGCCTTCGATCCGAACGCGAACGCCCTCGTCTCGAACATCGCCCTGCTGCCCGACGGCACGATCGCGATCACCGGCAACTTCACCACCCTCCAGCCCAACGACGCGGAGACCGCGAGCAACCGCCGCTTTTTCGCGTGGCTGAACGCCGACGGCACGGCGCCGGATGCCCGCGCGTTCGGCTTCAATTCCGGCGTCTCGATGCTCGCGTTGCAGGAGTCCGGCCTGCTCGTCGCCGGTTCGTTCGACCGAATCCTCGTGCCGCCCAACGCCGTCGGCGTCGCGACCGAGGGCCAGATCGTGCGCTTCAACCTCGACGGAACCTTCGACGAGAATTTCGCGGTCGGCACGAGCCCGGACACGAGCGGCTATGCCGGCGCGATCGCGGTGCAGCCCGATGGGCGCGTGGTCGTCGGCGGCTCTTTCAACGGCCTGATCGGCTCCGAGAATCAGAACCTCCTGCGCGTCGATGCCGACGGCTCGCCCGACCGCGGTTTCTTCGCCAAGCCCGATGGCGCGGTCAACTCCGTCCTCATCCTGCCGGCGAGCAGCGACGTCGATGCGGCCGGCGGCCCGGTCGGCTGGTTGACGGCCGAGGGCAATCTGCTCCCCGCCTTCGATCCCACGAACGCCTCGACCCTTTCGGGAACGGTTTATGCCATCGCCCGGCAGAGTGACGGCAAACTCCTCGTCGGCGGCTCGATCGGCAACTCGTTTGGCGTCGGCTCGAATCTCGTGCGCTTCAACGCCGACGGCTCGGTCGACACCTCGTTTGCCCCGGCTCCCAACGACGACGTCTTCACCATCGTCGCGCAGACCGATGGCAAGATCCTCATCGGCGGCGATTTCACCAGGATCGGCGAGGCCACCCGCAACCACATCGCGCGCCTCAACGCCGACGGCACGCTCGACACCGCTTTCGATCCGAACGCAAACAGCACCGTCTCGGTCATCCGGCAGCTCTCCGACGGCAAAATCCTCCTCGGCGGGTCCTTCACCACCTTCCAGCCCAACGCCGCGGCAGCCTCGACTTCGCGCGCCTACATGGCCCGGCTCAACGCCGACGGCACGCTCGACACGGGATTCACCCCGGGGGTCAACAGCTCCGTCTCGGTCATCACGCTGCAGTCGGATGGCAAGATCCTCATCGGCGGCCAGTTCACCGCGATCAGCGGCACGACGCGCTCCTACATGGCGCGCCTCGAAGCCAACGGCGCGGCCGACGCCAGCTTCACCGGACGCGCGAACAGCAACGTCTCGGACATCGCCGTGCTCGGCGACGGCAAGATCCTCGTCGCCGGCACGTTCACCTCGATCCAGAACAACCCCGACGCCAGCGCCGTCGTGCATCCCTACCTCGCGCGCCTCAACACCGATGGCACGCTCGACGCCGCCTTCGATCCCGCCCCGGGAGGCGCGGTCAACTCGATCGAGGTGCAGAGCGATGGGCGCATCCTCATCGGTGGTTCGTTCTCTTATTTCCTGCCCGACGAGAACGCGGATCCGATTTTCAAATCCAGCCTCGCCCGCCTGAACGCCGACGGGACGATCGATCCGACCTTCAATCCGATTCCCGACGGCACGATCTCCACCATCGCGCTGTTCCCCGATGGGTCTTTCGCCGTCGGCGGCAATCACAGCCTGCTTTTCCCCGAGGCGCTGACGCTGGTCGGCGGCGAATTCCAGAACTTCTCGGAAACACCCGTGGCCAACCTCGCCCGGCTCTACAGCAACGGCCTCGTCGACGTCACCTTCCCTCTCCAGCCGGATGGCGCGGTCCACGCCATGGCGATGCAGCCCGACCGCGCCGTCGTCGTGGCGGGCGCGTTCACCGCAATATCGGAAACGCCGCGCCTGCGCCTCGCGCGCATGAGCACTTCGGGCGAACTCGACGCGAGCTTCGACCCCGCCGCCGATGCCGCCGTGCACGCCGTCGTGATCCTGCCGGACGGCCGCATCGCCGCGGGTGGCGAGTTCACCACGATCGGCGGAGCCGCCGCCCAGCGCATCGCCGTCCTCACCGCGGCCGGCACGCTCGATGGATCGTTCTCCGCCGCCGTGGATGGGGCGGTCGACGCGATCGTCGCCCAGGCGGACGGCAGGTTCGTGATCGGCGGCGCCTTCACGACCGTCAACGGCGCGGCGCGGCCCTATCTCGCGCGCCTGAACGCGGACGGCACGCTCGACGCCTCCTACGCGCCCGCGCCCGACGCCCCCGTATCCGCCCTGGCACTACAAGGCGACGGCCGCGTCATCGCCGGCGGCGCGTTCGCCCAGATCGGCGGAGCCGCCCGCGCGGGCGTGGCGCGGCTCGAGATCGACGGCACGCTCGACACCTCCTACACCGCCAACGCCGACGGCCCCGTGCGCGCGCTCGCGCTGCAATACAACGGCGGCCTCGTGGTCGGCGGCGGTTTCTCCGAGATCGCGGGCGTTTCCCGGCCCTTCATCGCCCGGCTCTCCTCGGTCTCGCTCAGTTCGGAAGTCATTTCCGTCGATGCGGGCCTGACGGCCGCCACGCTCTCCGTCGGCGGCGCGAGCGGGGATTATTCCTCGGTGCAGTTTTCCTATTCCGAAGACGCGAAAACATGGACCCTGCTCGGCGCCGGCACGCGCACCGGCAATCCCGGCGAATGGCGCGTGACCGGGCTTTCCCTTCCGGCCGCGAGCACATATTACCTGCGTGTCGATGGCCTGACGGCGACGAGCCAGTACGGCTCCGGCGGCGCGCGTGGAGCCGAAGCGCAATTCTTCGGCGCGACACCCGCGGCCTCGTTTGTGCTTCCCGCTTCGCACGGCAATGGAGATGGCGGCAATCCCTCCGGCTCCGACGGCGGTTCCGGCCATGGCAACGGAGGCGGCGGCGACACGCCGTCCGGCGGCGGTTCCGGTTCCGATGGCGCCGGCGGCGATAACGGCCCGGGCGCCGGCGACGAGGTCATCCTTCCCGGCGGCGGAAGCGACAGCGCCTCCTTCGGCGTGATCAACCTTTCCGGCCGCGGCTACCCGCTGGCAACCGAGCCGCTCATCACCGGATTCGTCGTCGCGGGCGACGGGCCTCGGGAGATCCTCCTCCGCGCGGTCGGCCCCGGCCTCGCCGCCTTCGGAGTGGACGAGCCGCTCGAGGCTCCGATCCTCAACCTCTACGACTCCGCGGGGCGCATCGTCCAGCAGGCCGCCGCCTGGGCCGGCAGCGCCTCGGTCACGGAGGCAACTTCCAAGACAGGCGCCTTCGATCTCGATCCGGCCGCCCTCGATGCCGCCGCCGTCGTGACGCTCGCTCCGGGCGCCTACACCGCGCACCTCACGGATCAAGGCGGGCTCGGCGGCGTCGCGTTGGGCGAGGTTTATCTCGTGCCCGCGGCCGGCACGAACGGCACGCTGGCCAATGTCTCCGTGCGCGGCCCGGTCGGCGCAGGCGATTCAATCCTCGTCGCCGGCTTCGTCATCGAGAGCCATGAGCCGCAAACCATCCTGGTCCGCGGCATCGGCCCCGGCCTCGCCGCCTTCGGAGTCGCCGATGCGACCTCGGATCCGCGGGTCGGCGTTTACGATGGGAAAGGCGCGATCCTCGGCGAAAACGACGACTGGGCCGCGCAGACCAACGGCTCATCGACCGCGACGATTTCGGCCGCGACGACCGCGGCAAAGGCGTTCCCTCTTCCGGCCGAAAGCAAGGATTCGGCGTTGCTCGTGACCCTGCCCAAGGGCCGCTACACCATCCAGCTCTCCGCCCGCGAACTCGGCTCCGCGCTGATCGAAATCTACGCCGTGCCCTGAAGCCGCTGCGGCGAGCGCGTCGCTCAACGCCCGCTCGATCACGTCGGGACGGTCGGGCTTGGCCGTGCGCATTGCGCCATGCCGCTACGCCGGCCAGACGCATGCCCAAAGCCGCCTGACGGCGACGGGCAGTCAGGGATCGTGGAGCGGCCGACGAGGCAAGGGAATGGGGCAGGGTTTCCGCCTCGTCGTGGAGGACACTCCTCGTGCTTTTTTGGGGTGGCGGCTCACGCGCAAGAACCTCCACTCTCCACACGTGGGCAACACCTCGCCATCATCCGACTCGCCGAAGCTCGCAGGCCTTTACACTTCGCATTTCGGAACCGCTCCGCAATCGATCGAGCCCCTCGCGGCCAGCGGCTCCGACCGCCGCATCCACCGCCTGCGCGGCGCCGGCCGTTCCGTGATCGGGGTCGTAAACGCCGATGTTTCCGAGAATCGCGCGTTTCTTGGTTTCTCGAAGCACTTCCGCGCCGAGGGCCTTCCGGTCCCCGACATTCTCGCGGAGTCGCCCGATCTCACGGCCTACCTCGAGGAAGACCTCGGCGACACGACGCTTTTCGAGTTTCTGGCCGCCAGCCGCCAGCCCGGCAACGGCGACGTCCCCCCCGCCGTCGCCGCGATCTACGAGACCGTCGCGCGCATGCTCCCAGAATTTCAAGTCCGCGCCGGCCGCGGCATCGACGAATCCCTCTGTTACCCGAGGCCGCGCTTCGACCGGCAGTCGATGATGTGGGACCTCAACTATTTCAAATATTACTTCCTCAAGCTCGCGCAGACGCCGTTTCACGAACAGGCGCTCGAGGACGACTTTATCGCGTTGACCGACTTCCTGCTCGGCGCGCCCGCGGACTTCTTTGTCTACCGCGATTTCCAATCACGAAACATCATGGTGCGCGACGGCGCGCCGTGGTTCATCGACTATCAGGGCGGACGCCGCGGCGCGCTGCACTACGACCTCGCCTCGCTGCTCGTCGACGCGAAGGCGGACCTGCCGATGGCGTTTCGCGCGCGCCTCGTTGACGTTTACCTGCATGCGCTGGAGAAACACCAGCCGGCGCCCCGCGAGCAGTTTCTCGAGCACCTCGACGGATTCATGCTCATCCGCATCCTCCAGGCGATGGGCGCGTATGGGTTTCGCGGATTCTACGAACGCAAGACGCATTTCCTCCAGAGCGTGCCCTACGCGATCCGCAACCTCGAATCGCTCCTCGGCTCCGCGCGGATTCCCGTGAAGCTGCCCGCGCTCTTCGACGCGCTGCAACACATCGTCCGCTCGACCCGGCTGCGCGAGATCGCGCGCGTGCCGCTGCCGCTCACGGTGCGCGTCGAGAGTTTCTCCTATAAACAGGGGCAGCCTCGCGACGAGTCCGGCCACGGCGGCGGCTTTGTATTCGATTGCCGGATACTGCCCAACCCCGGCCGCGAAGCGCGCTACGCCGAACTCGCCGGGGACGACGCCGAAGTCGTCGCGTGGCTGGAATCCCGCGACGAGGTTCACAGCTTCCTCGCCCGCGTGCGCGACCTCGTCGGCCAGGTCGTGGAGGGCTACGCGCGCCGGAACTTCACGCATCTTTCCATCTCCTTCGGATGCACCGGCGGACAACACCGCTCCGTTTACTGCGCGACACAGCTCGCGCAGCGCCTCGCGCAGCGCGACGGTGTTCGCGTCGATCTGCGCCATCGCGACGTGAAGCGTATCCAGAAATCAACGACAGAACCGGAGCCCGCGAGATGAAGGCCATGGTCCTCGCCGCCGGCCTCGGCGCCCGGCTGCGCCCGCTCACCGACTCGCGGCCGAAGGCGCTCGCCGAGGTCGCCGGCGAGCCGCTCCTTGCCATCGTCCTGAAACGCCTCGCCGCCGCGGGCGCGACCGAGGTCGTGATCAACCTCCACCATTTCGGCGAGCAGGTGGAGGCCTGGATCGCGCGCCATGGCGCGTTCGGCCTGCGCGTGGCCTTCTCCCGTGAAGCCACGTTGCTCGACACCGGAGGCGCGTTGAAACATGCCGCCTGGTTTTTCGAAAACGACGATCGCCCGTTCTTCGTCCACAACGTCGATGTCCTCAGCGACTTCGACCTCGCCGCCATGATGCGCGCGCACCGCGCCTCGGGCGCGCTCGCCACGCTTGCCTGCAAGCAACGCGAAACGAAGCGCCCCCTCCTGTTCGACGCCGGCGGCGCGCTCTGCGGCCGGCGCGACGCGAACAGCGACACGCTCGTCAGGCCGCCCGCGGGCGAAGTCGCCGCGCTCGGTTTCTGCGGCATCCACGTCATCGGCCCGCGCCTGCTCCAGCAATTGCCCGACGACGCCGCCTTCTCGATCATCGACGCCTACCTTCGCCTCAGCGCAACCGCCCCGGCAAACACCCCGCCCCCCGTCCGCGCCTTCCGCGCCGACCACGCCCGCTGGCGCGACGCCGGCCGCCCCGAAAACCTCCGCCCCCTCGACCCCTGACCCAAAAGCCACAATCCTGTAACGTACGAGACATTATTCCGGCTTTGCGCCTACCGACTGGATGCGAGCGGGTTGACTCCGCGGGGCGGGCGGGCTCACTCGCGCGGCGATGATTGCGGTCGGAGAAAAGCTCGATGTTTCCCTGCGCCTCGAGGTCGTGCGCGGTGGCCGAAAAGAGGAGGTTGCCCTCGGAGAACTCCTCACCCGGCCGAGCATCGTTTCCGTTTACATGCGCAACAACACCGGCTCGTGCGATCGCCAGGTCGCGAGCCTCGCGAACGCCGCGCCGGAGTTCGACCGGGCCGGCTTCAACGTCATCGCGATCAGCCGCGACACGCGCGGCTCGCATCTGAAATATGCGGACAAGATGGGTGTCGCGTTCACCCTCGTCTCGGATCCGGAGGACGCGTTTTCAAAAAGCGTCGATGCGATCGTCGAGAAGTCGATGTACGGCCGGAAGTTCTTCGGCCCCGCGCGCGCGGCCTACATCGTGAAACCCGGTGGCACGGTATCGGCCGTCATCCCCAAAGTGGACACCGCCGACCATGCCGCGCAGGTGCGCGAGGCGATCGCGAGACTCTGAGATCACGCGACCAATTGCGCGCTCACACCTCTCCGTCGCCGCCGTCGCCACCACCACCACCGCCCTCGCCTCCTCTGCCACCACCACCTCCGCTACGGCCACGCCGTCCCGCCGGGGCGGGCTCCCTGAAACGCAAGGCCGTGGTGATCGTCACGTTGACGGGTTTTCCGTCCTTCAGGATCGGATCCCAACGCGATTTCAGCGCGCAGATGATCGCGATGCTCCTGAACGCCGGGTCGCCTTCACTCGAGACGATCTCCGGATTCACGGGCACTCCCTCGGTGGTCACGACAAACTTCAGGCGGACCATCCCCTTCTTGCCCGACCCGACGAGCGTCTTCGGGTACAACGGCACGATGGGCTCGACCGGTTTCGGCTCTTTCCCGAGCGACCTGGCATCGACAAGCTCTCCCTTGATCTCGGCCACGACAGGATGGCCGACCATCATCTCGAGCCGTTTTTCGACGGGAATCTCGAACTTGAATTCCTGGCTCACCTTGATCGCGACCGGCTGGCCATCGCGGGTCGCCGGATCGAAGACCCATTGCACGATCGCTTCCTTCGCCGCCTCTCCGAAAGCCGGATCGGTGGCCTCGACGACCTCGGGTTCGGCCACCTTTCCCGCCTCGGTGATGCGAAAGCTCAGTTTCGCGCTTCCGTTGACGCCACCGGCCATCAACGCCTCCGGGTGAACCGGGGAAACCGAATGGGTGAGCTTCGGCGGAGTCGTGGCGGCAAACGCTATCGACGATGAAAACAGCAGGGCGACACCTGTGCGCAGGGAATGCGAGATGACGGGGTGCATGGCGGGGCAGTGAGAAACGCGAGGATGATGGGTTGTTCCCAGCGGCACAAGACCGCTCGCGTGATTCGAGGCGGAAACCGGACGCGGAGCGCTCAGCTCACATCGGCCGCCGGCGGCGGAGCCGGGCGCGGCGTTTTGACCCACACGCCACGCAAGGCGGCGAGTTCGAGCCGGCGGGCAAACTCGAGCAAGGCGGCGCGCAAGCGCCAGTACTCGGACGGTTTGTTGCGCGCGTGCCAGAGTTCGGAGAACTCGCGCTCCATCACGCGGACGTGGTTGGCGACGTCGAGCGCGGGCGGCGCCTGGCGCGCAGCCTTTCGTTTTTTCGCCAGGCAGACGATCCATCCACCGAGGCGGTTCATCGCCGCCTGCATGCGACAGCCAAAGATCCATTCGCGCCGCGCAAGATCGTCCGGCGGCCGGCTGCGATCGGTCAGTTTCTGAAACTGGCCGGCGACGCGCTCGAGCCTTGTGGCCGCGGCGAACGCGCGCCGCGGATCGACCGCGAGCAGCTCCACCGGCACACCCGTTTCCGCGTCCCACCAATCCGCCGGCCGGTGCGGCGTGGGGTCGATCCAAAGCGTAAGCGACCGCCACGAGACCACCCCGAGCCGGCCCGCCTCGCGCATGAGCGCGACGGCGCGGCCGCTTGTATCCGCCCAATGGATACGCGCGAACGCCGCGTCGAACGACGCCGCTTCCGTCGCCTCGGTGTTCCAGGCCGCGGCGGCTCCGAGCGCGATCCCGTGCATGCTGTTGCCGAGCGCGTTGATGTGCCCGCGATCGCCCCAGTCGGTGTTGAGCAGGCCTATCGCGCCATGGCGGCGTCCGTGCCGGGCGAGGCTCACGATGTTCGTCGTCGCGGTGTCGAGATCGTGCGTCCAGCGATCCCAGCCGCACACGCCGGGGCAGACGTAAAACGGAATCCCGGCGCGGCGAAACAGCGCGGCCTTCGTGTCCTTCAGCGAGGCCGAATAATCCCAGTCGAGCGCGATGGATTCAGGCGGCGCCTCGCCCACGAGTTCCGGATGGTTGCCCACGATGTCGCCCCAGAACATCGGCGTGCAGCCGACCTCGCGCACGACGCGCGCGAGCTTCGCGAGGAAATCGATATAGAGGCGGCCGCTGCCCTGTTGTTGCGCGAGCGGCGCGTTGCGGCCCTTGCCGAGGTCGAAGGTCTCGTCGCAACAGATGTTGAACAACTGCGAGCGAAAAAGCGGCCGCAATTCGAGGATCATCCCGCGCGCCAGCTCGAGCGACGCGGGGTTGCGGCAATCGAGCGTGTAGTGCCCCATGCGATCCCACCACGAAAACGGCAGTTGCGAGGCGTCGATCGGGAATTCGTTGAGCTGGTGCTTCCGCGGGCTGGTCAGCGCCGTGTAGAAATGCCCGAACGTGCTCAACGAGGGAACCAGCTCGATGTGATGCCGCGCGGCGTGCGCATCGACGGCGCGGATGTCGTCAGCCGTCAGCGGGTCGGAACCCGCCCAGATGTCCGGGTGCGCCGCGAAGGCGAAGGTGTGCTCGATATAGAGTTGAAGCTGGTTGATCTTGTAGTGCGCGAGCCGCTCGACGAGCGCGCGCAGCGTGTCGCGCGTCGGCACCTTGCCGCGGCTCACGTCGTGATAAAAACCGCGCGCGCGATAGTCCGGCCCGTCATCGATGCGAAGCGCGGGGATGCGGCCGTTGTCCGCCTGGGCCGCGATCTGCAGCAGCGTTTGCGACGCGTAAAACAAACCGGCCGGCCCGCCGCCGGCGAGCACGACGGCGCCGGGTTTGATTTCGAGCCGGTAGTGCTCGGGCGAGCGCATCGGCTTCAGTTGCAGCGACAACTCGCCGAGCCGCGCGCGCGAGGTGCGCGTCACCTCCGGCACGAGGCCTTCGGGCGAGGCGAGCTTGCGGGCGAGCGCGCGCGCAAACTCCGGCACGCCATCGCGCGCCTTCGGGTCGATGCGGATCGCCGGGCAGGTCGCGAGATCGAAGACTCCGTCGAGTTTCTGCATCCGCCTCGGTGGTGGTAGGATGTGCGGAAGATGGACTGGCACGCGCACAGCCTGCCCGGATCGGCCCACGCGCCAAGCGGATTGGCCGCGCCGTTTTTTCCGTGCCCCGGGCAAACGAATCGCCTACTCACGCGCCATGCCCGTCATCGATCTCCCGATCGCGCTCCTGGAAACCTACGGAGGCCGCAACCCGCGGCCGGCGGATTTCGACGCCTACTGGGCGCGCGCGCTCGCGGACCTCGCCGCGACGGATCCGGAGCCGGAGTTCATCCCCAACGACACGCTGAAGGCGCGCAACGCGGAGTGTTTCGACCTCTGGTTCACGGGCGTGGGCGGCGCGCGCGTCTATGCGAAATACGTGCGGCCGCGCGGCGCATCCGGGAAGCGCCCGGCCGTGCTGCAGTTTCACGGTTACTCGGCGAATTCCGGCGACTGGCGGAGCAGGCTCGCGTTCGCGAGCGAAGGATTCTGCGTCGCCGCGATGGACTGCCGCGGCCAGGGCGGACGATCCGAGGATCCGGGCGGAGTGAAGGGGACGACGCTGCGCGGCCACATCGTCCGCGGCCTCGACGACCCCGATCCGCACAAGCTGGCGTTTCGTAACATTTTTCTGGATACAGCGCAGCTCGCGCGCGTCGTGATGGAGCTGGACGAGGTGGACGCGACCCGCGTCGGCGCCATGGGCGGCTCGCAGGGCGGCGCGCTCACGCTGGCCTGCGCCGCGCTCGTTCCGGAGATCAAGCGCGCGGTGGCGGGCTTTCCCTTCCTCTGCGACTACCAGCGCGTGTGGGAAATGGACCTCGCGAAGGACGCGTATGAAGAGCTTCGATACTTCTTCCGCCTGCGCGATCCGCGCCACGGCCGCGAGGAGGAGATCTTCACCAGGCTCGGCTACATCGACTGCCAGTTTCTGGCCCCGCGCATCCGGGCCGACGTGCTTTTTCTCACCGGCCTGATGGATGCGATCTGCCCGCCGTCCTCGCAGTTCGCCGCCTACAACAAGATCACGGCGCCAAAGAGGATGATCGTCTATCCCGACTACGGACACGAGGCGCTGCCCGACTCCGGCGACATCGAGCTGAACCACCTGCTGGGCATGTAGGCCGGCGCGCCCGCGCCGGCTCGAGGGCGCGCGCTCGCGGATTGATCTCGAAGCGGCGCGGCGCATCCTGCACGGGCTTCCAACGATGAGTTCCTTTCCCAACCTCCCTCTCGGCACGCGCATCCCCGACCGCCTGCACGCGGTCTCGTGCAGTCTCCCGACCATGCGCGATGTGATCGGCTACGAGGAAAAGGAGGCGGCGACGGTCGCGTGCATGACCTCGGGATATCCGCGATTCGTCGTGCATCCGCTGCTCGGCGCGGTCGAGGCGGCGTGGCGCAAGCGCTTCGGCCTCGCCGGCGAGGCGTTGTGGGTGACGAGTTCCCGGCGCATGGCGGAGGCCGTGGCCGCGCTTCTCGCGCCCGCCACGGCGCGCGTGCTCGAGCACGATGGCGTGAACGGCGTCGCCCACGACGACACGCCGGAGCTGCGCGCGCGGGCCAAGGCCTACCTTCAGCACACCGGCGGTTTCCTTTCCTCGCGCGCGGCGCAGGATTACGCGGCGCGCCACGGCATCTTCGAGCATACGGAATTCGAGCAAACCGAGCCCGGCGACGCCCCGGCCATCCTCAAATCGAAACTGGCCGAACTCTTCGCGCCCGCCACCCCGGCGGACATCCTGCTCGCCTCCAGCGGGATGAACGCCTTCTGGGCGGCGTTTCGCGCCGTATCCGATCTTCAACGACAGAAGGGCCGCGACACCTGGCTGCAGGTCGGCTGGCTCTATCTCGACACCGCGGCGATCCTCGCGAAATTCACGCACGAGCGCCACGTGCATGTGTTCGACGTGACCGACAAGGCCGCGATCGAGGCCGTGTTTCGCGAACAGGGCTCGCGCCTCGCCGGCGTCGTCACCGAGGTGACGACCAACCCGCTCATGCACACGGCCGACCTGCCGTGGCTCGCCGGCCTGGCCCGGGCGCACGGCGCCTGCATGATCGTCGATCCGTCGATCGTCTCCGCCTACAATGTCGATGTCGCGCCGCACGCCGACATCGTGCTCAACAGCCTGACGAAATACGTGGCGAGCGAGGGCGATGTGATCGCGGGCGCGGTGGTCGTGACACCGCAGTGCCCGGAAAGACAAACACTGCAAACGGCGATCGCGGCCGAGCTGGAGCCGGTCCATCCCCGCGACCTCGCGCGGCTCGCCTTCGAACTGCGCGGGTTCGACGAGCTGCTGCCGAAGTTGAACGAAAGCGCGCGCCGGATCGTGGATTACCTGCGGCGCCGGAAGGGTGGTTTGCGGCGGCTGTATTGGAGCCTTCAGGACGGCTCGCGGGAAAACTACCTGCGGCTGGCGCGCGCGCCGGATCGGATCGGCCCGATCATCTCGTTCGTCGTCGAGGGCTCGATGGAGCGCTTCTACGACGCGACGCCGATCGCGAAAGGACCGAGCTTCGGCATGCGCGCGAGCCTGCTGAGCCCGTTCGTCTATCTGGCGCACTACGACCTCGTCTCGAGCGAGAGCGGGCGCCGCACTCTCGCCGAGGCGAAACTGCCGGCCGAGCTGCTGCGCTTCTCCATCGGCACGGAACCGGTCGAAGCGATCATCGACGCGCTCGAAACCGGCTTCGCCGCGGCGGCAGGCTGACCAGGCCGGTCCGGCAAACGGCGTGTCGCGACGCTCGCTTTTTTCCCTGCCTTTCCCATCATCGCGCGCCGTGCTGCCCACCCTCTGCCCGGCGCCCGCGCATCCTGGCCCCGGCGGCATGCTGGAACCCCCGGGCGCGCGCCAAGTCTCACCCTCGTCAGGAACCCGATGAAATCCTCCCGCATCACCCTCTCGATCGCGGCTGCCGCGGCGCTCTTCGCTGTTGCAGGTTGCACGCAGAATCCCGCTGATTCCGACGACGCAAACGGCGCCGCCGCGAGCAGCGGGACCACGCTGAAGGAGCGCGCCGGACAGGCCGCGACCGATGTGAAACAAGCCGGCGCCGCGGCCATGGCCGACGCGAAGAAGACGGCCGCCTCCTGGGCCGACACACTCTCGGAAAAGTCCACCGACCTCCGCGCCAGAGTCGGCGACCTGCTGGATTCCGCGAAGACCTCGACCGCGAATCTCGGAGACAACGCCAAGGCGAGGATGGACGAACTCGCGCTCCTCATGCCCGAAATCCAGGAGCAGGCCGGGAAACTCAAGGACGGCTCCGGCGACGCCGCCAAGGCCGCCGGCGACAAGTTGCACGCGCTCATGGCACGGGCGGAAGCGCTCTATCGCGACGTCACCGGCCAGGGCGCCTCATCGGCCGAGGCCCCGGGCGAACCCGCCAGCCCCTGAGCGTCTCCCTCGCGTCCACGCGATTCCTTCTCGCACCCTCCGAACTTCCCGCCTAATAGCCCCGTCACGAACATGAGCAACACGCTAAAATCCGCCATCCCTGTGGCCCTGATCAGCGCCGTATTGGTGGCACTCTTTTTTGTTGGATACTCCTTCTGGTTCAAGGAGCGCGTCCTGACCGAAATCACCGAGTCTCAACGCACCGACATCGTCGATCTTCGCTCCACCTATCAGGAGCAGATGGAGAAGTTCGCCGAACGCATTCTCGCCCGCGTGGACGAGACGAACAAGGCCCTCGATGCCGCCATCGCCGCCCGCGGCGGCGACCTCTTCATCGCCGATGGCGAGACGCGCGTGATCGAGGCCGACAAGATCGACGCCCTCGCCGATGCCGTCATGAGCCGCCTCAACAACGTCATCCCCACCGCCGACGAGCAGGACCGCGGATACGACGCGATGTCCACGCGCGTTTCCGACCGCCTCAACCCGATCCTTTCGGACATCGCGCGGACCGGAAACCTCACCCGTTCGGACGTCGAGTTTTATTCCAGCCAGATCACCGGTTTGATCGACGGTGTCTTGAAAGACGAGCTGGCCGAGAAGCAGCGGCTCAACAACTCCCTCATCCAGACCTCCTCGATCGCCCAGGATTCATTCCGGCTCTCGCAGGAAATGTCGGCGCTTTACCTCAGTTCGCTGAAGGACGAGGGCGTCCTCTCCCGCATCCTCACGCTGCCCGTGCGCGTGGTGCAGGATGTCTCCACGCTCAGCATCGTCGGCAGTTCCGAGCGCAAGAAGATGGAGGAGCGGCTCTTCACCGATCTCGACAAACTCGAGAAGCGTCTCGTCGTCGCCCAGGAGGGCCTTCCCGGCAATCAAACCCGGGAGCCGAAGTTCGAAGTCACCGAAAACCTGACCGGCGCGGACATCTCACCCGTCGCCAAACAGGCCAGCGTCCGCGCCAAGCCCATGACGCCCGAGGCCGCGGCCGAAAGCCCCGCGCCGTAAGGCGAATCCAGAGGCATCCGCGCGGGCCGTCCGCGCGCGACAGGCGGCCTTTCTATTTGAGCGCGTCGGTTCCTTCCATGCCGTGGAGCAGGCGCGAAACCACTCCCGAGCCCGCGGGCCGGCCCGTCATCTCCAGCGCGAGCAACACCGCGCCCGCCACCGGAGGAAGGCCGGGTTTCTCCAGATGCATGTCCGGAATCAGGCGCCGGATGGCCTCGTCCACCCGCTCGAGATAAAAATCCTGATGCTCGAGCAAACCGCCGGCGCACGCGATCCGGCCGACTGGATGAGCGTCCAGCCCGAGCCGGCTGAGCACGCTCTCGACCATGATCGCCAGTTCCTGGGCGCCGGCCTCCACAATCTCCTCCGCCACGACATCCTCGCAAACGGCCGCCGTGATCACGATCGGCGCCAGCCGCGCGATCGCGGGACGGTCGAATCCGCCGGGAGGGCGATCGCGCAGGCGGTTGAGCATCTCGCGCGGCGTCTTCACTCCGAGTTGCGCGAAGATCGCGTCGGTAAACGACACCTGTTTCCCGCGGCCATCCGTCGCGCGGACGATCGCGCGCATCGCCTGAATCCCGAGCCAGTAGCCGCTGCCTCCGTCATCGAGAATCGGTCCCCACCCGCCCGACTTCGCCGACTGCCGGTTGAAGGTGCGCCCGTAACAGGCGGAACCAGTCCCCGCCACCAGCACCGCGCCGGGCGCGCCCGCCAGCGCCCCCGCGTGCGCCACGCGCAAATCGTGATCCACCTGGCACGCGGCCGCGGGCGTCGAAAGTTTCCGCGCGAGCAGCCCGCCGAGTTCCCCCTGGTCCGCGGTCGCGCCCGCTCCGGCCACGCCGGCAAAAACCGCGGCGATGTCGTGGACCTCACCCGAAAGACCGGCGTCGCGCCAGGCCCCGGTCGCCGCCTCGACGAGCACGCGCGAAGCCTCCTCGACACCGAGCTGGTAAACGTTGGAGCCGCCCGCGGAGCCGCGGCCGAGAACCGTCCCATTCACCTGCGCAAGCCATGCGCGAGAACGCGAGCCGCCGCCATCAATGCCGATCACCAGATGCACCCGCCAACCCTGGCCGCTCCCGATCCGCCGTGCAAACCCGTAGCCCGGGCTCCGGCGGGGACGGAAATCTGACACCTGACTCCTGTCCCCTGTCCCTGCCTCCTGATCCTCAGCGTTTCCCGCGCAGATCGACGTCGAGCAGGCGCACGATCACGCGACCGCGCGCGCCCTCCGCGTAGGCGCGCAGGCGGACGCGGTAGCCATCGCGCATCGACTTCAGGATGGTGCGATAAATCTTCACGCGGCCGAGGCCGAGACCGACCATCGCGGCGTTGATCGAGTCGGAAGTGCGGAAATCCAAAACCGGCCGGCCGGAACGCTTGCGCAACGTCCTCGCCTCGTCCGCCAGATACCGGTCGAGCGCGCCGACCACGTAGGCATCGACCTTTGCGCGGCGAATGCCGAGAAACGCCGCGATCGTAAACACGATCGACATCGGGACCGCGGTGATCGTCGTAATCGCGCCGAGCCCGAAGCTGAGGGCGAAGGAAAACAAACCTCCTGTATCCACGGGATCCATACGCATGCTTCATTCGGCATGGAGCCGCCGCAGATGAAGCGCCGCTCACGCGGAAGAGGCGCTTCGAGGAACGCTCCGGCTCACGCCGGGAGAACCGCGACGTGGAGATCCTCCCCGCGCCTCCGCATGAGGTGCTGGAGGCAGAACGACGCGAACTTCGTCTCCGCCGGCAGCACGTGCGGGAAAAAGCCCCAGTTGCTGCTCGCATCGAGCAGGATCGGCCCGCTTGCCCCCACGCCGATCTCCCAACCGACAAAAGGAACGTCCGCAAACAACCGGTGCGCCTCGAGCGCGAGCGCGGCGACCTCCCGCCAGCGCGGGGCGGCGGCGCCGGTGATGATCGCGCCGGTCGCGGGGTGGTTGTCGAACTCGCCATCCGTCACGAACTCGCCGACCGCTGGAAGCAGCCGGCCGTTCGTTATATCGACACCGGACGCGAGATCGACGGAGACGGGCGACTCGCCTGAAAGATCCGCCCCCGGAAAGCGAAAAGAGGCAAAGAGCACATGCGGATTCCCCTCCCGGTCGATCCCGGTGGCCACCTTGTAACTACAGAGCCCGCCCTGGGAAAAACGCGCGACCTCGGGATGGTTGACCACCGCCTCTTGCAGCACGCACGGATGAGCCAGGCAGCGCAGGCGAACGCGTTTCAGAAGCGCGGCGGCGGCCAGCGCCTCGCCGTCGAAATTCCAGGCGCGCGTCTTCGGCATCCAGCGCCAATACTCGCCCGGCGCCTCCGCCGTCCACGTCTTTGGCCGGACGAAAAGATCCTTCTCCGGCAGCAGCAGGCCGCCCGAGCCGCCGACGATCTCGATCGAGCCTCTCGCGAAGAAGGCGACGTTGCGCGGCACGAGGATGCCGGCCTTGCGGCACTCCATATAGAGACGCTCGAGATCGTCCACCCGCGGCGAACCCGAGCCGCGATCGGCGCCCGAGAGCAGCGCGATCATTTCGCGCTCGTTGATATAAAGCGACTTGTCCTCGCGCGCGGCCGTCGCATAGACGCGCCGGTAATAATACTCCGTGGGAAAGATGCCGTGGTTGAGCGCCGCGTCGATGACGTCACGCCACTGCTCGCGCAGGCCGAGCCCATGGCGGTCGCGCACGTGCTTCCAGCAACGGAGGACCACCGGCGCGGCCGCGGCCACCGCCATCGCGGGCCAGACGACCGCCTTGGCATGGAGCCAGAGCTTCCCGAGCGCGCCCGGAGACCGCACGCGCAACAAGGTCGCCGCGGCGCGATGAAGCCGGTGCGCCGGATGCGATCCGCTCATCGAAGGCGACCACGGATAGACGATCGGCGCATTCAACCGGTCGAAACGCCGCGCGAGCGCGCTGCGCGTGCGGCGCGAGGCCGCGGCCATCGCGCCCTTGTCGCGCGCGTCCAGCCAGCGCAGCGTCGCCTCGATCTCGGAACGGCGCAGCGCTTCGGACGACGGAGCCCGCGTCCTCGTCCGGGGCGCAACGGCATTCGGCGCCGGCCACCCCGACGCGGCTTTGGTGCGTTTCTCGACCCGCATGATTACTCATGGCATTCGGCCCGCGGCGGTTCCGCTTAATCCCGGATTCCGCAATGGCTCGCCGGCGGAGGAGGGCTGCGCAAGGCGAGCCGCGAAGAACGGAAGAGGCGAAAGGCCTGGACAAGGCCGGCGGCGGAACCTTCGCCCGATGGAAATGAAAAGGGGCCGGGGCGACTGCATTTCCCAAACGCGCTGCCGATAGAGTCTTCTCACGTGGAGCCTTCAATAAAACATCAAAGAAGCCGGCCCCGACGCCCGCAGGCGCGAAGCGAAGGCGCCATCAATCGATCGAAGTCCGCCTCGAAAGGCATGACGCTGGTCGAAGTCATGATCGGTTTCCTCATCATCGGCATGGCCGCCCTCTCGGCGTTGTCGGCCATCCTTTTTTCCTGGCGCCTCGCCGATTCGAACATGCGCGCGGTCACGGCCATGGAAACCGCGCGCTCGATCGCGGAGCAGATCCTCGTGCTCGACTACGACGCCCTCACGCTCGCCAGCCTGCCGGTCGACGTGCCCTCCAGCCCGGATGGCAGCCTCATGGTCGGCGCATGGAACAGCCGGACCGACGATGTGCACAACACTCCGGCCAACACGGCCGACGACCTGATCCTGTCCATCATGCCGAAGATCACGATGAGCGACGACGCCTCCGGCGTGCGCTGCGCCCAGATCATCGTGCGCTACAGTTGGGAGGAGCACTCGTTCTTCACTCCGCGCACGCGCGAGGACTCGATCACGCTCATCCGCTCCCCCGTTTCCGCCTACTGAACGAACATGGCCGACGATCCCACGCCCCGCTCCCCATCCGCGACGCCGGCCGCCCTGCTCCATCCGCGCGCGCGGGGCCTCACGCTTCCGGAAATCGCCGCCGCGCTGGTCATCTCCGGCCTGCTCATGGCGGCCATCCTCTCCCAATGGCTTGAATCGACATCGCTCGCGCTGAAAGCGGCCGAGACGCTCGAGCACACGCGCTCCACGCGCGAACTCGTCTTCCGCCTCGCCGAGGATGTCCGCAACGCGCAGACGCTCAGGATCTACCCTTCCTTCGACGAACGCGAAGAGCTCCAGTACGACGAAAAGGGCAACAAGATCGGCAACTACCTCGTCCTGCAGGAAGTCAGCGTTTCGGAGAAGATCACGCGCACGATTGGCTATTACCTGATCGAAACCGCGAAAGACGAGTGGATGCTCTACCGCCACGATTCCAAGGACGGCAAACTTGCCGCCGACATCCTGCCCCCTCCGAACACGGCCGGAACGCACCGGGCCATCACGCGCGCCGTCACCCTGCCGGAGTCGGACAACCTCTTCCGCTCGGTGCGCGACCGCGCCGTATCGATGCGCGGTGAATTCGGCGCCTCCGGGCCGATCAAGCGCGGGCGGACCGAATTCGTGCAATGCACGCTTTCCACCCGGAGCTGACCATGACCACCTCCCCCCTGTCCTGTTCGAAACGCGGCTCCGTGCTCGGAGCCACGTTGATCATCGCCCTCGCCATCACGCTCGTGCTCGTGGGGTTGTTGAAATGGGTCGAAAGCGAAAAGCGTGTCTCGCGCCGGCACATGCTCTCGATCAAGGCGAAATACGCCGCCGAAGCCGTGAGCGAATACGCTGCCGCCCAGATCCGCTCGCGCCTCGAATACCAGACTAACGTCGATCAGGACGAATTCACGCCCTCCAACAGTCCGCCGGCTGCGCCGACCGACGCGACGCTCGCAAACGGCCTCGTCAACCTCGTCGAGGAAGCGGCGAACTCGGGCATCCTCGGACTCAATCTCGGGCTTGGCGACGGACTCCTCGGTGGCGTTGGCGGATTGCTCGGAATCGGCGGGGGTGAAGGTGCCGGCGGCGGTGGACTCCTCGGCGGTGGCGGAGGGATTCTCGGCCTCGGTGGGGGCGGTGCGGGTGGAGGTGGAGGCGCAGGCGGCACAGGCGCCGAAGGCACGGGGGGTGGAGAAAATCCAGGCGACGACGACGGCACACTCCCGCCGAAGACCACGACATCCACCGCGGACGGCGTTTTTGCGTCCTCCTTCTCGGGGATCCGCTTCGAAGTCGTCACCGCTTCGAGCCCGCTCTATTCCGAAGACCCGTTGCGGGGGCAGAAGATATTTCTCCGTGAACTTTCCGTCCTCGCCGCCGCCACCGCGCACGACATCCCAACCAACCAGAACGTTCGTGGATTCGCCGAACAGGTGATCCAGATCCGCGACGCGCCGCTCTTCGCCTACGCCATCTTCTACAACATGGACATGGAAATCGCGCCGGGCGAGCCCATGAACATCACCGGGCCGGTGCATGCCAACGGGGACCTCTACGTCCAGTCGGCCAAGGGTATCACGTTCAAGGACGTCACCTCGACCGCCGGAAGAATGCTTCACGGGCGCAAGCCCGGATCATCGTCCAGCAAGGATTTCGCCGCGGTGCAGTTCGCCGACGGCAACGGAACATTCGTGCCGATGTTGCAGGACGGCATCTGGATCGATTCGACCAGGAGCAATTGGGCGGAAAAGGCCTCCCAACTGTGGGAAAGCAACGTCATGAGTTCCGTCCACGGCACCATGAAGGCGAACCCGGCCGGCATCCCGCCCTACGTCCCCGACGATCCGCTCACCACCGACTCCGAGTTGCGCAACTCGGCCTATATTTATATCGCCCCCGCCGTCCACGTCGGCTCTTCCAGCTACCCCGGCGACGAAGCCGAGACCGAAAAGTTCGCGACCAAGGCGTGCCTCGTCATCACCGTGGCGAGCAACGGCGCCCCAAAAATATATAAATACGAGCCGAAAACCGACGGCCCGTATCGTCGCGACACCGGCGCCGGTCCGGCCAGTTACGAGCGCAAGGAACTCGCAATACCGTCCATCGATATGGAGGATGGAACAACGAAAGAGCTGATCGTCGGGGGGAAGGCGGAAAAAAGGTTCACCGACAAGAGGCGCGGCAAGTCCATTCAGGTTCTCGATATCGACGTCGGTGTCCTGAAGGAATTGATCGAGAACGAAACGCTGGCCGCGAAATGGAGCCTGACCGGCGTCAGCGCCACGTTCACTCCGAAAACGGAATGGAACGGCATCGTCTATGTCGAGATGGCGAACACGGACAACGGCGGCGTGCGATTGAAGAATGGCGGCTCCATCCCGAACCTCGAGCGCGAGGTGGGCAAGGATGGCGGGTTCACCCTCGCCACCAACGTCCCCGCTTATATATGGGGCAACTACAACGCGGATGGCGTCATCGCCGCCGACGCCGCCAAGATTCGCGAGCCCGACACCGAGAACGAGCCGCCGGCCGCCGTCATCGCCGACGCGGTCACGATCCTTTCCAACGCATGGGAGGACGAAAAAAGCGACAGCGCCCCCAGCAGTCGCGTAGCCACCCAGACGGAGGTCGCCGCCGGAATCGTCGCGGGAATCGTGCCGACGAATCGCAAAAACAACAACACTTACAGTGGCGGCGTGGAGAACTTCCCCCGCTTTCTCGAGAAATGGACCGGTGTGAAATTCGGCTATCGAGGCAGCATGGTCGCTCTCTTCGAAAGCGAGATCGCAACCGAAGCCTGGCCCTCTTCGGATGTATATAATCCGCCCGTGCGTGTCTGGGGCTTCAACAAGCTGTTCGAAGAGGGAATATTCCCTCCCGGTCGCCTCCTGTCCCGCAGCTATCGCCGGCTCGCCTACCGAAGCCTCACCCAGGCGGAATACGAGAACCGGCTCGCCGAGCTGAAGCTGAACTGAGATCTCTCGCGCCATGGCAGCATTACGCCGCCGACTTCTCCCTGCGACCGCCATCGCTTTCGCCGGACTCGCCTGGCCCGGCGCCACACCCAGACTCGCGGCGGCGCTGCCTTGCGGGAGTGGTTTCTCCATCGTGCACCAGGATCGCGTATTCGACGGGGTTCGGCTCGGCGTCGTGGTCTTCCGCAATTCCAGCCTGGCGTTCCTCACGGATACATTCGCGGCCTGGATCCCGCGGGATGGCGGGTCCGGCGAAGCGCTGGTTTTGCGACACCGCAGCGTGCCCGGCGCAAGCGTCACGATCTGCGTGATCCCGAGGATCGATGCGCCGGTGAGCGCGCGCAGTTGGGCGAGCCACCTCCGGGCTCTCGTCGATGAATCCGGCGGCAGTATCCAGATTCTGGAGACGCATGATTCGGCGGACGGGGTTGGCGCGCCCCGCGCGCTGGGAATGCCTACGCGCGAGGTCGTCCTGCGCCGGCCTTCCGCGGATGGACAGGGCTTCACGGTCGAGCGGCGCCTGCTCGCCGCGGACGACGCGCGCGCGGTGCTCTTCCGGCTCTCGACTCCCGAGGCGGACCTCGCCCAGGTCACGGCGGACCTGCGGCTGTTCCTCGCGCGCCTGGAAAAAATCTGATCCGACCGCGGCCGCGACTCAGATCGCGCCGACGGTCGCCTTGTGCTCGACGAAACGCTGCCGCACCAGCGGCAGAAGCGAGCCGAACTCCGCCGCATCGATCCCCGCCGCGGCGATCACCGCGCTGTCGGGATTTTCTGGATACGGCCGCGCCAAAGCCTCCGCCGCCTCCACGGCGCGGGCGTGCCATCGCGCCAGTTGCAGAAGCGCGGCCATCGGCTCCGCCTCGCCCGCCTGCTCCGGCGCGCGATGATGGCGGATGGCCGCGATCATCCCGCCGGAAAACTTCCACGACTCCAGCAGCGCAGCGCCGGCCTCGTCGCTGGTCCAGCCCAGAAGCTCCCGCTCGCGCTCCGCGGCAAGCGGATCATCGGGATCGATCCGCGGCAGCCGGAACGGAGACTTTTCGGTCAGCCAGCGGTCGATCACGATCATGCCCGCGCAATGCAGGAGGCCGGTGGTGTAGCACGCGTCCGGGCTCCGGCCGGCCGCGGCCGCGAGCGCTTCCATCGCAAGCGCGGTCAACAGCGACCGGTTCCAAAGGGCTCCGGGCGCGAGGTGATAGATCTTGAGCGCGCCGAGCGTCATCTCCCGCATGATCGAACTCAGGAGCAGCCTGCGAATCTCCCAGACTCCGATCCGCACGACCGCCTCCTCGACGCCCGACACCGGGCTTCCGCCGCGAAACAGCGCCGTGTTGGCGGCCGAGATGACCCGCGCGGAAAGCCCCGGGTCCATGCGCAGCAGGTCCACGAGATCCCCGGCTCCGCGCATCTCATCCTCCAGCATCCAGTTCAGCCGGATGAGCACCTGCCGGTGTCCTGAAATCCTGGATACACCCGCGAGCAATTCAGCCAGGGCGGGACGCGCGGGGATCGGATGCATCGCGTGTTGGGACGACATGCGGGGGCAATTCTCCATCGGCCGCCAAGGGGTGGGTTGCACCGTAAAATGCCGGCGCCTCGAAATTTTCCGCGGTCCGGCGCCTGTCGGGAATTGCCCCTTCATCGCTCCCGGCGAAGATCCAGCCATCCCATGCGCGCGATGCCAGACCACAACATCCCGAACACCGAAGGCGTCAGCCGTTTCTCCCGCGGAGCGCTGGAATGCCTTCGGCTCGAAGGCGCCGCCGCGACGATCGAAGCCGCGCTCCAGGGCGCGCATCTCATGTCCTGGCTTCCCGCCGGCGAGCGCCCCGTGCTTTTCATGAGCGAACGCAGCGCCTTCGCGCCGGAAAAGGCGATTCGCGGAGGCGTGCCGTTGATCTTCCCCTGGTTCGGATCGCGGGCCGGCGACGCCGCCGCGCCCGCGCACGGGTTCGTCCGCACGGCGCCGTGGCGGGTCCGCGATGCCGCGATCACGGCGGAAGGCGGAGCCCGCTTGCAGTTCGAACTCACGCACGGAGACGCGGGCTGGAAGGATTGGTCGCATCCGTTCCTCATCCACTTCGATGTGATGGCTGCGAGCGGGTTGACGATGCGGCTCGCCATCCAGAACACCGGCGAGACGCCCCTGCCGTTCGAGGCCGCGCTTCACACCTACTTCGCCGTCTCGGATGTGCGAGACATCCACGTCCTCGGACTCGAAAACACCGACTATCTCGACAAGACCGAAGGCTTTGCGCGGAAAACGCAGGACGGCGCGCCCATCCGCTTCACCGGCGAGACCGACCGGCTCTATCTCGACACTCCCGCCGCCTGCACAATCGTGGACCCGGGTTGGAAGCGTCGAATCGTCATCGGCAAGCAGGGCTCGCTCGCGACGGTCGTCTGGAATCCATGGATCGAGCGCGCCCGGGATATGCGCGACCTGGGCGAAGACCAATGGCCGTCGATGGTCTGCGTCGAAACCGCGATCGCCGCGGGAAACAGCGCTGTCATTGCCCCGGGGCAGGTTCACGAACTCGTGGCCGCAATCCGCCTCGAATCCGAATAAACAAACACCGCCGGCGGGCCGCGCCCGCCCGGCGCGCGGATCAGCGCGTGACCGTCCGCACGACGCGCAAGGCGCTCAGAAAACACCAGGATCCCGCGAGCAGATTCACCATCACCAACGCGATCTGCCCGGCCGAGCCGTTTCCTTCGAGGCCCGGAACGAAAATCCAGCGGTGAATGACCAAGGCCAGATACCCCAGGGAGGTGTATCCGCCGAAAGCCAGCCAGTAAGCGCCGGGTTGCACTTCGCGCATCTCCATCACATCGGCACGATACATACCTTGTTTGATCCGGCAAAGCCCCGCGCAAAATACAATATTCGGTACGGGGAGCCATCGAATCTTCTCATGAGTGAACCGCCGGTTTGTAATGCGTCCCCTGCGAGCCTCCAGCCGAAACACGCCTCTGTGCCTCCACAAAAGCCGTAATTTTGTAACGTACGCGACAAAATCCCGGCTTCAGGAGGGCGCGGGGGTCATATTACCAGACGGCGATCGGGCCCTTGGGGACGGGGATGCGGGGCTCCTCGTCGGTGTCCGCCTCATCGCCGACAAAGAAGACGCGAGCGGGGGCGGGACGGAAGCGTTCCTGCAAGCCGCCTTCGTCGTCGAGGAATTGCCGGCGCCATTCGCGAAAGCCCGCCACCAGCTCGTCGAAGCCGGCGCGGGAGACGAGGCCGAAAATCCTGCGGCGAAAGAACGACGACGGCCCGATCCGCCGCACATACCACGGGCCGATCTTGCGAAAGAGGAGGCATCCCTTCTGTTCGCCGAAAAAGGCGATCATGTGGTCGAGGTGCGCGCGCATCACCGCCACACGATCCTCGAACCCGGCCTCGGGCGGCTCGACGCCTGTATCCAGAAACTGGATCGTCTGCGTGAAGATCCATGGATTGTAGAACGCCCCGCGGCCGATGCTCACGCCGGAGCAACCGGTTTCCTCGAACATCCGCCGGGCCGCCGCGGGCGTGGTGACATCGCCGTTGCCGATCACAGGCACGCGCCGCACGGCGGCGACGACAGCGCGGATGCCGGCGAGATCGACGCGGCCGGAAAACCCCTGGGCGCGGGTGCGTCCGTGCACGAAGATGGCGGACGCGCCCGCGTCCTCGAGGCGCCGCGCAAGGTCGGGCGCGGTGAGTTCATTTCGATCCCAGCCGAGCCGCATCTTGGCCGTCACCGGAATCCGGACACCGGCGGCCATGGCCTCGACCAGAGCCGCGGCCTGGGCGTGGGAGGTCATGAGCAGCGAACCGCTGCCGGTCCGGACGACCTTGTCGACGGGGCAGCCCATGTTGATGTCGATCGAGGCGATCCCCATCGCCTCGAGCATCTGCGCGCCGTCGCGCATCTCGACCGGGTCCGCGCCGAAGAGCTGGACCGAGAGCGGCGAATCCTCCGCGCAGGTGGCGACAAGCTTCAGCGCCACGGGATTGCGCCGCAGGAGCGAGCGCACGTTGACGAGATCCGTCGTGCAGAGGTCGAGCCCGCCGAGCCCGCGCACGGTCAGGCGGAAGGGCAGATTCGTGTATCCAGCGAGTGGAGACAGGAAGAGATTCGCGCGCAGCTCGAGCGCGCCGAAGCGCAACGGCCGGATCCACGCCGGGCGCGCGCCGGCGGCCGAGGAAGCTGCGGGCGCGCCGTTCACTCGCGGAAGTTGCCGAACTCCACCGCAAGCGGCAGATCGAGTCCGCGGACATGCGCGATCGCCGCCTGAAGGTCGTCGCGTTTCTTGCCGGTCACGCGGACCTTTCCGGCCTCGACCGTCGCCTGCAGTTTCATGCCGGAGCCGCGGAGGGAGGTCGTGATCGTCTTCGCGACGTCGGCCGGGATTCCCTCCTTCAGGGTCAACACCTGCCTCGCGCGGCCGGCGGAGGAGATTTCGATCCTGCCCTCGTCCACGTTTTTCGGATTCACGCCGCGGCGGGCGAGTTTGTCGCGCAGGATCTCGAGCACGGCGCGCAGCCGGAAATCGGATTCGGCGGAAAGCGTGATCGTGTTTTTCTCCTCGGTCATCTCCCATTTCACGCCCTTGAAATCGAAGCGCGTCTGCAGCTCCTTGCGGACTTGATTGGTGGCGTTCTTGACCTCGTTGCGGTCGACCTCGCAGGTGATGTCGAAGGATGGCATGGTGAAAAGGCGCGGAGGTTAACCGGAGACCGCCTCCCGGCGCAAGAGGCCGCGTTTGCCGTTGCCGAACGCGCCCGATCGGGCCAAATGCTTGGCGTCGGCGAAAAGCCCCCCTTCGACGCCGCGCTTTGTCATCCTGTCCTCACTGCTCATGCAAATCCTCCAGATCATCCTCGCCATCATTCTTCCTCCCGTCGGTGTTGCGCTCAAGCAGGGCATCGGCCGGGACTTCTTGATCAACATCATCCTCACGCTCGTCTTCTGGATTCCGGGCGTCGTCCACGCGCTCTGGATCGTCTTGAAAAAATGAAGGGGGCGTTTTCTCCGCGGGGTCGAGGAAGCGCGTTGCGCGCGGGCGGGCAGGCGTTATCTCTGGCCCATTCTTCCGGCATGCCCCCACCCCGCGCCAGGCTCGGATCGATCGCGGCAACCGTCGTCGCGGCGGTGGGCGCGCTCGTCATCCTGACCGGTTGCGCCACGGGTGATTTCCTGCAGGCGGCGCACCAGTCGATGGCGCGCGCGATGCGGGTGGAGACGCCGGACGTGTTCTTCGGTCCCGTGCTCGCGCGGGCCACGGGCGAGCCCCAGCCGCCCCTGCCCTCCTGGCAGGCGCGCCAGCATTACCTCGCCGTCATCTTCAATCTCGAAGGGCTCTCCGCGGAGGCGGAAAGCACTCTCAAGCGCCAGGGCAGGCTCGGCGACGCGTTCGTCCTGAAAACGCTCGCCCAATGGCGCCTCGGCCGCACGGACGACGCGCGCGCCTCCGCCCTCCGGGCGCGCGCCTCCGGCCAGGACGCGCTCGACGCGCAGGACCGGGCGCTCTTTCGCGCCTTCGAGGGCGTCATGCGCCTGCAAGCCGCCTGCGACGCGCTGGAGCAGGGCAAGCCGCTCGAGGACATGGAGCAAATGATCACCTCCGAGAGCGGAGCCTGGCGCATCCTCGCCGGCGCGCGCACCGAGATCGGCCGGACCGATCCCCTCCAGCGCGAACTCATCCTCGCCCGGCTCGCGGCTTACAAGGTCTTGCGCGATGCCCGCGAGAAGGATCCGGAAGCGGCGTCGAAAAACGACGACGCGTGGAAGCGCCTCCGCGCCGGGGCCGAGGTCGAACTCGCCGAGCTGGCCGCGCTTCCCACCGATATTCCCGACCGGCTCGCGGCGGTCGTGCAACGGTGGCAGAAGCTTTGCGGCCTCGATTCGCCCCCGATTCCGGGTTGAAACCGCGCGCGCCCGCGCCTTGGAAATAAGCCTCGCCCGGCCCGTTCGCGTCGGCCTAACTCTTCATCTCCCTATCTGAAAACGAAACCGCAGCGGATGAAGATCTGTGACATCGCCCAGTTTTACTCGCCGCTCAGTGGCGGGGTGAAGCGTTACCTGCTCGATAAGCAGCGCTTCCTCGCGGAGCGCCCGGGCGCTCATCATCTGCTCATCATCCCCTCGCACCGCAACGCCGTCACGCGCACCGCTTCCGCGACGATCCACGAGATCAAGTCGCCGCGCCTGATCGGCTCGCGCAGCTACCGCCTGCTCGTCGCCCGGCGGCGCATCCTCGAGATCGTAAGCAATGAAAAGCCGGACCTGATCGAGGTCGGCGATCCTTACCGCACGGCATGGATCGGACTCGAGGCCGGCCGGAAACTCGGGATCCCGGTGGTGGCGTTTTACCACTCGGATTTCCCGCGGGCGATCGGGCGCACCGTCCGGAAGTTTGCCGGCGGCTGGATGGAGCAGATCATCTCCCGGCCGATCCAGCGCTACATCGTGCGGCTCTATAATCGCATGACGGCGACCGTGGTTTCGAGCGTCCGCCTCTGCGACGTGCTCGAAGCCTGCGGGATCGAGCGCATCGTCCACGTGCCGCTCGGCACCAACGTCCAGCTTTTCCGCCCGCAACCCTCGCGCGACAGGGTGCGGCGCGAACTCGGGCTGGCCGGGGACGTCCGCCTGCTGCTTTTCGTCGGCCGCATGGCGCGGGAGAAGAACATCAAAAACCTCATCGCCGCGCTCGATGAGCTTTCGGGCGAAAACGACCCGGTGCACCTGCTGCTGGTGGGCGACGGCGAGCTGCACGAGCGCGTCATCGCGGAGGCGGCGCGCCGGACCAATCTGACCTGGATGCCGTATTGCGAATCCGCGCAGAGGCTCGCGGACTTTTACTCGGCGGCGGATCTTTTTGTGCACGGCGGCAAGTACGAGACCTTCGGCATCGTCTCGCTGGAGGCGCAGGCCTGCGGTTGTCCGGTCCTCGCCATCCGCGAAGGCGGAGTCGAGGACACCACACGCGGCGAGGAACGCCCGTGGCTCGCCTCCGACGGTTCCCCGAAAGCGCTCGCCGCGGGCATCGACCGGTTCCTCCGCGCGGGTGACTCCGCGGAAAGCCGGGACGCGCGCCGCCGGCGGATCGAGAAGCATTTCTCCATCGCTTCCACCTTCGAACGCATGCTCGCGCTCTACGAGCATCTCATCTCGCATGGGACGATCCAGGGTTTCCCGGCCGAGCCGCCAGTGAGCCATGAGCTGTCGCGTCAGACCTTACGCTCCCACTGACCGGTCGGCGGTGCGCGCCATCTGCGCCGACACGGGTTTCATGGGCAATCCGATCGACGAGATTTTCGAGGACCGGGAGGTCTTCGCGGATTTTTTCACCCGTTACTACACGGACTACGAGCCGGAGAGCGCGCTCGTGGCGGAGGATGAGGAAACGGGCGAAGTCGTCGGCTATGTGCTGGGTTGCACGCGCTATCGCTTTCAGGCCTGGAAGCAGGTGGCGCTGCTGCTGACCCGCACCGTCCCGAGGGTGCTTGTGCGTTTCCTGAGCGGCCGTTACAACAAATCCAGCCGCGGTTTTCTCTATTGGGTCGTTCTCAAATCCATCAAAGAAACCCCGCCCGCACCCCGGCATTCGGCCCATTTCCACATCAATCTGCGGTCCAGCCACCGCACGGGGGTCGTCGGCCGTGAACTCGTCTTCAGTTTCTTCGAACTGGCTCAGGCACGCGGAGTGCCGCGCATCTATGGACAAATCCAGACCCGGGACGACCGTCGCAGCACCTTCTGGACACGGTACGGCTTTCGCGAACTCTCTCGTCGACGAATCACGAAGTTCGACCGCTACGAGACAAAGCCGATCTATGTGTCGACCCTCTTCCGGGACTTCAGCGAGAGCTGAGCCGGATCGGCGCCTGATCGTCTCCTTCCACGACCTGCACCCGGGTTCGCGGGAGATCTGCGCGCGATTCGTCGACCGGCTCGCGCGCATCGGCGTCCCCCGGATCAGCCTGCTCGCGGTGCCGCGGTGGCACGGCGCGAAACCACTGAGCGAGGACACCGCCTGCGTGCGTTGGATGAACCGCGCGGTCGAGGCGGGGCACGAGATCTGCCTCCACGGTTTCTTTCACCGCGCGGACGGCTTTCGCGGCGGCCCGCTCAATCGGCTCATCGCCCGCCACTACACCGCGGGCGAGGGCGAGTTTTTCCAGATCAACAAGGACACGGCGTTCGACCGGTTGAGCCGCGGCCTTTCGATCCTCGAGGCCGCCGGCGGACTCCCCGTCGTCGGCTTCACCCCGCCGGCCTGGCTGATGAGCGCGGCCGGGCGCGAAGCGGCGCGGGCCTGCGGCTTGCGCTACACCACGACGTTCGGCGAAGTGGAGTTTCTCCAGCACGGCGGACAGGTCGCCGCGCCGACGGTGGTTTACTCCTGCCGCAACGCGTGGAGGCGCCTCGTCTCGCGCGGCTGGGTGCGCGTGTGGGCGCGCGTGCAACGGTCCGCGCCGGTCCTCCGCATCGCCGCGCATCCGGGCGATTTCCTCGATTCGCGCGTGGAACGATCGCTCTACGATCGGATCGCCGACGCTCTCCGTACGGGCCGCCGCCCCATGACCTATCGCGATCTCCTGCCCGGCGAAGCGAAGCCGGCCGCGCTCGATCCGCTCACGATCGCATGAAGCCCCTGCGCACGCTCAATCAGAAGCGAATGCTCCGCTACGTCCTGCAAGGGCTGGCGCTGGGCGGCATCGCGAGCGTGCTCGTGGTCGTCTTCACCGCTCGCGAGGAAACGCTCGAGCGGCTGGGAAACTTCTCGTTTTCGATCCTGCCCGTGCTCTTCGCCATGGTCGTGGTCGCGTGGCTCTGCAACGGCGCGCGGATCTGGCTGATGTGCCGGGCGGCCGGGCATCCGCTGCGCTACCGCCAGTCGATCGCCGTTTCCCTCTCCACGGAGTTCGGCATCGCCGCGACCCCGGCGGGAGTCGGCGGGACGGTGATCCGGCTCAGCCTGCTGCGGCAGGCCGGCGTGCCGTTGACCACCGCGGGTTCGCTTCTCGCGGCGGACGCGGCGGTGGACGTGGTTTTCTTCGCGCTGCTCGCGCCGTTCGCGGTCTTCGTGCTCCTGCGCCAGCGCATCCTCGAGCGGCTCTTCGACAGCCCGAGCGAGATCGACGCGCTCATCATGATGGCGGCCGTGGTCGCCGCCGGCGCCGGGCTCGTGCTGCTCCTGCGCTCGAACTGGTTTCACCGCATGCTCTCGGGGCTGCTGGGCGCGACGCGATTCGGGAGGCGGAAACGCCTGCCCGGGCGGTATCGCAAGCTGCGGCAGGCGACCTCCCGCAGCATCCGCCGCGTGGGCACCTCGCTGAAGTTTCTCTGGAGGCACCGCAAGGGCGCGCTCTTCGCCAACCTCCTGATCGCGTCGCTGCAATGGTGCTGCCGCTACATGCTGCTGCCGATCATCCTGCTCTCGTTCGACACGCCGGTGAATCCCCTGCCGCTGTTTCTCGTGCAGGGCGTGCTCTTCGGGCTCTCGCTGCTCGTGGTCGCGCCCGGCGGCGGCGGAAGCGTGGAGCTGCTGACCGCGATCATCCTGCCCACCTTCGTGCCGACCGGGCTGGTCGGCGTGGTCCTGATCGTGTGGCGGTTCTTCACCTACCACCTCTACGTGATCGGCGGCGGCGCGATGTTTTTCTACACCTGCCACCGGCTCCACCGCATCTTCCCGCAAGCGACCGCGGAAACGCCGCCCGAACTCAAACTCGAGACGCGCTGAAAAAATAGGAGACGGTGAAGGGAGACAGAAGACCATGTCCGGTCGTCGCGGCAAATCCATCTCGCGCGCGCCTCGTCGGGAAACCCTTTTGCGCCGGCCTTGTCGCACGTTTTGCAGCGCGTCCAAACCAAGTCTTCCCCATTGCCTTTTGAGGGAAAATGCGGTGCGGTGACCCTCCAGAAACAGCTCATGAAGACCTTGTTGACACGATTCTCAGCCGTCGCAGCCCTCCTCGCCGCTCCTGCCCTGGCCCATGCAGCCGAGAAGTCTTTCCGCGATCAGTTGGTCGAGAAACTCACCTCATGTGAGTACTCGCTCGAGGTCGTGATGAGCAAACCCGAGACGGCCATTCCGTCCGAGGTTTTGCGCGAGGCCAAGGGCGTGGTGCTGGTCCACCAATACCGCGCCGGCTTCATCTTCGGCGGGCAGGGAGGCTCGGCCGTCCTCGTCGCCCGCAACCCGCAAAACGGCAGGTGGGGCGTCCCCGTTTTCCTCGATCCGGGCGGCGTCAACTTCGGGCTTCAAGCCGGCGTGAAGGAGATCAACTCGGTCTTCCTGCTCATGTCGGACGAAGCCGTCACCCTCGCCTACTCCGGCCGTTTCGACATCGGAGCCGACGCCGTCGCCGTGGCCGGTCCAAAGGCGGTGGAGCGCGAACGTTTCGACCTCTTCAACGCTCCCGTGCTCGTTTACTCCTCGACCGGCGGGTTGTTCGCCGGCGCGTCGTTCAAGACCGCATGGCTCGCGCCCTTCGATCGCGCCAATCGCGAACTCTACAACACCACGCACGCCACGCCGGAGATCGCGTTGAGCACGTGGTTCCAGCCGCCGCCCGAGGCGCAATCGCTCCTCACGCGGCTGCGCGCCGCGGAAGGCCGGGCCGGCCGATAGCGCGCCCGCGCCTCGTTTTCCTCTTGCGACAAGCGGCCCCTGCGCGGGCCGCTTTTTTTGTCGCGGGCCAGGTCGTCGCATGCGCCTTCGCGCGTCAACGCCGTCGCCGATGGCGGAGGATATCGACCACCACCCACACACCGAGAAGCGCGGACAGGAGGTAACCGAAAAGCCCGATCGCGGGGTAACCGAAGATGAACGGCCCCATGCCCGTGGTCAGGATCAGCGACGAGCCGATGATGAGGCAGCCGATGATGACGCCGAGCGTGACCTTGTTGCTCGCGTCGTTGATCGCGTCGTCGAGATCCTCGAGCCCTCGGTGCTGAAAATTGATCGTGGCGCTGCCCTCCTCGAGAAGCCGCAACACCCGGTGGAGTTCTCCCGGAAGATCCTGAAGCCTCCCGAGGCCCGAGCCGATGCCCTGCCACAGCGACCGCCAGAGAAGCCGTGGATCGCGCCGCTCGCGCTGCAGTTCGTCCACCGCGGGCTGAAAACACGCGCGAATATTGAAATCCGGATCGAGGCTCGTGCCGGCCTCCTCGATCGAAAGCACGGCCTTGGCCACGAGGGCATAATCGCGCCCGACATCCACGCCGTTTTCGCCGAAGATGTGCAGCAGCCGGAGCAGCGCGCGGCCGATCTGTCCGCGGCCCGTGTCCGGATCGAAACTCTCGCGCAGGGCGTAAAGGATCTCGCGCTCCATCGCCCGCGTGTCCCGCCGGCTGCGCGTGGCGCGCCCGAGTTCGCCGGCGACGCGCACGACCTGACCGGAATCGCCCTGCAAGAAGGCGCCGAAGAGATCGACGAGCGTGTAGCGCATGCGCCGCGTCAGTTGTCCGACCAGCCCCCAGTCGAGAAAACAAAGCCGCCCATCGCGCGCCACGACGATGTTTCCCCCGTGCGGATCGGCGTGGAAAAAGCCCGAGACGAGGATCTGGTGAAAAATCGAGCGCGCGCCGTCCGAAGCCAGCCGCCGAGCCGTCTCCGAACCCGGGGCGAAGGTCACCAGCTTGGCCCCTTCCACGCGCTCCATCACCAGCACCGTGCGGCTGCTCACGATCTCGACCGGCCGGGGCGCGAAGACCGCCTCCGGATGCGGATTCTGGAAGAGAAAGAAACTGGCGTTGCGCGCCTCGATCCGGAAATCCAGCTCCCGCTCGATGCCCTCCCGCAACTCCTCGACGATGACCGGAAGGTTGTAAGGCTTGAGATCATCGAGCCGCTGGTGCGCCTGCCGCACGAACCAGCGCAGCATCTCGAAATCAGCCTCGATCATGCGGCGGATGTTCGGACGCTGGACCTTCACCGCGACGGCCTCCTCCGTGCTCCTCAACCGCGCGAAATAAACCTGCGCCAGCGAGGCCGCCGCCACCGCCGTGCGATCGAACTCGGAGAATATCGCCTCGATCTCCGCGCCAAGGCCGTCGCGAATCACCGGCTCGAACTCCTCGAACGGCTGGGGCTGGACGCTGTCCTGCAGCTTCCGCAGCTCCAGGATCAACGCCTCGGGCAGCACGTCCGGCCGCATGCTCAGCATCTGGCCGAACTTCACGAACGTCGGCCCGAGCTGCTCCAGCACGATCCGGATCCGTTCCCACGTGCTCAGCCGTTCGTCGCCCTGCGGCACGAACCGTTTGAGGAGCCCCGCCGGGGCCTCGATTTTCTGAAGCAGGTCGGCGAACCCGTTGCGAATGAGGACCGTGGCGATCTCCTTCGCCCGCACGGCGTTGGAGAGCAGGTCGAACGGCTTCACCGCGTGGCGTCGTTGCGCAGGTGAGTGTTGAGATTGGCGACCTCGATCTCGAGCGCGAGCAATCGCTTCTCCAGCGCGTCGACGCGGTCCTTCTGGCCCACGCCCGCCTTCTCGAGCAACTCGTGGAGCCCCTTCTTCACGTCGCGCGAGGCCGTCTCGAACTCGTCCCTGCCCTGCGACGCCACCTTTTGCGCCATCTCCTTCGCCTCGTCGGCGGAGACCTTCCCGCGGTCCACCCAATCCGAAAGCGCTTCCTCGACCTTTTCCGCAGTGATCACGGCAGCGCCGACCCCCGCAAGCATCACCTTCTTGATAGAGTCGATCATAGGCCGTGAAGCTAGCCCCCTCCGGCAGTCACGGCAAACGCAATAACCCGAAAACACCCTCCCGCCACGCCTGTTTGTGGGCCGGCAGGCGGAAGGTTCTCCCCTTCCTCCGCGGCCCGGGGCTCAGCGGTCCGCCGCAGGCGGATACAGCTCGGCGAGTTTTCGGACTGTCTTCAGGTTGCGCATCGTTCCGGGAACGGTCCGGAACACCCTGGTCAGGACAGGCGCGGCGACGCTGCTTTGCGTGAGCTTGCCGCGGCAGAGCCAGTAAAGTTCGCGGCCGATCACGCGAAACTCGTCCATGTCCGTGCGCAGGGCGGCGAACCCCTTCCTCGTTTCCGCATCCGGCTCGGCGCGCAGGAAGGTGACATGGATCGAATGGTCCGGCGCCTCCATGTCCGCGGATGCAAACGGACGCTCCCCGGCCACGGCGCCCAATTCCCCGGATGTGCGGACGAAGGTGTCGACGTCGAAACCGAGCGCGTCGCGAAGGTGTTTCTCGATCCGGGTCTCCAGCTTCGCGGGGTCGCGCGCGGCCGCATCGAAAACGACGTTGCCGCTCGCGATGAATGTCCCGACGCGCTTGAATTTCAACGCCTCGAAATGCCGCCGGAGATCGGCCATCTTCACGCGGCGCCGGCCGAGATTGATGCCGCGAAGAAAGGCGATGTGAAGCGACATGCGTGGATCGGGATCGGCGGCGCGCGCCCGCCGGACGCCCGCGAATCAGCCGGCCTGCGCCGCGCCCGCGCGCGTGGCCTCGGGGATTTCGACGAGCTTTCCGGTCTTGCAGTCGTAGATATAGCCGAAGATCGGAATGTCCCCCGGCACGAGCGGGTGGTGGCGGATGCGCTCCACATCCTCGACCACGCTCTTCGCGTTGTCCTGAAACGCGAGCCAGCGGATATATTTGCCCTCGGTCGAGCCGGGGCCGCCACCGGGATCCTTCCAGCCGTCCGCGCCGATGCTCGCGGGCTTCAGGCTGCTGGCGAGAAGATCGACCATGACCTCGTCGGTGAAGGTGAGCATCCCGCAATCGGTGTGATGGATCACGAACCACTCGCGGGTGCCGAGAAGCTTGTAGGAGATGACGAGCGAGCGGATCGCGTCGTCGCTGGCGCGGCCGCCGGCGTTGCGGATGACGTGCGCGTCGCCCTCGGCGAGCCCGGCGTATTTCGCGGGATCGAGCCGGGCGTCCATGCAGGTGAGGATGGCGAAACGCCGGCCCGGAGGCATGGGAAGGTTTCCCTTGTCGCCGAAGTCGGCGGCGTAACTGGCATTGGCGGCGAGGACCTCGTCTTTGATCTTGCTCATGTTCGAAACGGGATTGAGGGACGCTGAACAAAAGAAGCGCCGTGCGAAACGGGCCGGATGTTTCTCGTTCATGAACCGACAAAAGTCGATCACGGATGCGGTGTTTCCCCAGCCCCGCGCCACGAGTCCGGCTACTACGCGCGTTCAGGCGGGATTGTTTCGCGCGCGCCCGTTCGCAAAACAGGCAAAACCACGCCTGTTCGGACGCATGCGACTGGGATCGGCTCCGTTCCTCGCCACGCGCATCGAAAGCGATACAGCGTGGGTCGGCCTCATCTACGTGCCGCGCGAGCTTCGCCGCAACGGCATCGGGCGGCGGATGTTCGATCGTTGGGCCCGATCGGTTCCGGAGGAGGTGCGGCAGATCAGATTGCTGCCGGTTGCCCTCGACGACGAGTCCCCGGTCGGCTTCTGGCAGCGCCTCGGATTTCGGTTCGAAGAAACCGATCCGATCATCGGCGGGGTCGCCGGCGCCTGCATGAGCCGTCGGGCGCGCGAGCGGGCCGGGGACGACGGCGGATCCCCGCCCGGCGATTCACCCTCCTTCCGTCGTTCGATATAACGCGCGCCCTATCGAACGATATAAAGAACGACGAGAAAGAGGCGCGCGCGGATGTCGATTCCGCTACAGGAACTTCATCCGCTCCTGCAACTCGCGCAGGCCGCGGGTCATGGCGATGCGGACGCCGTCCTTCAGGATCGCGACGTGCTCGCCCTGGAAGAGCGGCTGCACTTCCTTGATGCGGTCGAGGTTGACCACCGCCGAGCGGCTCAGGCGTTGAAACTGTTTCGGGGGGAGCTTCGCCTCGAGCGCGCCGAGGGTGACCCGGATGGTGTGCCTCTCGCCGCCGGCGTGAATGACGACGTAGTTTCCCGAGGCCTCGATCCAGTCGATGTCCTCAGTCTTCACGAACCGCACCCGGTCGCCCGTGCGCACCGAGATGCGCGTGAGCCAGGTCTGCGCGGCCTCCTCGCGTTGACGGCTCAGGAGCGCGAGGATGCGCTCCATGGCGTCGCCGCCGCTCGCGCCGGACAACTGCTTTCGCGCGCGGTCGAGCGCCTGACGCAGGCGCGCGGGCTTGAAAGGCTTGAGCAGATAATCGAGCGCGTGCACCTCGAAGGCCCTCACCGCGTGCTCGTCGAAGGCGGTGACGAAGATGACGACGGGAAGTTCCGTGCCCAGCTCCCGAAGAACGCCAAAGCCGTCGAGCTCCGGCATCTGGATGTCGAGCAGCATCACATCGGGCTTCAGCTCGCGCGCCGACGCGACCGCCTCGGCCCCGGTCGCGCATTCGCCGACGATTTCGACATCCTCCTCCTTCGCCAGCAGCGAGCGCACGCGCTCCCGCGCGAGAGGCTCGTCGTCCACGATCAAGACGCGCATGCTCTTCATGGCTTCGCCGCCTCCGGCTTCGTATCCACTATCTCACTACTGTGAAACGGCAGGCTCAGCTCGACGCTCACGCCGCCCTCCGGCGGTTCGCGCAGGACCATCCGGCCGGCGGGGCCGTAGAGTTCCGCGAGGCGCGATTCCGTGTTCGCAATCCCGATGCCGCGCCGCTCGCTTCCGCGGCTCGCGGGGGCGAGCCCGGCGCCGTTGTCCACGATCTCGAGCTGCAGCGCCGCGCCGGAGCGGCGCGCGCGCAGGATGATTTTTCCCGGCGCGGCGCGTGGCTCCACCCCGTGGCGAATCGCATTTTCCACCAGGGTCTGGAGCATGAGCGAGGGCACCTTCGCATCGAGCGTGGCCGGATCGATCGCGCGCTCCACGGTCAGCCGGTCGCCGAGCCGGACCTGCTCGATCTCGAGATAGCGATCGAGCGCTTCGAGTTCGCGCCGCAACGGGATCTCCTGCTCGGCGACGTCGAGCGAAAGCCGGAGAAGCTCGCCGAGTGGAAGCTCGCCAAGGACGAAATCGGCCACGACCCGAAGCTCCCCCGTTTCTACTCCAACAAGCAGCGCGGCATCCTCATCTAGTGGTGCTCCGGAATTTAAAAAGAGAAAAAAGACTTTAGAGTGGTTG
>CAZFCY010000010.1:0-1226 GCA_964517665.1 uncultured Opitutaceae bacterium | reverse complement strand
CCTTGTCCGGATGCTTGTGCACGAGGGTCGAGATGGCGTTGAGCGTGTTGAAGAGAAAGTGCGGCTGCAACTGCAGGCGCAGCGCCTGCAGCTTGGCCTTCGAGAGGCTGGCGGAGAGTTCGAGCGCCCGCCGATCGCGATCCTGCGCGCGCCGGTAAAAGGAAAACGCGTGCGCCACGCTCACGATGACCCAGTAAACCGGCAGGTTGATGCGCGAGCGCGACCAGAACGCGACCGCCCAGAAGCGGCGCGCGCGCCGCGCGTCCCATGGGCGCAGGTCGCGGAGCCGGCGCGGTTCGCCCTCGGCCAGCCGGCGCCGGACGGCGTCGCCCGGTCGCGAATCGCGCGCCGAAAAACCCGGAGGCGATTCCACGGCAGCCGGCGGCGGCGGGGGCTCGCGGCTCACGCGGGGCAGCACCTGGTGGGAGATCAGGCTGCACGCCGTGATGACGACGAGGCACGCGACCGCGTGGACCGGCACGCTCCAGCGCAGCCGTCCGCGCTCCAGTGGAAACCGCCGCGCCAGCCAGATGACGGCGGGCGAGAACACGACCCACGGCAGCCAGTCGAAAAGCGCGCCGCGAAGGCCCTGCGTCCAGGTGAAGGACGCGGTGAAAACCAGTTGCGCCGCGAAGGCGAGCAGCACGGCCAGCCAGAAGCCGGCGAAGAGCAATGCGATCGCCAGCCGGCGTCGCGCCCCGGATTCGCGCGCGGATGTCTGCCTTCGGAGAAACACGTGTGGAGGTGTCGGGATTCGGGGAAATTGCGCGCGCCCACGAGGCGAACCTCGCGGGCGCGGTTGATTTCACACTGGAGAATCGAATCGGATCGGCCAGCTCATCCTTCCGTGACGTCGGACGACTCGGGCGGAGGCGGACCGTGCGGCCCGCGGCCGGCGCGGCCTTTGGGAGCCTCGAGTTTGCCGGACTCGATGTCGGCGCGGATCGCGGCGCGTTCCTCGCGGCTCAGCCTGCCGTCGCCGTCGGCATCGTATTGCTCGAGAATCCCAGGCGGTGGTCCGCGACGGGCCCCGCGTCCGCGCCCTCCGGAACGAGCCGGGAGCGGGTCCATCCTGCCGGCCTCGACATCGGCCCTCAGGGCGGCGCGCTCGGTTGGGTCGAGTTTGCCGTCGCCGTTCTTGTCGTAGATGGAAAGCGCCTTCTCGTGATAAGCGCGCAGCGCGGCGCGGTCGGAAGACTCGAGTTCCTTGATCGGAGCGGTGGTGG
>CAZFCY010000009.1:33559-55896 GCA_964517665.1 uncultured Opitutaceae bacterium | reverse complement strand
GCCGGATCCACACCATCTCCAAGCCCAGTTGCGGCGCCGTCCAAGGCTGGCCCGGAGTGGGACCGGCAGCCTGCTTCTCCGGCATGGTGGCCAGCACCGCCGTCTCCCCCGTCGGTCGCATTCCACCTTCAGAAGCAGGAGGCGCCACCGCACCCGGCCGCACCGAAACCACCGTCGGAGCCTCCCCGAGGGAATCACGCGGCGCCGCCCGCGCGGTCCCGGCGTTTCCAGCCAGCCGCGACGCCACCTCGCGCGCGCTTGCCGGTCGGTCGGCGGGATCCTTCGCCAGGCAGGCCGCGAGGGTTTCCTCCCACGCCACCGGGATCGGCGCGCCATTCACCTCCAGTTCCTCGCGGCGCCCGGCGACCGGCGGCGGAACCTTGCCCTGTACCTGCGCGAAGATGTTCCCCGAGAAGAACGGCGGCTTGCCCGTGAGCAGCTCATAGAGCGTCGCCCCCAACGCGTAGATGTCGTCGGATGGCGAAGCCCTTTCGCCGAACATCTGCTGTGGGCTCATGTAGGGCGGCGAGCCCGAACTCGACGCCACCCGGCTCACCCGCGTGACCGACTCGGAGACCGAGGCCGAGATGCCGAAGTCGGCGATCTTGAGCCGCTCGCGGGCGCCGATCATCAGGTTGGCGGGCTTGAGATCGCGATGCACAATCCGCGCATCTTCGTGCGCGTACTCGAGCGCCGCGCACAACTGCCGCACCCAGGGGACGAGCTGGCCCGGCTCGAAGATCTGCCCCGGCTGCCGGATCCGCCGCCCCGTGAGCGTCGCGCCGTCCACGAACTCCATCGAGATGCCGGCCAGACGCTCGCCCTGATGGAAGTCGAACACCCGCACGATGTGCGGATGCGACAGCTCCCGGGCGCGTCGCGTCTCGCGCGCGAGATCGGCCACGGCCGCCTCGTCGTCGCCGACCGCCTCGGGCAGGAGCTTCAGGGCGACGTCGAGATCGAGCTGGCCGTCGCGCGCGAGCCAGACGACGCCCATGCCGCCGCGGCCGAGGGCGCGCGTGAGCGTGAAACGGCTGAAGATGCGGCTCCCCGGCGCAAGGCTGCGCACGGTCGCGCCGAAATCGAGGTCGGAGGAGTCGGCCATGAGGCGCGGAATTTCTCGCGAACCGATAAAACGGTGTCAATGCGCCGCGCGAGGGCGGCCGCGGAGGGTTGTGTGGACGAAAGCGGGCTTCGTCGTCCGTCCCTCTTTCCTCGATCGGCTGGAGAGGGGGGGAAGCTGTTTGGGATCCTTCTCATTCTCGTTCTCGTTCTCGTAATCGTTATCCTTCTCCCCGCGCGGAAGAGGAAGAGGAAGAAGAAGAGAGAACGAGAACGATTACGAGAATGAGAATGATTGAGCGGTTCCTGCCCTTGGGGCCCGGAGAGGGCGAGGCCCCCCCCTCCTTGTTGGCCGTCAATGCGCGGCGGCGAGATGATCGAGGGTCGCGATGTGCCGGGTCTGTCGCGGAAGCAGTTCCGTGCGGATCATGTCCTTGCATCCCGGCATCACGTCGTCGGCGCGCAAGGCTTCCTCGTAGTTGGATTTTCCATACTCCTCGCCCTGCTTCAGCCCCTTCAGCGCCACGGATGAGCCGATGAGCCCGGCCGCGCCTTCGACCGCCTTCGCAAACGAGCCCCACGCGCCGGAATCGTTCGATGGCGCGCCGCCCATGCTGCGGACGTTTTCGCGCAGGCGATTGGCGCTTTCGATGTGCTCGGCGCGAACCTGATTGAGCGTCGCGACGGCGGGATCATCGCGAAATTTTTCGATCACCTGCGTGTAGGTTTCCACCGCGGAGATCTCGCCCCGGAGCAGGCTGTTGCAGACTTCGATGCAATTGTCGGTGATGGAATTCATGTGAAAATGGGGATGGGCGCGAATGGCGTGGCGTCTCAAAGGCCACGGACTTCCATCACATCGCGTGCCAGGCGTTCCGCGAAGGCGCCGCTGCCGGGCGAGCGCGATCCGCGGCGCGCGAAATGCGCGACTGCGGTGTTGCGGAATGCGCCGGATATCGCCCGGCGAGCCGCGGACGTGCACGATCGCCGGCTCGCGCCGATCCGTTTGCCATTTCCATTTTCAGTCGTCGATTGAGCATTGGATCGCCAACAAACCCGCATGAGCTCCCCCGACGAAACACCTCCCGAACCCTCCCACGCGCTCCCGGACGACGATGCCGGATGGCGCGAGCGGCTCACGGCCGAGCAGTATCGCGTCCTGAGACAGGCGGGCACCGAACGCCCGTTCGGCGAGGCGTATCGCGAATTCAACGAACAGGGAGAAGGCATCTACTCGTGCGCGGGCTGCGGCGCGGAGTTGTTCACTTCGAAGGAGAAGTTCGACTCCCACTGCGGCTGGCCGTCGTTCTACGATCCGTCGAACGCAAAGAACGTGATCACGCGCGACGACACCTCGATGGGCACGACGCGCACCGAGGTGTTGTGCGCGGTGTGCGGCGGGCATCTCGGGCATGTCTTCAAGGGCGAGGGATTCAACACGCCGACCGACCAGCGCTATTGCATCAACAGCGTCTCGCTCAGATTCACGCCCGCGCCGCGCGACGAATAAAACGGAGCGCACTCGGCGTTTGAAACGCGCGCGCGGGCATGCGAGACCGGTGGGCATGCGCCCCGCCAGACCATTCGTCGCGTTGCTCCTCCTGTCGTTTCTCCCTTCGATCCCCTCTCCAGGCGCTCCCGCCGGACCGGCGATCGAACTCTGGCCCGAAGGCGTGCCCGGCCTGCGCGCGGACGCGGCCGCGGAAACGATCAACAAGGGCTGGGTCACGGGCGTGCATCGCCCGACCATGCGGATCTTTCCCGCGCCGGCGGATCGCGCCACCGGCGCCTGCGTGCTCGTGTGTCCAGGAGGTGGATACAGCGGAACCGCCGAAGAGAAGGAAGGCGACGAGATCGCCGCATGGCTCAATGGCCTCGGCGTCCATGCCGCCGTGCTGCGCTACCGCGCGAAAGAATACGGCCAGCCCGCGCCGCTGCGGGACGCGCTCCGCGCGATCCGCCTTCTGCGGACGCGCGCAGGCGATTGGCAGATCGAGGCAACCGCCATCGGCGTCATCGGATTCTCCGCGGGCGGGCATCTCGCGGCATGCGCCGCCACGCTTTACGACGACGATGACGGGCGCACCGGCGCGGAGATCGACGCGGTGAGCGCCCGCCCTGATTTCGCCATTCTCGTCTATCCGGTCATCACGATGGGGCGCCAGACGCACGCCGGATCGCGGCTCAGCCTGCTCGGCGAAAACCCGGCTCCCGAACTGGTCGCGCGCTACTCGCCGAATCTTCAAGTGGACGCCTCGACGCCGCCCCTGTTTCTCGTTCACACCGTGAACGACCAGACCGTCGATGTCGCCAACAGCGTGCTGATGTTCGAGGCCGCGAAGGCCGCCGGCGTGCCGGTCGAGATGCACCTCTACGAGGCCGGCCCTCACGGCATCGGCGTTCGGGTCGAGCATCCCGCGGCGCGCGAATGGCCGAAAGCCTGCGCCGCGTGGCTCGCGCGTCACGAGTGGATCGAGTAGCCTCCGCCCGGGCCGCTCGGGAAACGCCACGCGACGAGCGCGCGCAGGCGGCGGCCGCGCGCGTCCGGATCGCGGATGTGACGCGAGCGCCTTCCCGCATGCGAAATGCCCGCCCCGGCCGAAATCGAAACGCGTTTTGCGCGCGAACAGGCGCGCGCTTCCTCCCGTTGCCCCGCGGCGAACGACGCATGGCGGCCGGCGCGCGCTTTATGCTCATGCTTCCTCCCAGATGAAGAAAAAGACATCCCCTGCCCCGCCCCGCGATCCCGGTCCGGTCACGACCGCGCTCACGAGGCTCATCCACGAGATTCCGACCTCGGACGAGCCGTCCGCCTCCCTGCCGGCGGCGCGCGCGCAGGAAATCGCCCGCGCCGCGTCGCTGAAGGCGGCCGGGGTGTCGAGCGCGCTCGCGCTGCCTCCGGGCCCGCTTGGTTTTGCGACGATCATTCCCGACCTCGTTGTCATCTGGAAGATCCAGCGCTCGATGGTCGCGGACATTGCCGCCGCGTTCGGAAAGACCGGGTCCCTGACGCAGGAGTCGTTGTTGTATTGCATGTTCAAGCACGGCGGCGCGGCCGTCGCGCGCGACCTCGTCGCCCGCGTCGGCGGACGTTGTCTCGTGCGCCAGGCCAACGTTCGCGCGTTGCAGGACATCCTGGGCAAGATCGGGATTCACGTAACACAACGCGTGATCACCCGCTCCTTCTCGCGTCTGATCCCGATCATCGGCAGCCTCGGCGTCGGCGCCTACGCGTTTTACGACACGACGCAGGTCGCGTCCAACGCGATCGAGTTGTTTTCGCAGGATCTGATCCGCGAGCCGGAAGCATCCTCGCCGCCCCAAGAGGAAAAGAAACGCGGCAGCCGCGCGAGAGCCACCGCCACAGCCGCGAGCCGGAAGAAAGCGGGCGCAAGCGGCCCGCGAAAGCGAACCGCGAAAAAGAAAACGAGCGAAGGCTGACGATGTCGCCGCGCGTCGCCATTCCTCTCCTGATCGTCATTGTCGCCGGCGGCCTCGTCGTCGGCGCCGCCGCGGGTGTCGCGGTCGCGACGCTGCTCGCGATCGCCGCCCTCATCCTCGTCGTCGCGGCCGTGATCTGGATCTCGCGCAAATCCCGGCCGGGCGGATCTTGAAAGCGGCGTTTCCAAACTGGCCAGACCACGATTCGCGCGGCAACGTCCGGCTTCGCATGCCTCCTCCTTCCAACGATCCGCTGCACGGCGTCACGCTCGAGTCCATCGTGCGCCAGCTCGAGAAATGGCATGGCTGGGAGGAGTTGGGAAAGCGGATCGAGATCCGGTGTTTCACCCACGATCCGAGCGTGAAATCGAGTCTGACATTTCTGCGCAAGACGCCGTGGGCGCGAAAGAAGGTCGAGGATCTCTACGTCCGGACCGTCTCCGGCCGCGAGTGACCTTTCAACCTCCGGACCGTCCACGCGCCCCGAAGGACAGGAATCGAACGCCAGGAGACTCCGCCCCCTGTCGCCTGAACCCTGCCCTCCCGGGCAGGGTTGCGGCGCAATGCCGGGTCGGCGGGCGCCGCGGTCAAGCACCGACGCCCGCGACGCTCACGGTCGAGAACGCATCCGCCACCTCTTCGGCAACCTCCGCGAGTTTGTCGAGGCTCGAGCGCGCGTCGCCGGCGCGGTCGCGGGTCTCTTTGATCGACCGGCTGGCAGCCCGCACGCCCGCGTCGGTAAAGTCGTTTTGCAGCATCGTGCGCAGGCCTTTCAATCGTCCGAGATACGGCTCGAACGCGGCCTTCGTTTCGGTGAACTGGTCGCGCAACCGGGACATGGTGTCCATCATTTCACGACGCCGGTTATTCGCGGCGTCGCGCATCCGCTCGTTCTCGATCACCGCGGTCTTCTGCGCCCAATCCCGGAAGTAAGCGTCGGTTTGCGTGACCAGATCCGCCTGCGCCTTGCCCGCCCGGGTCCACGAGGCGTCCGCCGCCGCGACTGCCGCGGAGAAGGTGTCGAGCGCCGTCCGCGGATTGGGAGGAGTCCCGCGTTCCTCCAACCCATCCAGGGCGAGGACCGCGCGCTCCACCGCCGCGCGAACCTCCGCGACCTCGGTCGAGGCATCCGCCGCCGTGGACGAACTCTTGCCCGCCACCTGATACCCCTGTGGCGTCGCGCAACCCGCGAGCCCCACCAGCCCCGCGACCAGCGCGCCACCCAAAACCCGACAGGCCGCCCGCCGGATAAAAGCCGTTTTTCTGTAACGTACGAGACAGAATTGTGGCGTTGGGAAGCTCGTGTGAGTGGAGCCGGAAGAGAGGATATGTCGATTCATGGGAGGAAGGGTGTTCATGCGAACCGACCTCGCACGAGTCGTGCCGGGATTTGTTCGCGGGGCGGTGAGGATATTTTAAGCCGTTGGTGACGAGCATCTTTTAACAACAGAAAAGACACGCGACCGGCTGGACGCGGACGCGTGGCGCGCGGGTTTCTGGCCGCAATGTGCAGCGCCGCCGGCGCGCAACGCGCAAATTGCACAGCCTTCCGCCACACGGCGCCGGGGCCGGCTCGGCGTTTCCCGCGCGGGTGAATCCAGCCCACGGCCCGGCGGCGTAAGACCTCGCAGGCGCATCCATCGCGGACGCGGTCGCGGAGTTTTCCGGCATCGATTCAACGCGGACGCGGTCGATCGCCGCGCATGTCTCCGAGGATGAAAAGCAAATCGAACGGCCGCATGACCGAAACGGAACTCGCCGCCAGCCACAAGGCGGCGCTCCCGCCCGAGGCGCGGCGATCCCCGCCGGCGCGCGATCGCGCGCTGATTCGCGGATCGCCGCGTCCGGCCCGCGCGCTGCCCCTGCACCTCATCATCTGCGTCCACGGCGCCGACCGGCTTGAAGCCGTGCTGCGCGGGGTCGCCCGCCAAAGCCGGGCGCCGGACACGCTCAGCGTCGCGGTCGACGGCGAGGATCCGCGCGTCACGGGCATCTGCCGTATCCACTCAGCGGATACAGGGAGGCGCGTCCGCCTCACGCAACGGCGCTGGCACGGCGTCATGCGCCTCTCGCAATCGCGCAACAACGCCGTGCGCGCGCTCTTCGCGACCGGGGTCAGGCACGGCGCGCTCCTCTTCATCGACGGCGACATCGTCCTGGGCCCGGACGCGGTCGAGGCGCACGCCGCGCTCTTCGAGCCGGGCCGCCTCGCGATCGGCGGGCGCATCAACCTCGATCGCGCGCAGACGGCGGCGCACCTCGCCACGGGAGCGCTTCCCACGCGGGGAGAACTTCTCGAGGAAGAGCGACGCCTGCGCGCGATCCACCGGCGCGCGAATCGCAACATCTGGCTGCGCCGCTTCGGCCTCTCGCGCGCGCACAAGCCGAACATCATCGGCGCGCACTTCGCCGTGGACATCGACACCTACGCCAGGATCAACGGCTTCGACGAGCGCTACCAGGGCTACGGATGCGAGGACGAAGACTTCGCGCGGCGCGCCTATGCCGCCGGCGCCCGGCCGAAAAACATGATCCTGCGGACGCGCGCCTTTCACCTCTTCCACGAAACCCGATCCGCGGGCCGGCGGGCGGACAACCCCGGCGGAACCCGCTTTCGCGCCGCGCCCTGGAAAATCGTGTGCGACGAGGGATTGCGCACGCCGTTTCCACAGAATCAACCGCACATCCAGGTGCTTTGAACGCGCGCGGCGCGGCGCTCGATTTCGCGAATCCGCGCTTCGTTCCGGGGCGTAACCAGATCCCGAACGCATGTTTCCCCGGATCGATCCCCGCGCGATGACACGAATCTGCCCCGCCATGAAAGAAATCCCATGCACACGTCCGATTTCCCGCAGGCGACGGCCCTGGTCGCCATTCCCACCCACCGCCGGCCAGAGATGCTGCGCGACGCGCTCGAGGGCATCCGGCGGCTTCACATCCCCTCGCGCCTTCGCGTCTCGGTGATCGTGATCGACAACGATCCCGCCGGCTCGGCGCGCGCCGTCGTCGATGCGGTCGCGGCCGGCGATCTTCCGATCGACTACGCGCGCGAACCGCGGCGGGGGCTCTCCTCCGCGCGCAACCGCGCGATCGACGAGGCGATCGATCGCGAGGCCGACGCGCTCATCTTTCTCGACGACGACGAGACTCCGGCGCCGGACTGGCTGGACGAGCTTTGGAGCGGTTTCGCGGCGGAACAAGCCGACCTCGCGGGCGGACCGGTTGGCGTGCGGCCGCCCGCGACAACGATCGCGCCCCGGCATTTTTTCGTGCAGCGGTCCATCGCGCTCAACGCGCGGCTGCGCCGTGTCTCGCGCGCGATTCGCGCCACGTTGGGAAAGCCGGTGACGATCACGACCAACAACTGGATCGCGCGAATGAGCTTCGTGCGGCGGCACGGGCTGCGATTCGATCCGCGCTTCGACCGCTCCGGCGGCGAGGACACCGATTTTTATCGAAAAGTCGTGGCCGCCGGCGGCCGCGCGCGCTGGCTCCCGCGGGCGAGAGTCGACGAGACCATTCCGCTCGAGCGGCTGCGTTGCGGCTACGTCTTTCGACGTCGTTTCGATTCAGGCATCGTGCGCACCGCGACCGCCGCCGCGCGTCAGGGCGCGTGGGTCGCCGTGTGCCGTTTCACACCGGGCGCGTGCCTCATGTTCATCACGGGATCGCTGCTGCTGCTGGCCGCGCCGATCACCGCCCTGCTCACGCTGCCGATGGCGCTGGGGCAATTCGGACGCGGCAGCGGTTATTTCGCCGGCCTGCTCGGCGCGCGGTCGCACCACTACCAGACGACGACCGGGTATTGAGTTTTCAACGACGCGCGGATTCGCGCTGCGTCTCCACGTCGCCGCCGACACCCATCCGCCAGCGCCGGGGCTTGAGCGCGGCGGTCGCGCGGGAGCGTTGCGCGCGGATGTTGTTGCGCCAGCTCTGCGGGAGCGTGCGCGGATCCGGAAAGCACGGACGCGGCGCGCGGATGGACGGGAAGCGGAGGTCGAAACGGGTCTGAAGGGGCGTCGCTCGCATGTTGATCTCGGGGCTGAGGGTGAAAGAAAAGTTTTGCGCCTCCACCTGCCGGTTTGATGCCGATCGCGAGGAAAACGGAGAACACGCCCACAAAAAGACACGCGCCCCGCGCGGATCACCGGCATGCGCTTCCGCGCGCGAGGAAAACATTCCGCAAACGCCGTGCAAACCGCACCGCGGCCACGAGGAAAACGTGCATGCCGCGCGGAGGGACCCGCGCGGCCACCTTCGACGCGCCGCCACTTCTTCCCTCGCTCATCCGGAATAGCTGTAACCCGGTCGCGCGGTCTGGTGTAAAAGAGGAAACCACTCCCCGGCCGGCCGACGGTCCTCATTGCGCGTGCAGTCCTCCTCTCTCGAAACATCGCCCTCCGCTTCCACGGACGGGTCGCGTCCGGTGACGCCGCATTGCGTCATCGAAGCCCGCGGCCTGGGCAAGACCTTCGGCGCGCAGCGCGCGCTCGCGGACGTCAACCTGCGCGTGCCGCCGGGCACGATCGGCCTGCTCGGCCCGAACGGCGCGGGCAAGACGACGTTGATCAAATGCCTGCTCAACCTCGAGCCGCCGAGCGAAGGCTCCGCAAGCGTGCTCGGGCGCGACATCCGCGAGCACGATCGCGATTCGCGCCTGCGCGTCGGCTACGGGCCGGAGCGGGATTGCCACATCGGCGGGATGGCCGGCTGCGAGTATGTCATCTATTGCGGCCAGCTCTCGGGCATGTCGTTTCGCAAGGCCCGGCAACGCGCGCACGAGATCCTCGACCTCGTCGGGATGGGGCAGGAACGCTACCGCTCGATCGACACCTACTCGACCGGCATGCGGCAGCGCGCGAAACTCGCGCAGGCGCTCGTGCACGATCCGGAGTTGATCTTTCTCGACGAGCCGACCAACGGCCTCGATCCCTCCGGCCGCGAGCACATCCTGAAACTGATCGGCTCGCTCTGGCGCGAGCTGCGGATCAGCGTCGTGATCTCCTCGCACCTGCTGCACGACGTCGAGCGCATCTGCGATCGCGTGATCATCATCGCCAACGGCCGCGTGCTCGAGCACGAGAGCATGGCGGTGTTGAAGAATCGTCACCGCCGCGTGGTGGAACTCGCGCCCGCGGCCGAGACGGAACGTTTCGCGCGCGCGCTCAGCGCAGCGGGGCGGACGGTCGAGCGCCTTTCCAACGGAAAACTCCGCGCCACTTCGGACACCGAATCGATCGACTGGATCTTCCGGCTCATGCGCGATCATGCGCTGCCGCCCGCGGAGATCGTCGCGAATCCGAACGCGTTGCACGAACTCTTCCTGCAATCGCTCGCCACCGCCAACGGCGGCAACCACACGCCGCCGCCGCTCCCGCCGCCGCCCGATGCCCGCCACGCACACTAATGCCTTTGAAGTTCGGAGTTCCGCCTTCAGGCGGCGATTCGGACCGGCTGGAGCCGGAACTCCAAACCTCGGGCTTTGCGCACCGTTCCCCATTCCGCCCGTCTGATGATGGAAACGCAACTCGACCTCAGCCGCTGGCGCGAAACTCCCGGCGGGCTCGCGTATCGCCGCTGGGTCATCGTGTCCACCGGGCTGCGCCAGATGCTGCGGATGCGGTTCTTCCGCATCCTCGTCTTCCTCGCGTGGACGGCCGGCATCGTCATGGCCGCGGCGGGCCTGCTTTTCACGCAATCGGTCGCGACCGGCGGCTGGCTCGAGACCTGGGCCGCGTCGTTCGGGCCGCGCGCGGAGGCGGTGGCGGCGGCGTTTTCGGCCCTCGTGCTTTTGTATCCGGACATCTGCGTTCGCGGGCTTTTCACGCTCATCTTCTGGTCGCACTCCTTCATCGGACTCGGTTTGAGCCTCCTCGCGCTCACGGTCGTGATCCCGCGGCTGGTCGCGCGCGATCGCCGCAGCCACGCGCTCACGATCTACCTTTCGCGGCCGCTGCGCTCGTCCGACTACCTGCTCGGAAAATTCGGGATCATCCTCGGCATCCTCGTCGTCCTGTGGACCGGGCCGTTGCTCATCAGTTGGGTTCTGAGCATGCTGGTCGCGCCCGACATGGATTTCTTCACCCACTCGATCGGGCCGCTGGGCCGCGCGCTCGGTTTCAACCTCATCAGCCTCGTCGCGCTCGCCTCGATCGCGCTCGGCGCCTCCGCGTTCAGCCGCTCTTCGCGCAACACGATCCTGCTCTGGATCGGCCTCTGGATCGTGGCCGGCGCGATGGCCGATTTTCCCGGCATGCCCGGATGGCTGCGCCATGCGAGCTTCAGCCACGACCTTCGGATTCTTCAGCAGGAAATCTTCCAGCTCGAAACCGTCCTGCTCGAGGCGGCCGAGGTGCTTCCGTTCGTCGGCGACGACGTGACCCGCACCCTCGCCGACGCCGGCCGCCACCTCGGAACCGACGGCGCCGCCGGCCCGCTGGCGGGCCTCGCCGTGCTGGTCGCGCTCTCGTCGGTCGTGTTCTTCCGCAAACTCAAACCCGAGTGATGCGAAACTCATGCAAGCTTGCGTCGTCGGCTTCGAAGGCAGGAGCGGCTTCAGCCGCGATGAACTGCGAGCGGATCGCGGCTGAAGCCGCTCCTACATCCATTTTCAAATCGAAAGCAAAGCCCCGCCCATGACTTCGATCGTCCAGGCCGAAAACCTCAGCCGTTTCTACGGCATCATTCTCGGGTTGAACAACGTCAGCTTCCGCATCGGCGGCGGCATCACCGGCGTCGTCGGCCCGAACGGCGCGGGCAAGACGACGCTCTTTCGCCTCCTCACCGGCCAGATCCGGCCGAGTTCGGGCACGCTGCGCGTCTTCGATGCGGATCCGTGGAACAACCCCGCGACGCAGGCGCGCATCGGCTATTGTCCCGAGAGCGAGGAAATCCCCGAACACCTGCGCCCCGGCCAGTGGCTGCGCGCGCTCGGCATGATCTCCGGGTTGTCCGCGGTCGATGCGCGCGCGCGGGCCGACGAGGCGCTCGATCAGGCGCAGCTCGCGCCGCAGCATCGGAAGAAGCGGCTCGGCCAGATGTCGAAGGGCATGAAGCAGCGGGTGAAACTCGCGCAATGCCTCGTCCACCGCCCGGGGCTGGTGATCCTCGACGAGCCGATGAACGGACTCGACCCGATGGGCCGCGAGGAGTTCGCCGTCGTGCTCCGGCAGCTCGCGAAGGACGGCACGAGCGTCGTCGTGTCCAGCCACATCCTGCACGACCTCGAGGCCTTGTGCGGCGCGTTTCTCCTCCTCCGCTGGGGCCGCATGCCGCGCGCCGGCAACACCGCGGCCGCGGCCGAGACGCGACAGCAGTGGCCCCGCTCGACCACCTTCCGTTGCGACGCGCCGGAACGGCTCGCGCGCTACCTTTTCGACCAGCAACTCGTGCGCGGCTGCGAGATCGCGAGCGAGTCGTCCACCCTGCGCGTCCAGTGGACCGATCCCGGCATGTTTTACGGGCGGTTTCACGAGCACCTGCTCGCCAGCGGCGCGCAGATTTTCGAAGTGCGCAGCACCACCTCGTTTCTCGAAAAGGCGATCGAATCGCCCCTTCACGCATGAGCACAGGGGTGATTGAAGGCGATGGCTGCCGCGTGGGAAAGGCGTGCTCTGGGTTCGGAGTCCCGCCTTCAGGCGGTCCGGGGAGCAGGTCCGCGGGGCTGGCCAGACCGCCTGAAGGCGGGACTCCGAACTTCAACTGCGCAGCCACCACTCCCAATCACAGCCCATGAGCACGATCACGACCGATTCCTCGACGACCCTTCCGGTGGCCACGCCCGGCGCGGCTCGCGCCTTCGGCGGCGTGTGGCGGCTCACCTACCCGCGTTTCCTCACGCCCGGCGGCATCCTCGCCGTGTTCGGGCTGCTCGCGGGCCTCGCCCTCCTCGGCGCGCTGCCGACCCGCGATGGCCAGGCCGGCCCTTATTTCAACTGGGCCGTGGGCTTCTACCTGACATTTCTCGTCCCCTCGCTCGCGTTCCTCTCCGGAGCGGGCGCGTTGCGCGACGAAATGAAACCGGCCGCGATCGACTACGTGCACACCCGCCCCGTCCGGCGTCCGGCGCTGGTCGTGTTCAAGTTCGCCGCGCACTTTCTCTGCGCGCAGGCCGGCCTTCTGCTCGCCCTCGCCGTCGTGATCGGCGTCGGCGCCTTTCGCGGGATTCCAGGCGCGTGGAGCGCGGCGCCGCTCATGCTGCTCGGCCAGATGCTGGGCGGCGCGGTTTTCATGGCGCTCGGCTTCTTCTTCGCCTCGGTCACCTCGCGCTACCTCGTGCTCGGCCTGCTCTACGGCGCGGCAATCGAGGCCGGGATTGGAAACATCCCCACACAACTCAGCCGGCTCTCGCTCACGCGTCACCTCAAGAACCTCCTCGCGCCCGTCCACGCCGATCTCGCCTCGCTCTTCTCCACCGCGCCCGCGGCCGCCAGCACGGTCGTCGTGCTGCTCGCTGTCACGCTGGTTCTCCTCGCCGCCAGCGCGCTGATCTTCAACACCCGCGAGTTCGCCGGCGCGCGGCCGGACGCGAGTGGTTAAGAGTAAAGAACCCCGGAGCAAGCTCCGGGGCATTGACGGAAATGCAGGAGCGGCTTCAGCCGCGATGCGAAAGCGTTGCGTGGACGCATCGCGGCTGAAGCCGCTCCTACCACAGAGGCGAAGCAAGCTTCGGGGAATGAACCCGCAAGGGATTCAAGAACGCAAGATCCTGAATCTGCTGCAGCCGGCATCACGCTGTAACCGCAACGCGAGTTTGAGTGAATAAGAAGGCAGGCCCGGTCAGCATCCGCTCATAAAACTTACGCTCTCAACCACTTCCCGCTCATGCACAGCCTTCTCCGAAAACTTTCCCTTCTCGCCCTGCCCGCGATGCCGATCGCGGCCGCGCAGGCCGCCTTCGATCCCGCGGTCGTCGGGGCCGACGCGCGCTGGATGGTCTATCTCGATCTCAACGCCTTGCGCGAAAGCGCGCTCGGGCGCGAAATGACCGAGGCGTTCAACAAGATGCAGTCGCCCGATGTCGCGGGCGGACTGCGGCTCGATCTGCAAAAGCTCCTCACGACCGCCGGATCGGCCACCGCCTACGGCACGAATCTCTCGAAGGATCCGAACGCCGTCGACGGCGCCCTGATCCTGCAGGGAACGCCCGAGTTGCGCGCGATCGCCGAGGGTCTGGTCGCCCAGATAACCGTCTCCAATCCAGACCAGCTCGTGGAGCTGAAGGAGATGCCTTTCGAGGCCTACCAGATGGCCGGCGGCGTCGCGATCGCGTTCCCACCGGAGCCCATCATCCTCGTCAGCAAATCGAAGGACCAGCTCGTGAAGGCGCGCGCCGTCATCCAGGGCACCCAGCCCTCGCTCGCGAAGAGTCCTTCACGGCTGAGCGAATTGCTCCCGAAAGGCGGAACCAGCTACCTGACGGCCGCCACGATCGTCCCGTCCGCCGAAGGCCTCTTCGATCGAAACGCGCCGCAGGCGCGCATCCTTCAGATGGCCAGCTCGGGCTCGGTCTCGCTCGGCGAGGATGGCGAGATGACCTCCGCCCGCGTTCAACTCGTCGCCAGCTCCAATGCGATGGCGGACAAACTCTCCAAAATCGTCCAGGGCATGGCCGCGATCGCCTCGCTCGCCGAAACCGACGACGCGCAACTGAACAAGTTCCTCCAGTCCGTCGTCGTCGGCCGCGTCGAAAACACCGTCCGGCTCGAACTCGCCTACCCGACCGCGCGCCTCGTCGAGATGATCAAGGGCATGAACGGCGACCACCCGCGCCACGGCGCGGCCGCCGACGGACGGCAGGCGCAGGGCGGGAAGCCGTTTCCCGATCCCGCCGACGGCGTCGTGGTCGCCCAATGGACGGCCGACAAACAACTTCCCGGCGATGGGCCCACACCGGAGAATCTCACCAGCCATGCGATCGACGAGGTCGCGCTCGCCCGCGGCGCGGTGGTCGTGCTCAGCGGCATGCGCCACGAGGGCGAAAACGCCCGCATCGATTTCGTCGAGTTCACCGCGCTCGAGGGTTCCGCGCCGCCGCTGCGCTACGAGGCGGAATACATGCGCTTGAAAAACTACCGCGTCGAAGCCGTGCCCTTCGCCTCGGGCGGCGAACTCGTCATCATCACCGAAAATCACGGTTCCGTGCGCTTCCAGTTTCAGGGCGCGACCGGCCGCTACCGCGTTCTGGTCGGCTACGTGGACGAATCGGACGGCAAGTCCCGCTACGCGCTCAGCATCGAGGAACCCGCCGCGCCAGACGCGCCGCAACCGGGCGCGTGATGAAGGAGGGAGTTCAACTTGAAGTGTGAAGTTGTAGCATCACCGCATCCACCCGTGGCAAACGGACCCATGGAGGCTTCGACCGCTCCGGAGCAGGCCCCTGCGGCTCACGTGAACTTCAACTTAAACTCCTCCTCTTCCTCCGAGCCGGCCGAAGCCGACCTCGTCCGCGCCACGCTCGCCGGAGACACCCAGGCCTACGCCGGCATCGTCCGCCTGCACGGCCGTCGCATCCACAACTTCATCCATCAGATGACGCGGCAGGCTCAGGACGCCGAGGACCTCACCCAGCAAACCTTCATCAAAGCCTACGACGGCCTGCATCGCTTCGACACCAGCCGCCCGATGATCGCGTGGCTGCTCACGATCGCGCGCCGCTGCGCGCTCAACCACTTCCGCTCCGCCAAACACTGGGTGGAGATCTCCGACGACGCCCCGACTCACACGCCTTCGCCCGCGACCGCCGCCGAGCGCCACGATCAGGTCGAAAGCCTGTGGGAACGCGCCCGCCGCGATCTGTCGCCACGCGAACACGAGATCATGTGGCTGCGTTTCGCCGAGGAACTTTCCGTCGAGGAAACCGCGCGCGTCACCGGGCTCACCCAGCCGCACGTCAAGATCCTCGTCTTCCGCGCCCGCCGGAAGCTCGCAAGCTCGCTTGGTTTCAAGAACACAAGAGCGCAAGCTGTAAGCAGATTCCGGATACACCAGCCACGCTCTTAAACCTTACACTCTCAACCGCCCTGCGCTCTACTATGAAAACCGCCTGCCGCATCGCCCGGCTTCGCGCCGCCCTCTCCGGCAAACCTCCCGCGCACGTGGAGAAGTGCGCGGACTGCCGGGCCTGGCTCGCCGCAGAGGCCGCTCTCGACCAGCAACTCATCCGCGAATCGCGCGCGCTTTCGCGCCGGCCCGCGCCCGAGGGGCTCGAGCAGCTCGTCATGGCCGGCATCCGCGCGCGCCAGCAGGCGCCGCGCAGGACCGCCGCCCGCCGTTCCGCCCCGGGACTGCGCGGCCTCGCCTTCGGCGGCGCGCTCGCCGCCGCCGTGGCCGCCGCGGTGGTCTTCTTCGCGCGCGACCCCGCTCCGTCACCAGATTCTGGATACGACATGGCCGCGGCGGACGCGTTGAATCCCGAGGACGTCGCCGCCATGGTCGCCTCCGTCGGGGCGTTTCCCGGCCGGCTCCGCGCCACCGTCGCCCCTTCCGCGAGCAGGCTCGCGCAGGCCAACCCGCTCATGAGCGAGGTCGATTCCGTTTACGCCGACGCCCGCTCGGCCCTCGACTTTCTCGCCATGAACTTCCTCCCCGCCGAAACGGCGAGCCCCGAGAAACAACAGGGCTGAGCCGCAACGACGCGAATGCCGGAATCGTTGTGGCAGCCGAGGTCACGAGGCTGGCGCAAGCGATTAAACCGACGCCCAGCCTCGTGATGTCGTCCGCTGCTTGCGACATGGTTGCGGCTCAGACCGCCTGAAGGCGGAACTCCGAACCCGGAGCATGCTCTTCCGCATGGCAGCCGTCACCAAACCTCCAGGAAGCAGATGGCCATAAAAGGCTCAGGAGGCTCGGCATTGTGGCGCCGCTCTCGATGCCGCCCGCGGCGCGCAGCCGAAGGTTGCGCCGCCTCCCTCCCGCGCTAAAAATGAAAGCGATGAACTACCGCCACCTCGGCCGCACCGGCCTTAAAGTTTCTCCTCTCTGTCTCGGCACGATGAACTTCGGCCCGTTCACCAGCGAGGCCGACAGCTTCGCGATCATGGACCATGCCCTCGAGAAGGGTGTCAACTTTTTCGATACGGCCGACGTCTATGGCCGGGTCGATGGCGAGGGGATCACCGAATCGATCGTCGGCCGCTGGCTCGCGCAAGGCGGCGGGCGGCGCGAGAAGGTCATCCTCGCGACAAAGGTTTTCGGCACGATGAACAAGAAGGGCGAGAACGACCCGAACCGCGCGCGCGGGCTTTCCGCCTGGAAGATCATCCAGCATTGCGAGGAGAGCCTCCGCCGGCTGCAGACCGATCACATCGATCTTTATCAGATGCATCACGTCGATCGCGCGTGTCCGTTCGAGGAGATCTGGACGGCGTTCGACGTGCTCATCCGCCAGGGCAAGGCGCGCTATGTCGGATCGAGCAACTTCGCCGGCTGGGACATCGCGACGGCGCAGCAGATCGCGTCGCGCCAGCACATGCTCGGTTTGGTGAGCGAGCAGAGTGTGTACAACCTCGAGAACCGCGTCGTCGAACTCGAGGTGCTGCCGGCGTGCCGTCACTACGGAATCGGCGTCATCCCCTGGAGCCCGCTCGCGGGCGGCCTGCTCGGGGGCATTCTCAAGAAGCTGAAGGAAGGCCGCCGCGCCGACCCGCAGATGGCAAAGCGCGTGGAGGAGAAACAGGAGCAGCTTCGGAAGTATGAGAATCTCTGTCGCAAGCTCGGCGAAACGCCGGCGACCATCGGCCTCTCCTGGCTCCTGCACAATCCCGTCGTCACCGCGCCGATCATCGGCCCGCGCACGATGGAGCAGTTCGACGACGCGCTGCGCGTGCCCGAGGTGAAGCTCGATGAAGCCACGCTGAAGAAACTGGACGCGATCTTCCCCGGCCCCGGAGGCGAAGCGCCCTGGGCCTACGCGTGGTGAACGGAGGAGTCGGAAGTCGAAGGTCCAAAGCGAATCCGGGGCGTTGCCCCGGGCTGGGGGATGGCGGCCCGTTGGGCCACGCGGACTACGAGGCGCCTCCGACGCGAAGCGTTTCGAGTTCCTCCCAGCGGGCGAAGGCCGTCGCCAGCTCCATCTCCAGCGCCTCGAGCCGCGACTTCACCGCGGGCGCGTCGGAGGCGGCGGCTTGATAGAACGCCGGATCGGCGAGCTTCTCCGTGAGCGCCGCCTGCTCTGTCTCCAGTTTTTCAATACGCGCCGGAAGCTCGTCGAGTTCGCGGCGCTCGCGGTTGCTCAGCTTGCCCGGCTTTTCCGTTTTCGCCGGCGGGCCGGCGTTCGCGTCCTTTGCCTGGCGCGAACCCGACGCGGGTCGGGGCGGCGCGGCGGCGGTTTCCTTTTGTTTCAACCAGTCGCTGTAGCCGCCGACGTAGTCGCCCACCCGGCCGCCGCCCTCGAGCACGAGAGTCGAGGTCACGACGTTGTCCAGGAATTCGCGGTCGTGGCTGACGAGCAGGATCGTGCCCTGGAACTCGACGAGCAGATCCTCGAGCAGGTCGAGCGTTTCGATGTCGAGGTCGTTCGTCGGCTCGTCGAGCACGAGGACGTTGGCCGGCTTGGTGAAGAGCCGCGCGAGAAGCAGCCGGTTGCGCTCGCCGCCGGAAAGCACGCGCGCCGGCGTCCGCGCCCGCTCGGGCGAGAAGAGAAAGTCCTGCAGGTAGCTGATGACGTGCCGCGAACGCCCCTCGATCGTGACGGTGGTGGCGCCATCGGCGATATTGTCGGCGACGGTCTTGTTGTCGTCGATCTGGGCGCGAAGCTGGTCGAGGTAAACGATCTCGAGATTCGTGCCCGGCGCGACGACGCCGGAGGCCGGCTGCAACTGGCCGAGCAGGAGCTTGATCAACGTCGTCTTGCCCGATCCGTTGGGGCCGACGATGCCGATCTTGTCGCCGCGCATGATCGTCGTGGTGAGGTCGCGCACGAGCGGCGGCGCGCCGGCGTGGGCAAAGGAAACGTCCTTCACGTCGATCACCTTCATGCCGCTGCGGGCGGCCTCGGCGACCTGGATCGTGGCCTCGCCCATGCGCTCGCGCCGGGCGCGACGCTCGGCCCGAAGGCGCACGAGCGCCTGGATGCGCGCGCTCGCCCGCGTGCGCCGGGCGCGCACGCCGCGGCGGATCCATTCCTCCTCCTGCGCGAGTTTCTTGTCGGCGGCGGCGCGTTGTTTCTCCTCCGCCTCGAGCACCTCCTGTTTGCGCGCGAGGTAGGTGTCGTAGTCGCACGACCAGCTCGAGAGCCGGCCGCGATCCAGCTCGACGACGCGCGTGGCGAGCCGGCGGAGAAACGCGCGGTCGTGCGTGACGAACAGGAGCGAGACGCCCGCGCCGAGGAGGAATTTTTCCATCCACACGATCGATTCGATGTCGAGGTGGTTCGTGGGTTCGTCGAGCAGGAGCAGATCCGGTTGCGCCGCGAGCGCGCGGCCGAGCAGCGCCCGGCGTTTCATGCCGCCCGAAAGCTCCGCGAAGGCCGCGTCAGCCGGGAGTTTCAACTCCTCGAGGAGCCGGTCGAGCCGCAGGTCGCGCTCCCAGTCCTCCTCGTGGAAATCCTGCGCGTGCGCGCCGCCGGCGATGATATCGAGCACCGAGCCACCCAGCCCGTCCGGGATGGCCTGCGGAAGGCTGGCGAACCGCGCGCCGGGCTGCCGCGCGATGTCGCCGCGGTCGGGCGCGAGCGCGCCTTCGACGATGCGAAGCAGCGAGGATTTCCCCGAGCCGTTGCGGCCGACCACGCTGACGCGCTCCCCCGGATCGAGCTGGAAATTGACGCCATCCAGCACCGGAGGACCACCGAACCCAAGACCGACATCGAGCAGGTTGATCAAAGCCATGAACCCGCCAACGAAGCGAAGGCGTGGGGCGCAGGGCAATCGAATAGATGCGGCAGCGGCATGTGTGAGGCGGCGCGTGAATGTGTGAATGCGTGATCGCGTGGGATTGGGCTGAGCGTATCGCACCCCGTTGGGGCGCATGTTTGGGAATGGATCCGTTTCCCAGCCCGTTGGGCTGGGCTGAGGAATGACCGGCCCTTCGGGGCTGATGATCAGTCGGGTCGCCGCGACCACGATCTCACCGCGGTCTGGGTCGTCGAATCCACAGCCCTTCGGGGCTGACGATCTGTCGGGTCGCGGGACGCGTGTGTTTTCCGGTCCGCGTGGCCCGAAGGGCCGCCACCCTTCAGCCCAGGGCAACGCCCTGGGTGACGACATCCACAATTGATGCGGCCTGTAGGGCCGCGAAGCATGGCCGAGGTGGTTGAGATTCTGAAAACGAGTTCATCAAAATGGATCAAAACCAAGGACGCGGCGCTCGCAGGCTTCCACTGGCAGTCGGGTTATGGCGCATTTTCCGTCAGTCAGTCGGATGCCGGGGTGGTCGCAGCCTACGTCCAGAACCAGGCCGAACATCATCGAAAGATGACCTTTCAGGACGAATACCGGCGGTTGCTGACGCGCTATCAAATCATGTTCGACGAACGCTATGTGTGGGACTGAGTGTATCGCGCCCCGTTGGGGCGCATCATTGGGAATGGATCCGTTTCCCAGCCCGTTGGGCTGGGCTGAGGAATGGCCGGCCCTTCGGGCCTGCGATCTGCCGGAGCGCGCGGTCGAGTTCGCCACACAGTCGTCCAGGTGACTCACGGGTCTCGGCGAATCGCGGCCGTTCGGGCCGGGTGACCCGCTGAACCCCATGTCCCACGCCCGCGTGGCCCGAAGGGCCGCCATCCCTCAGCCCAGGGCAGTGGAATACCCACAATTGATGCGGCCTGTAGGGCCGCGATATTCCCGGACGGAGGGCGCCCAGATCACACGTGTCGCCATGGGTGCGCCGCCGTCGATCCGCGCTTTGCGGGATGATGGACGGACGCCGGGGCTTTTCTGGTTCGAGGTTCGGTCCGGGTGGGCGGCATCGCATCCCGACGCGCGCCAATGCGCCGAAAATGACGAACCGCGCATTGCAGACGAGCGGACGGCCGCTCAACTTCGGCGCATGCCTCAAACCGCCCGCCTCGAGCGATGTCCGTGGGCGCGCCAGCCCCTCGACATCGATTATCACGATCGCGAATGGGGCGTGCCGCAGCATGACGACCGCGCGCTCTTCGAGATGCTCATCCTCGAAGGCGCGCAGGCGGGGCTGAGCTGGTCCACGATCCTCAAGAAACGTGAAAACTACCGGCGCGCGTTTCATCGTTTCGACGCGCGCAAGATCGCGCGTTACGGCGAGAAGGACGTGGCGCGCTTGCTCGGAGACGAAGGCATCGTGCGCAACCGCCTGAAGATCGCGTCCACGATCACGAACGCGAAGGCGTTCCTCGCCACGCAGCGCGAGTTCGGCGCGTTCGACGCGTATCTCTGGTCATTCGTCGGCGGCGCGCCGCTGCAGGGCGATCGACGCCACATGAAAGATGTCCCCGCGCGCACCGCCGAATCCGACACGATGAGCCGCGACCTGTTGAAACGCGGTTTCAAGTTCGTCGGCAGCACCATCTGCTACGCCTTCATGCAGGCGGTCGGGATGGCGAACGATCACCTCGTCACCTGCCCGCGGCACAGGGTCTGCGCGAAGTTGCGCTGAGGCCCGCCAAGGCTCGAACCCCACCCCCAATCGATCCACCCATGTTGCGCCTTCTTTTCATTCTCTTCTCGTTCACGTCCGTCGCCACCATGCTACACGCGAAAACGCTCGTCTACTTCGGAGGATATGCCCGCGGCTCGGATGCGGGCATCCATGTCTCGACATTCGATCCCGGAACGGGAGCGCTCGCCACGCCGGAGCGCGCCGCGAACATGAGCCAGGCCGGCTTTCTCGCCATCCATCCGGACGGGCGGCATCTCTACGCGGTCGGCGAGCGCGAGCGGGGCGTCGTCCGCGCCTTCGAGATCGATCGATCGACGGGAAGGTTGACGGCGCTGAACGACCGCTCGTCCGGCGGCCCCGGACCGTGCCACGTCTCGCTCGATCGCGACGGCCGGCATGTCTTCACCGCCAACTACTCGGGCGCGTCCGTATCCACGATCAGGATACAGAGGGACGGGACGCTCGGCGAACAGACCGCGCGGATGGCCTACGAGGGATCGAGCGCGCATCCCACGAGGCAGACGAAATCCTACGCGCATTCCGCCAACCTCGATCCATCCGGCCGGTTTCTGATCGTGGCCGATCTCGGAAGCGACCGCGTCTTCGTTCACCGCTTCGATCCGGCGACCGGCGCGCTCGAGCCGAACGATCCGCCCTTCGCGGCCGTCGCGCCCGGATCGGGGCCGCGGCACTTCGCGTTTCATCCCGACGGCGCGCGCGGCTACGTGGTGAACGAGCTGTCGAACACCATCACCGTCTTCGACTGGGACGCGGCCTCGGGCGCGCTGTCGGAGAAGCAGACCATCTCCACGCTGCCGGAAGGCTTTGCCGGAGAAAGCACCTCGGCGGAGATCGTGGCGCATCCGAACGGCCGTTTCCTCTACGCGTCGAATCGCGGCCACGACAGCGTGGCGATTTTCTCGATCGACGCGGAAACGGGCAAACTCGCCGCCATCGGACACGAATCCTCCGGCGGCGCCACGCCCCGCAACTTCGCGCTCGCGCCCGGCGGACGATGGATGCTCGTCGCCAACCAGGCGAGCGATACAGTGATCGTTTTCGCCGTCGATCCCGAGCGCGGCACGCTGCGCCGGCACGGCGAGCCGGTGGCGGTTCCGAATCCGACCTGCGTGCGGTTTCTCGTCGTCGCGGAGTGAGATTACGGGCGGAACGCAGGAGCGGCCGCGATGCGAAAGCGTTGCGTGGACGCATCGCGGCTGAAGCCGCTCCTACCCCGCGGGCGAAGCTGCTTCGGGGAG